>JBFXAS010000046.1:0-25941 GCA_050184075.1 Gemmatimonadales bacterium
GCGCCCGGCTCCGTCCGCCGGGCGCGCGAGCTGCTCAGCACCACCCGTCTCCTCCTCGACGCGGGCGCGCACAATCCGGCGCTCCGCGATCTGCTCCAGGATCTCGAGCTCGTGCTGGCCCAGGTGGCCCGCACCAACAACGACGGCGCCGCCGAAGGTGATGCCGCGTTTGTGTCCCAAGCGATGGCCCAGCGGGACCTGCTCCCGCGCTTGACTCTCTTCCTCGCCGACTCGCGCGGCGATCAGTGATAGAAAGAGGTGACCTGATGCTCCGACGCACGCTCCCCCTGCTGGTCGCGGCCGCCGCCATGGCGACGGCCACGCCCTCGAGCGCCCAGCGGCCGAAGGCCAGACCGGCGCCACCCGCGCCGCCAACCCCGTCCGTCCGCCCGACGCCCGAGCTCCCCCCGACGCCGACCGCGCCGTTCGTCTGGGAGGCACCGGAGACCGACATCCTCTGGGGACCGCAGCACTTCGATATCGCGCCCTGGGTGGAGTCCTTCGAGATCCCCGCGATCTGGGACCTCCCGCTCGCCGTGACGCCGGAGTTCGAGCTCCGCTGGCCGGGGGACCTCGCCATCGAGATCCCCGACGTGCAGGTCATCGAGCCGGTGATCCCCGAGCCCCTGATCGTGAGCCCCGAGGTGCGGGTCGAGTGGTCCGACGAGCTCGCCGTCCAGGTGCCCGACGTGTTCGAGCACCAGTTCGATGCCTGGCGAGACGCCGCCTCCGATCTGGCCTGGGCGCCGAGGGGGCGCTCCGCCCTGCTCAGGCAGGAGCCGCGCGACAGCCTCTATCGTCGGGCCCGCGACCTCCTCAACAAGGGCGAGTATCGCAAGGCCGCCGACACCTTCGCCGAGTACGAGAAGACCGCCTCGGAGCGCTATCTCGTCGCCTCGATGTACTGGCGGGCTTTCGCGCTCTACCGGGCCGGCACCGAGGCGGACCTCCGCCTCGCGGCCACCGTGCTCGCCGCCCAGCAGGAGCGCTTCCCGGCCGTGCGCAACGACGCCGACGTCACTGCCCTCGTCACCCGCGTGACCGGCGCCTTGGCCGCGCGGGGTGACGCGTCGGCCGCCCGCCGGCTGCGCCAGAACGCGCAGCAGGTCGAGTCCTGCGACAAGGAAGACATGGAGGTCCGCGCCGAGGCTCTTTCGGCCCTGATGCAGACCGATGCCTCGAGCGCCGCGCAGGTCGTCGGCCGGCTGCTCGACGAGACCGACGAGTGCGCCGTGCCGCTCCGCCGGCGCGCGGTTTACCTGCTCGGCCGCGAAGGCAGCGCCGAGAGCGCAGCGAAGCTCGCCCGGGTCGCCGCCAGCGACCCGAGCGACCAGGTCCGCTCCGACGCCATCGGTCGGCTCTCGCAGTTCCCCGGAACCGGGACCGTCCCGACGCTGGAGCGGCTCTTCGCCAACGCCACCGAGGAGACCACCAAGCGGGCGATCGTCTCGAGTCTCCGCCGGGTCGAGGATCCCGCCGCCATCACGCTGCTCAAGCGCATCATCGAGCGCGAGGACGAGGCCGATCGGGTCCGCGTCGACGCCATCGGCAGCCTGGCGCGGTCCAGCGCGTCGGCGAACCCGGTGATCGTGACCGGCTCGAGCGACCGCCGCGTGCTGGCCGTCAGCTCCGAGCGGAAGGCTATGTCCGAGCCGGACGCCGCCTTCCTCCGGGCGCAGTACGGCCGCACCTCGTCTCGCGCCGTGCGGAGCGCGATCCTCCAGTCGCTGGCCCGCTACGGGCAGGGGGAGAGCGATCAGTGGCTCATGGGCGTCGTCCGCGACAGCAACGAGGACATGCGCTTCCGGGCCACCGCGCTGAGCCACCTCCGGCGCGCCGACGTGCCCGTGGTGCAGCTGGGCCAGCTCTACGACCGACTCACCGAGCGCGAGCTCCGCTCCACGCTGGTCAGCATCCTCGGCAGCCGGAAGGAAGACGAAGCCACCGACAAGCTGATCGAGATCGCGCGCCGCGGCACCGATCCCTCGATCCGCCGCGCGGCGATCGCGGCGCTTTCCCGGAAAAAGGATCCCCGCACCACCCAGCTGCTGCTCGAGCTGGTGGAGAAATAGCCATGCGCAACGAACTCCTGATGCTGAGCCTCGGGCTCGCCTCCGCCTGCGTCGCGCCCGCCGACGCGCAGCTCCGCCGCCAGCTCGAGAGCGGAGCGGACGGCACCGCGGCCTTGAGCTTCGCCGCGCGCGCCGACGTCTGCGGCAACGAGACCTCGCTCCGAGTGGGCCGCGAAGACGGCTTCGGCAGCTCGAGCTGGATCTACTCCCGCACCGAGGGCTGGGGCGGTGGCGAGTGCCGGAACGGACCCATCGTCGCGCTGATCACCCGGGCGGAGGGACAGGTCACTTCGATCCGCCTGGCCGTGGGCGCGCCCGCGCTGCCGAGCGGAACCCGAGACCTCGGCCGAGTGAGCGGGCGCGAGGCGGCCGGCGCCTTCCTCGAGCTCGCCTCACGGCAGGACGGGCGGGTCGGACGCGAAGCGATCCTGGCGGCGGCCCTCGCCGACAGCGCCTCGATCGCCGAAGAGTTGATCCGACTCGCCAGGAGCAGCCAGCACTCGCGCGGTCTGCGCGAGTCGGCCGTCTCCTGGCTCGGCCGCGAGCTCGCCCGGGCCGACGCGGAGGCGCCCCCGACCCTGGCGCGCGACGTGATCGCGCTCGCGAAGGACCGCGAGCTGCCCCAGTCGGTGCGGAGCCGGGCCGTCTCCGCGCTCCGCTACACCGGCGCCGACGGCACCGCGCTGCTCGTCGACCTCGCCACCGGCAACGAAACCGCGGTCGCCAAGGCGGCGGTCTCGGCGCTGGCCCAAAGCGGCGCGCCGAGCGCGCGCGAAGCGATCCGCCGCCTCGCGCGGGACCGCGATCGCCCCACCGCACTCCGGGTGGCCGCCATCCAGGCGCTCGGCAACCGGGACGCGCTGCCCTCCGATCTCGAGGTGTTGAAGTCGATCTGGCCCACCCTCGGTGCCGATCAGGAGCACGCCGCCGTGCTCAACGCGATCGCCGCGGCCGGCGGCCGCGGCAACACGAGCTGGCTGCTCGACGTGGCCGGAAACCAGAGCGAGCAGAACAGCCATCGCGCCCGCGCCGTCCGCGCCGCCGAGCGCGCCGGCGCGAGCACCGCGGAGCTGATTCGCCTCTACGACGGCGAGACCGACCGCACCGTCAAGAACGCGCTCCTCCAGGCGCTCGGCCGGATCGCCGATCGAGAGGCGCTCGAGAAGCTGCAGAGCGTGGCCAGCAACGACACCGACCCGAGCGTCAGGAAGAACGCGCTCCGGCGCCTCGCCCAGGTCGGTGGCGACGACGCCCGCGAGGCGATCGAGTCGGTTCTCGAGCGCCCATGAGCCGATCGAGTCACGCGCCGCTCCGCCGCTGCTCGGTCGGAGCGGCACTGCTCGCGGCGGCCTGCGCCACGGAGGGCGGTTCCCCGACGGGAGTCGCCCTCCCCGCGCGCTTCGAGGCGGATCGAATCTTCGTCGACCTGCCGGTCGCCGGCCGCGACGACACCCTCCGTCTTTACACCGATACCGGCGGCGGACTCTTCGTCCTGGGCCGCGCCGCCGACCGGATCGGGCTCGCCGACAGCGCCGGCATCACGCTGAGCGCCCTCGCCCCGGACTTTCCCGACCCGAGAGGCGCTGAGAACGGCCGGGTCCCCCTGCTCCGCCCCGAGCGGGTTCCCTTCGACGATCTTGACGGCATGCTCGGCCAGGCCTGGTTCGCCGACCGCGTCTGGAGCTTCGACTATCCCGGCCAAGCTCTGCGACTCCACCCAGACGGCCTGCCCGCCGAGACGTTGGGCGCCCGCGCCGAGCTTTGGTTCCAGCGCGACTCGACCGGTCGCCGCACGCTGGCCTTTCCGCGGATCCAGGTCGCCGTCGACGGCGAGATCCTGGATCTGCTGCTCGACACCGGTGCCACCCTGAGTCTCACCGAGTCCGCGCTCGCGACCCTGGCGGACGGCCGCCCCGCCGTGCGCGCCACCAGCTTCATCACGTCGGGCGTGCTGGCCGGCTGGCGCCGGCGGCATCCCGACTGGCGGGTCGTCCCCGACGCCGATCGCTCCGTGCCGGGCATGGCCATGATCGAAGTGCCCGAGGTGACCATCGCCGGGCACGCTGTCGGGCCGGTGTGGTTCACCGAACGACCCGACCGCAACTTTCGCGAGTTCATGGCGCAATGGATGGATCGGCCGGTCGAGGGGGCGGTCGGCGGAAACGCCTTCCGCTTCTTCGTGATGACCGTCGACTACCCCGGTGCCGTCGCCTACTTCGCGCCGGCGACCGCGCCCTAGTCCGAGCGCAGCGCGCGCACCGGGTCGAGTCGACTCGCCCGGCGCGCCGGCACGTAGGCCGCCAGCAGACCGACGGCCGCCAGCACCAGCGCCGCGCCGATGAGCGTGAGCGGATCGCCCGGCTGCACCTCGAACAGCAGGCTCGCCATCGCCCGGCCGATCAGGAAGGCCACGCCGGTGCCGAGCACCGCCCCACCCAACACCGGCAGCATCGCCTGCCGGACGAAGAGGCGAGTCACCTCCCGTCGGCTCGCGCCGAGCGCCATGCGAACACCGACCTCCCGGGTCCGCTGGCTGGTCGCGTAGCTCACCACGCCGTAGACGCCTACCGCCGCGAGCACCAGCGCGAAGCCGCCGAAGAGCGTGAGCATGAAAGTCGACACCCGGCGCCGGAACTGCGACTCGCCGAACGCCTCTTCGATCGTCCGGATGGCGTAGACCGGTTGATCGGCGTCGATGCTCTTCACGGCGTCGCGGATGGCGGGCAGCACCTGATAGGGATCGCCGGTGGTTCGAACCACGAGGAACATCTGGTTGTTGAGGCCGGGCAGCTGGAGCGTCGAGCCGTAGAACTCCGGGCCCGGCTCCTGATCGAGTCCCACGTTGCGCGTCGAGGCGACCACACCCACGATCTCGATCACGGCGTCGCCGCCCAGGAAGAGCCGGCGGCCGATCGGGCTTTGCCCACCGTAGTAGCGATCGACCAGCGCCTGATTCACCACCGCCACCAGCGGATTGCCCGGTCGGTCCTGCTCCTCGAGAAAGCGTCCGGCCACGAGTCGAAGACCGAGGGTCTCGAGCAGACCGGGGCTCGCGAGGGTGGCGAAGGCAGACGGGGTGGCACCTGCCGGGACCTCGACGCCCTCGAGCCGCAGCTCCTGCCGCCCAAAGACCCGGGGCGGAAACTGAGAGGCGGTGGCCACCGCGCGCACGCCCGGCAGCGCTCCGACCCGCTCGCGGAGGGAGACGAAGAACGGCTCGATCGCGTCACGCGGATAGCGCTCCCCCGCGAGCGAGAGTCGCATCGTCAGCACGTGCTCCGTCACGAAGCCCGGGTCGATCGCGCTGAGCTTGCGGAAGCTGTGCACCAGATAGCCGCTGCCCGCGAGCATCGCCAGCGCGAGCGCGGCCTCGAATCCGACCAGCAGCCGCTGCAGCCGGAGCCGCGAGGCGTGCGCGGTGGTCCCCGCGCCGTCTCCCTGGAGCGAGCGCTGCAAATCTCCCCGCAGCATGTGGATCGCCGGGATGGTGCCGAACCCGAGCCCCGCAAGCAGCGCGACGACGGCCGCGGCCACGAGCACCCGACCATTGACCTCAATCGATCCCGCCAGCGGCGCCGCCATCGACGCCATGGTCACGTCGAGCGCGTTGGCGCCCAGCGTGCCGAGTCCGACCCCGAGCGCGAGACCCGCCGCCGCGAGCAGCAGACTCTCGGTGATCAGTTGCCGCCAGAGTCGGCCCCGCCCCGCGCCGAGGGCGCTCCGGAGCGCGAGCTCGCGCGAGCGCGCCGAGGAGCGGCCGAGCAGCAGGGTTGCCACGTTGGTGGAGACCAGCAGCATCACGAATCCCACCGCCCCGAGCAGCACCATGGCCGCCGGGCGGAGCGAGGCGACGTTCACGTCGGCCCAGGTCCGCGCCTCGATCTTCCAGCCCTCGTAGTCCGGCACCTCGCTCACGAAGCCGCGCTCCACCTGCCGCGCGATCACCTCGAGCTCGGCATTGGCCGACGCCAGGGTCGCCCCCGGGGAGAGCCGGGCGAGCAGCTGGAACTGGCGACGATTCCGCGGATACACCTCCGGCCCGACCGGCATCGGGATCCAGAGATCCATCCCATAGATCAGCGTCTTGGGCGGCATCACCCCGACCACCTCGTACGGATCGCTGTTGACCAGCACCGGCTTCCCCACGATCGCCGAGTCGGCGCCGAAGCGATCCCGCCAGACCCGATAGGAGAGCACCGCCACCCGGTCCCGCCGGGCCAGCTCCTCGGCCGAGAAGCCGCGGCCGAGATGCGGCTCCATGCCTAACGTCGGGAAAGCGTCGCCCCACCAGAAGCCGGAGAAGAGGTTCTCGGTGACCTCGCCGAAGGTCACCTGGCGGTTGCCCATGTCCCAGGCCACCACCCGCTCGAGCGTGCCCGCGCGCGCGATGTCCTGGTACTCGGCCGGCGAGAGATGCTCAAAGAAGGAGAGCGGGGTGCCACCCTTCGGATAGGCGGTGCCCACCCCGACCAGCCGCTTCCCGTCGGGAAACGGAAACGGGTTGAGCACCAGCCCGTCGACCGCCCCGGTCACCACGGTCGTGGCCGCGATCCCGAACCCGATGGTGAGCACCGCCAGGAGCGCGAAGCCGGGCGCGCGCCGGAGACCCCGCCAGACCACCCTGAGATCCGAGAGCATTCCTGCCACCTTTCCCGCCCGCCCGGCGCCGCCCTCACGGCCGGAGCGGAGCGCGTGTATCACCGAGGGCCGGAAGAACGAGCCCAACTCACGCCAGTGCGACCAACGATCACGCGCGCTGGGACGCCGCCCGCCGACCCGCGCCCGCCAGCTCTCCTCCAGATCGCCGAGCGCCTGCTCGGCGTCCCGCCCCAGGAGCCGGGTGAACAGCCAGGCCAGCCACCGACCGGGCGCCGGACTCACGCGCGATGCCCCTCGGCGCCCTGGTCGAGCCCCTCCCACATGCGCTCGATGACCCGACGGCTCGCCTCGAGCGCGCGGAGACCGGCGGGCTTGATCCGGAAGTGCCGCCGGGCCCGTCCGCCCCGGGTCGCCGTCGCCGCCCCGAGCTGCGAGCCGACGAGGCCCTTCGTCTCGAGTCGCGCCAGGGTGGCGTAGACCGAGCCGAGCGACACCCGCCGCCCGGAGCGGCGGGCGATCTCGGATTGGATCGTGACCCCGTAACCCTCGTCACCCAGCTGCGCCACGGCCAGGAGCACCACTTGCTCCAGCTCGCCCAGGAAATCGCCTTTGCTCACCAGCCCGAGCTCCTTCTAATTATCCTGACAAACTAGAAGAAATACGACGCACGCGCGAGCCCGGTTTCAGACGCCCGGGATCGGGCCGACCCGGCCTCAGTCGAACAGCGCCGCGATCCGGCGGCGGGCGGCCGCGTCCGGCATCGGGCCGGAGCCGGCGAGCAGGTTGTCCCGCAGGTGGTCGAGCCTGGAGGTGGCGGGGATGGCCACGGTGACCGCCGGGTGGGAGATCACGAACTTCAAGAAGAGCTGGGCCCAGCTCGTGATTCCGAGCTCGCCGGCCCAGGGCGGGAGGGTGCGGCCCCGGACCCGCGAGAACAGGCCGCCGCCGCCGAAGGGCCGGTTGATCAGCACCGCGACGCCTCGATCGGCGAGCAACGGCAAGAGCGACCGCTCGGCCCCGCGATCGGTCACCGAGTAGTTGATCTGCACGAAGTCGATGGGGTGCCGGCGCGCCACCGCCGCCACTTCGTCGTGGGCGCTCGCCTGGTAGTGGGTCACCCCGAGGTAGCGGATCCGGCCGGCGTCCTTCCACGCCCGGAGCGTCGCGAGCTGGGTCTCCAGGTCGACCAGGTTGTGGACCTGGATCAGGTCGACTCCGCGGGCCCCGGAGGGCGCGGTCCGATTGCCCAGGAGCTCGACCGAGCGCTCCATCTGGCGGACGCCCGCGTCCCGGCCGGTGGTCCACACCTTGGTGGCGACGAAGAGCCGACGCTCCAACTCGCGCTCGCGGGCCAGCTCGCCCAGCACCGCCTCCGACCGGCCGTACATCGGCGAGGAGTCGACCACGGTGCCGCCCGCGGCCACCAGCGCGCCGAGCACCTCCGCGAGCCCCCGCCTGGTCTCGGGATCGGCGCCGACGTCGAAGGTCTGCCAGGTGCCCATCCCGATCACCGGGAGTCGCTCGCCGGTGGAGGGAATCGTCCGCGTCTCCATGGTGATCCGCCTCCGCGAGCGCCTGCCGCCCGACGTCATCGCCAGGCCGAGCCCGGCGACGGCCCCCAGAAAGCTCCGCCGATCGAAGGGCCCTCTCATCCGCCGCCGTTCCGCCCCGCCGGGATCGCCAGCCCGAGTCGGGCGAAGCGGGGATCGTCGGTCAGGGAGACCAGGTCCCGTCGCGCGGAGGCATGGAGCCAGACCAGACCGCTCACTCCTTCGCTGAGCGCCTGGCTCCAGAGCGCGATCGCGTGCTCGGGGTCGCCGGTCACCGCGGCGACCCGGGCCCGGTTGGCGGTGTAGCCGCCGCGCTCGAACGCCGGCGCCTCGCCGAGCCGGGTCCAGGCCGTCGCGCTGTCGCCTCGGTGGGCCGCGCTGAGCGCCCAGAGCCCCCGGAACGTCTGGTCGTCGGGATAGTCCTCGACCAGCGACTCGAAGTAGGGCTCGGCCTCGGGCCAGCGTCCTCGATCGTAGTACGAGCTGCCGAGCCAGTAGCGGTGGGCGCGATGGCTCGGATCCCGGGTCAGTTGATTGGCGAGCCAGCGCTCGGCCCGGTCGTAGTAGGCTTGGGCCCGCTCGCCGTGACCGTGGGCGTCGAGCTCCTCGCCCGCGATCACCATCATCGCGCCCTGCGACCAGTAGGTGTCTGGCGGCAGTGTCGCCGCGGCGTCGAGCAGCGAATCGACCCCGACGGTCCGGCCCATCGTCGCGAGCGCCCGGGTCAGGTGGACCCACGCCGCCCGGCTCTCCGGGTGGCGGCGGCGCATCTCGCGAGCGACCCTGAGCTCCTGGTCGAAGTCGCCCAGCATGTGGTGACCATGGCTGAGCGTGAACCAGTAGGGCGACCAGCCGCGCACCGCCCCGCCGTTCGGATCGAGCCGCCGGAGCGCGGTCACCGCTTCGTCCGCCCGGTTCGCGGCCAGGGCCGAGTTGGCGAGGTGATAGCTCGCCCGGCTCGCCGGGGCGAGCTCCGCAGCCTGCCGGGCGGCCGAGAGCGCCTTCTGGATGTCGCTCGAGAGCAGGCCCTCGAGATACTCCACCTCGAGATCGAGATAGCGAGTGAGCCGGGTCTGCCGGCCGCGGATCGCGCGGACCAGCGAATCGGTCCGGGCGGGCGGCGCCGAGTTGAGCATCGCGCGCGCCGCGTGCACCAGCGACGGGAGGAAGGTGGTGTCGGCGTGCCAGGCCTCGAGCAGGGAGGAGGTGGCGGCGCGGTAGTCGAGCTGGTTGTAGAGGCTGATCCCCCGCTCGAAGAGCCGGTACGCCTCGTAGGTGGGCGGGCGGCTGTTGGGCCCGACCGTCCCGACCAGACGATCGTCGGCCTGGACGGCGAGCGCGCCCATCACCCGCTGGCGGAGGAGCTGCATCGCGCGCTCGATTGAGTCGCGCGGCGCGTCGACGGCGGGGAGCGCACCCAGCATGGTGCCCGAGGCGGCGTCGATCAGCTCCACCTGGAAGCGGAGGTCCTGGCCGACCGCGTAGTAGGCGCCGGTCACCACGGTGCCCGCGCCGGTGCCCACCCGGAGCGCCTCGACCACGCTGGCGGAGCCTAACATCTGGCCCGAGTCGACCGCGCCGTCCAGCGCCTGGAGCGCCATCGGCCAGGGTACCACCTTGATCCGCCCCGTCTCCTGCAGCCCCTGCGTGATCCAGTCGCCCGCCATCCGGCCCCAGGTCGTGAGCGTCGAGTCGCCGGTCTCGTTCCGGAAGACGCTCACCGCAACCGGTCCCGGCGTGTCGTCGAGCAACGGCCCGCTCGGCCGGGTGAGCAGGACGGCGGCGATCGCCCCGACAAGACCCACCAGCCCGAACGGCCAGAGCCGTCGCCACCAACCGGGCTCCCGCTCCGTTGCCGCGCCGGCAGTGGTCGTGGTCGCTTCGAGGGCGGCAAGCAGGGCCGCCCCATCCGCCGGCCGGGCCGCGGGGTCCTCGCGGGTCGCTGTCTCGATCAGGTGGACCAGGTCGACCGGGACGTCGGGCCGCTCCGCCGAGAGCGAGGCGTCGCGGCTCAGCCGTCCGAGCAGCGCCTCCCGGGCCAGCAACCCCCAGGCGAAGACGTCAGCGCGCGAGTCGACCCGGGCGCCGGCCGCCTGCTCCGGCGACATGTACGCCGGGGTGCCGATCAGCAGACCTTCGGCCGTCCGCCCGCCCTCGCCGGTCACCGGGCGGAGCTTGGCGACGCCGAAGTCCATCAGGAACGCGTGACCGCCCACCACCAGCACGTTCTCCGGCTTGAGGTCGCGGTGCACGATCTGGTTGCGGTGGGCGTGGGCGAGCGCGTCGGCCAGGTCGCGGAGCACCGTGCGCGCCTCGTCGACGCCGAGCGGCCCGTCTTCGAGCCGGCCACGCAGGGTCTCGCCGCCGACGTAGGGCATCACGTAGTAGAGCACGCCGTCGGCGTCGCCCGAGTCGATCAGCGCGAGGATGTGGGGATGGGAGAGCTGCGCCGCGATCTGGATCTCGGAGAGGAAGCGATCCGCGCCGAGCCAGGTGGCCACCTCGGGCCGAAGCGCCTTGATCACCACCGCCCGGTCGTGCTTGAGCTCCCGGGCCAGGAAGACCACGGCCATCCCACCCTCGCCGAGGGTCTCTCCGATCGAGTACCGGTCGGCGAGAGTCTCGGCCAGCTGCTCGCGGAGCGCCTCCGGCCCCGGCGGAAGCGGCGCCGGGCCGTCGAGCAGCCCCGAGCGATCGTGCGCCGCCAGGAGCCCGCGAACCTCGTCGAGCAGCGCCCGGTCACCCGCCGCCGCCGACTCGACCCACGCCGAGCGCTCGCCCGCCGGAAGGTCCAGCGCGCGCTCGAACAGCTCGGCCACCCGGGCCCAATCGGCGCCGCCCGAGCCCTCAGGTGGGGTCATCAGCCTCTCGGTCATCGGCCGGGTACATCTCGCGATAGAGCCAGGCCCGGGCCTTGGCCCAGTCCCGCTGCACGGTTCGGGTGGTGACCCCGAGGGTCTCGGCGATCTCCTCCTCCGAGAGACCCGCGAAGAAGCGGAGCTCCACCACCCTGCGCAGCCGATCGCTGACGGCCGACAATCGGTCGAGCGCGTCGTCGAGGGCGATCACGTCGTCGGCCGGAGCGGCCGGATCCGCCGGATCGATGTCGAGCGTGGCGGCCCGGACCCCACCACCCCGCTTGCCCGCCCGCCGCCGCCGGGCGTGGTCGACCAGGATCTGCCGCATCGCGCGGGCGGCGATCCCGAGGAAGTGGGCCCGATTGCGGGCGGGAATCGGCCCGCTGCCTACCAGCTTGAGGTAGGCCTCGTGGACCAGCGCGGTGGCCTGGAGCGTGTGCCCGGTCGCCTCTCGTCTGAGAGCGTACTCCGCCGCCAGCCGGAGCTGGCCGTAGACGAGCGGGAAGAGCTCTTCGATTGCGGCGTTGTCGCCGCCATCGGCCCGGGCGAGCAGGCCGGTGATGTATCCGGGCGCTGGGACGTCGGCCATGGAGCCTCGAAGCGGAGCGCTGTCGGGAGGTCGTTCACTCTTTCGCAATATACGGCGGCAACCCGAGCGACAACGCGAGCCTAAGGGAGAGCAGAGCGCCAGTGCGCGGGACCATCGTGTGGGGTCTGGCCGCCGTCTTGGCGGGCAGCCTGTCGGCCCAGGGCCACGGACCGACGGTCCCTGGCCCGTCCGATCTCGAGGTCGCGCTCCGCGCCGACCTGGGGACCTACGGCTATCCGATCTCGACGGCCCACCCGATGGCGCAGCGCTACTTCGATCAGGGACTCCGGGCGCTCTGGGCGGCGGAGCGGAAGCTCGCGCTCCGCTCGTTCGCCGAGTCCGAGCGGCTCGACCCCGAATGCGCGATGTGCGCTTGGGGCCTCGCGCTGGCCAGCGCCCCGCTGGCGGAGCCCCGCGACGAACCGTCCGACCTGGAGCGCGCGCGGGAGGCGATCCGGCGAGCCGAGCGGCGGGCGGGCACCGCCCTGCCGCGCGAACAGGTTCTGATCCGCGCCCTTGGCGCGCGCCTGCCGCCCGGCGGGCCGAGCCCGAGCGAGCTGGGCTACGCCGAAGCGCTGGCCGAGGCCGCGGCTCGCTACCCGAACGACGACGAGATCCAGACCCTGGCCGCGACCGCGCATCGGCTCGCCGCCAGCGCGGGAGCCGGCCAACCTAACGACGGACGGTTCTGGCCCGACGCCGAGATCGAGCGTCGGTTGGAGCTGGTGGTCGCGCGTCGGCCCGAGCACCCGGGCGCCTGCCATCAACTGGTGCACCTGCGCGAGCGCCACCCCTCGGAGCCGCTGCTCGACTGCGCCGAGCGGCTCGCGGCGACGATGCCCGGCGCGGGTCATCTCGTCCACCTCCCGGCCCACCTCCAGCTCCGGATGGGGCGCTATCCCGACGCCGTGGCGGCGCTGCACCGGGCGCTGCTCGTGGCTCCCGGAAGCGCGGAGGCCGGACATCTCCACCAGCTGATGGCTCATGCCGCGACGCTGCTGGGCGCCAGTGCGCTGGCGCTGGAACACGCGCGGCGGGCGAGTCGGCCCGTCGCCGGAAGCGGCGCCGAGGGGCTGCTCCATCCGACCGAGACCGCCGCACTGGCAGCGTTCGGACGCTGGAGTCAGGTGCTCGGCGCGCCGTTGCCAGCGCCCGGTCAGCGGTTCGCCACCGGAATGGTGTTCTACCAGCGAGGCCGCGCGTTCGCGGCCAGGCGGCGCTTCGCCGAGGCCCGCGCTGCCGGCGACAGCGTGAGCGCCCTGGCCGCGCGCCTGGCCGACCCGGAGTTGAGCGGCGCGCTGGAGGCGGCCGCGCTCGCGCTCGAAGGCGAGATCGCCCTCCGGCAGCGCCGGCCGAACGAAGCGGCCCGGCTGCTCGAGTCCGCGGTCCGCCGAGAGGCCGCGCTGCCGGACCGAATGCCGCCGCTCCTGATCGAGCCGCCCAGCCGGGCGCTCGGGCGAGCGCTCCTTGCCGCCGGGCGCGCCGGGGAGGCGGAGCGGATCTACCGAGACGAGCTGGCTCGCTACCCCGAGAACGGCTGGTCGCTCTTCGGGCTCTGGCAGGCGCTCTCCCACGCTGGACGTCCCGATCCCGACGTCAAAGCGCGGTTCGAGCTGGTCTGGTCACTGGCCGACGTGCGGCTGAGCCGGCGCGGCTGGTAGCGTCCCACGGTCGCGCGTGCTCGAGCCGGCTCGCGGCGCCGGGGCGCGTTGACACCTTTCCGGACCCCGCCCGTATTAGGGAGGGCGGTTCGGAGACGGGTCGTCACCCGTCAGCCCCAACGTCAGGAGGAAGCCGTGGGCCTCATCTGGACGATTGTGATCGGGTTCCTGGTCGGCACCATCGCCAAGGTCATCATGCCGGGCAAGGACTCGGGTGGGTTCATCGCCACCACGCTGCTCGGCGTCGGCGGCGCCTGGGTCGGCTCGTTCTTGAGCGGGATGCTCGGATTCAGCGGGCGGGTCGGGTTCATCGGCTCCGTAATCGGAGCGATCGTGATCCTGTTCGTCTACCGCTGGCTCAAAAACCGCAACTGAGTCCTTCCGGGCCCCGCGACGAGTCGTGGGGTCCTATCGCGGGACCAGGGCGGCCAGCGGGTCCCTGAGATCGATCGCGTCGTTCACCAACGCCCAATAGTCCACGCTGTCCGGATTGGCGGTGAGCTCGAGGAACCGGCTCATCGGCTGGAGCAGCTGCGTGCTGAAGTGACCTGACACGCTGCTCGGCAGCGCCCAGCCGCGCCCGAACCAGCTCCGGACGATCATGCTGTGGTCGCTGGTGGGCAGCTGCCGCACGTTGGCGACGAACGCGGGGAACGATCCCTGCCGGAAGAGATAGGACTCGACGTTGGAGAGATAGAAGACGCTGAGGGCGAGGCCCTTCTCGCTCAGATAGCCGCCGATCGCGGCCATGGCCTTCGGCCCGGCCACGTCACCCACCACCGGCACGATCCGATCCTCCGCGTGCATCCGCTTGATCACCCGCCAGCGATCCTCCGTGGCGAGGTAGCTCCCTTCCTTCCCCTCCAGATCGGTCTCCGCATAGAGCTGTCGGTTGGTCGGAAAAGCCCGCCGCGACCAGCGATTCCTGGTGGAGTAGCGGATCCCCAAGCCGCTCTCGGCGAACTCGTCGTGGAAGCGCTGCAGCGTGGCCTTGTCCTCGTCACCGAGCGCCAAGCCCAGGCTGGCCACCTTGCGCGCCAGCGCCTGGTGGTTCTTCCGGTGGAGGGTCGAGTCCATCGGATGCCCGTCGATGTAGTCGAGCAGGGAGCCCAGCGGCAGATCGGTCCACATCGCCAGCTCGGCCGGAGCCGGACGTCCGTAGAGGAGACAGAGGTACTCGAGCCGGTTGCGTGAGGCCGCGAACATGGTCTTGATCAGCAGGTGGAGCAGCATGTTGTCGCGCCGGATGTCGACGACCACGGCCAGCTCCGGCTCGGTCTCCGCGATGTAGGAGAAGCCCTGCTCCGGACCGACGCCGAGATAGGCTCCGCCGCGGATTCCGAGGGCACGGAAAGCGCCGAGCACGTGCAGGTAGGACGTCTCGTTCGAGACCAGATTGTCGCTCGCGAAGTAGCCGCCGGGCTCGCTCAGGCGCTCGATCAGCTTGGCGAACTCCGTCTTCGGCCGAGGGCTCGGCGCGGAGAGGAGCGGCACCAGGAGAACCAGAGCGAGCCAGCGGCGCACGGGCACCTCCACCTTTCGGGAAGGGCTGGGAGCGATCGACGGACCGATCGCTCACCTGATCTACGGCGGGGCGGGCCGGGTGTTGCGCTCGGGGGCGCAGGGAGGATCGCTCACACAATAAACGGCCGCGATCGGAGTCACGGAAGCTGGCCCTTGACCATCGTGGGCTCGGATTGAATATTCGGGAACCCCGAACAAACACCGAAAAATGAGCCAGCCCATCCGTCGCGAACCCACCAACGAGACCAGCCCGGCAAACGAGGCCCCGGAGCGCCGGCGCTACCAGCCTCCGCACCGCCACGGCCGGGCCGCTACGCCACGCGTCTGCCCCGATTGCGCCGGCCCCCTGGCGGCGGCGGAGGGCTGCCTCAGCTGCGTCCACTGTGGCTGGGCCCGGTGCGGCTGACCGCCACGGCGGGGCTGCAGCGGTCACAGCTCACGCTGCCGTTGGGCGGAGGGCGTCCGGGCGCCGGTGAGCTGGATCGGCGGGCCAGGGGCGCCACGTTCCGCGAGCTGCCCATCCGCCAGGCGCTCAACTCGCCGGCCACCACCAAGATGGACTTCTGGACCCTCAATCCGTACGTCGGGTGCGAGTTCGGCTGTTGCTACTGCTACGCCAGAGCCACCCATCGGTACGTGAGCGAGCGGCACGGAGTGGCGCCGCCGGAGGGCCACACGGCGGCGGAGGCGTTCGAGCGGGACATCTACGTCAAGAAGGACGCCGATCGGGTGCTGCTCCGCTCGCTCGACCCCAAGCGGCTCGCCGGCCAGCCGCTGCTGATCGGCACCGCGACCGATCCCTACCAGCCGGCGGAGCGGCGCTTCGGCATCACCCGGTCCGTGCTGCTCGCCCTGGCCAGGTTCGAGGGCCTGGAGATCTGGCTCACCACGAAGTCGCCGCTGGTGGCCCGCGACGCCGATCTCCTGCTCGAGCTGGCCAAGCGTCATCGGCTGAGCGTCTGCGTCTCGCTGATCACCACGGACCCGGGGGTGATCCGCCGGCTCGAGCCCCGCACGCCGCTGCCCCATGCCCGGCTCCGGGCGGTGCGGGCGCTCGCCGACGCCGGCGTCCCGGTCGGGCTCCTGGTGGCGCCGATCGTTCCCGGATTGACCGACGGATGGGGAGCGTTGGGCGGTCTGCTCGCGGCGGCTCGGGAGGCCGGAGCGCGCTTCGCCGTCGGGTCGGCGCTCCGACTCGCCCGCGTGGCGCGTGACGGCTTCCTGCCCGTACTCGAGCGAGAGTTTCCGGACTTGCTGGCGCGCTACCGGCGCCGCTACGGATGGCGCGACACCCCCGGCCGGGCCTATCTGAGCGCTCTCGACCGCCGGCTCCGCACCCTCCAGGCAATCCACGGCCTGCCGGTGCAAGGTCTCCGCTACGCCGGCTGACGCGACGGTTCCCGTCGGGGTGAAGGGCTCGTCAGACGGTGAGGACGATCTTGCCGAACACTTCGTTCGCCTCCATCGCGCGATGGGCGTCGGCCACCTCCGCCATCGGGAAGGTCGCCCCGACCACCGGGCGGAGGGCCGGCGCCCCTCCGGCGAACGCGGGCAGCGCGCGCCGGCTGAACTCGTCGACCAGCGCCTCCCGCTCCTCCGGACCCCGCGAGCGCATCACGCTCCCGATGATCGAGAGCCTGCCGCGGAGCACCCGCCCCAGATCGACGGCGCTGGCGGTCCCGCCCTGGAGCGTGCCGAGCAGCACCAGCCGCCCGAGAGGCGCGAGCGCCCCGAGGTTCTCACCCAGCGCGCCGCCTCCGAAGAAGTCGAGGATCACGTCGACCGGAGCGCCCAACGCCTCACCGAAGCCACCCGCCGAGGTGTCGATCGCTTCCGTGAGGCCGAGCGCCTTGGCCCGCTCGAGCTTGCCGGCCGTCCTCGACGTTCCGATCGCGACCCCGCCGAGCCACGAGACCAGCTGCACCGCCGCCGTCCCCACGCCGCTGCCGACCGCGTGGATCAGCACCCGCTCGCCAGGCACAACGCCGGCCCGGAGCGCCAGCGCGTCGTACGCGGTGAGGAACGCCTCGGGTATCGCGGCGGCCGCCGAGTCGTCAACGGAGCCCGGAACCGGCATCACCTCCGCCTCGTTGACCGCCAGCAGCTCCGCCTGGGCCCCGCCGCCCACCAGTCCCATCACCCGGTCGCCCGCCCGCCACCGGCCGACGCCGGGGCCGAGCCCCTCGACTTCGCCGGCGTACTCGAGGCCCGGAATGTCCGCAGGCCAACCCGGGGGCGCCGGATACGCCCCCTTCCGCTGAATCAGATCCGCCCGGTTGAGTCCGGCTGCGCGCACTCGGACCAGGATCTGACCCTGGCCGGGCACCGGATCCGGTCGGTGCTCGATCGCGATCGCTTCGACTCCTCCGCTACCCCGGTAGACGATGGCTTTCATGGGCTCAAGTTACTCCGGGTGCTGGCGGTGAGGCCGGTTCCGTGTCACAGAGCGTGAGCTGGAGCCGGACCGCGCTCCGCCACGGGATCATGGGATTAGAATCCGGGGGTCATGATGATCGTCGCCCGACTCAACGCCCTGCTGTTCGCGCTGCCCTTGCTGGGGTGCGGCGACGAGGGCTCGATCGCGCCACCACCGCCTCCGCCCGTGAGCGGCGGGCTGACGCTCGCCACGGTCGCCAGCGGGCTCGACACCCCGGTGTTCCTCACCGCGCCTCCCGGCGACGACCGACTCTTCGTCGTGGAGAAGCGGGGCAGGATCCGAATCATCGACGACGGCACCGTGCGGCCGACGCCCTTTCTCGATCTCACCGCGCTGGTCTCGAATGGCGGCGAGCAGGGACTCCTCGGCCTCGCCTTCCATCCCGACTACGCCACCAACGGCGTCTTCGTGGTCGACTACACCGATGGCGCCGGCAACACCCGGGTCGCCTCCTACCGGGTGTCGACACAGGACCCCGACCGGGCCGATCCCGGTTCCGGGCATGTGTTGCTCGCGGTCGCGCAGCCCTACAGCAACCACAACGGCGGGATGCTGGCGTTCGGCCCCGAAGACGGCCACCTCTACGTCGCGCTCGGCGATGGCGGCTCCGCGGGCGATCCCCAGTCCAACGGTCAGGACCGCAACACGCTGCTCGGCTCGCTGGTCCGACTCGCGGTCGACGCGGCCGGCCAGGGGTCGATTCCGGCGGACAACCCCTTCGTCGGCCAGGCCGGCGCCCGCGCCGAGATCTGGAGCTATGGCCTCCGCAACCCGTGGCGCTTCAGCTTCGACCGGGCCAACGGCGACCTCTACATCGGCGACGTCGGCCAGGGACAGCGCGAGGAGATCGACGTCTCCCGGGCAGCCGACGGCGCGGGGCGCGGTCTCAACTTCGGCTGGAACGTGATGGAAGGCGGCAACTGCTACTCGCCCTCGTCCGGCTGCGACCGGAGCGGGCTCACGCTCCCGGTGCTCGAGTACGGGCACGGGCCGGCTTGCTCGGTGACCGGCGGCTACGTCTATCGTGGCGCGGCGGTGGCCAGTCTCCGGGGCACCTACTTCTACGCGGACTATTGCGCCGGCTGGGTGCGGAGCTTTCGACTCGAGAGCGGCCAAGCCGCCGAGCAGCGCGAGTGGACCGATCTGAGCTCTGGTGGCCGGATCACGAGCTTCGGTGAGGACGCCGCAGGCGAGCTCTATCTGCTGACCGAGAATGGCCGGGTGTCGCGGATCGTCCCCCGCTGACCCGATGTCGGCCGACGACGCTCCCGCTCGTCCGCCCCGGGGAGCTCGTCCCACTGCTTCCGGCGTGCCCGACGACGAGGTCGACGGCCCACCCACGCCAGCCGAGATCGAGGGGCTGGCCGGGCGACTCCCCCCGCAGATCCGGTTCGGCACCAGCACCTGGACCTATCCCGGCTGGACCGGTCTGGTCTACGCCAGGGCCTATCCCGAGCGCGGCCGGGCGGCGGCGATGCTCGCCGAGTATGCCCGCTTTCCGCTCTTCCGGACCGTCGGGATCGACTCGAGCTTCTACGGGTCGCCCTCGGCAACAACGTTAGGCAGGTGGGCCCGGGCGCTGCCCGCCGGCTTCGAGGCCGTGAGCAAGGTATGGGACCGGATCACCGTGCACACGTTCGCGGAGGCGCGGGACCGGGCCCGGGCCGGCCAGGAGAACCCGGACTTCCTGAACGCCGAGCTCTTCCTGCGTGAGGTGCTCGATCCCTACCGCACCCACTTCGGCGACCACGTCGGGCCGTTCGTGTTCGAGTTCCAGACCATCTCGGCCAGGAACCGGGTCGAGCCCGGCCGATTCGCCGAGTGGCTCGACCGGTTCTTCGCCCGGCTGCCGGCGGACGCCCGCTACGCCGTCGAGGTGCGGAACGAAGAATTTCTCTCGGCGCCCTACTTCGCGGTGCTCCGCGAGCACGACGTCGCCCACGTCTTCAGCTCCTGGACCAGGATGCCGACGATCGGCGAGCAGCTCGACCGGGCCGGCTCGGTGCCGGCCCGATTCCTGGTGGCTCGCGCGCTGCTCCGCCCGGGACGCTCGTACGACGAGGCAGTGGACCGCTTCGCGCCGTACGATCGGATCCGGGAGCGGAATCAGCAGCTGAGGGAAGATCTGGCGCGGCTGGCGCGGACCGCGGTGGAGCTCCGGATCCCGGCATTCCTGCTGGTCAACAACCGCGCGGAAGGTAGCGCGCCGCTGACGATCCGGGCCGTGGCCCGAATGCTCGCGAAGCCCGCCGGGCCCTCCGCCAGAGGCTGACCCATGGGGTCGGGTCCGCTCGGGCGTGAGCGGTGGCTCTACGGTGGGGTCGGGTCCGCTCGGGCGCGAGCGGTGGCTCCATGGTGGGGTCGGGTCTGCTCGGGCGCGAGCGGTGGCTCTACGGGGGGCTCGGATCCGCTCGCCAGGACGTCGGCAACCGGCTGGACTGAGGCTCAGGTTCGCTCGCTCAGGTTCGCTCGCTGATTCGCCGGCGGCGCCGGCCTGCGGGCCGGGCCGGGTCGCCCCGGCGGCGGAGCCAGCGAACCGCTTCGCGGGCCTCCCCGATCAGGCGGCCCAGCTCGTCGGACTCGAGCCCGGCGGGACTGACCTCGACCCAGGCATGCACCGCGGGGACCCCGAGGCCGACGATGCTGCTGGCGCGGGACCGCGCCAGCAGGTCGGCCCCCGCGGCGGTCGGCAGCCTGAGCAGCAGCGACCCTCGATCGAGCAGGGCGAACATCCGGCCGGCCGAGAAGAAGCCTTCCCGCGCGCCGAGGCGGCGGGCCTCCACGCCCGGAAGGGCGAGCAGCAGTTCTCTCGGGTCTTTCATCGGGGCGACGAACGTATCGCCCCCGGGAGGATCCCGCTACCGGCGGGCCCGCCGACCCGGTCAGGGAACGAGCTCGGCCGGATTCTCCCCGGCCGAGAGGCAGATCCGGGCCACGGTCTCGCCGATCTTGTTGTTGGGGGTCGAGGCCCCGGCCGTGATCCCGATCCGGGCCACACCCTCGAGCCAGCCCGAGGTGCGCACCTCGTCCACCCCTCTGCTGGGCTTGTGGCGGATGCCCCCGTCGGAGGGATCGATGCACTCCGCGTCCTCGATGTGATAGGTGGCCACGCCCCGGCGCCGGCACAACGCGGCCAGGTGGGCGGTGTTGCTCGAGTTGTAGCCCCCCACCACGACCATCACGTCGAGCGGTTCGTCGAGCAGCTCCACGACCGCGTCCTGGCGCTCCTGAGTGGCCGAGCAGATGGTGTCGAAGGTGCGGATCCGCTCGCTCTCCTGTTCGGCGCCGTAGCGGCGGATCATCGTCTGCCGCAGCTCCTCCGCGATGGCCAGCGACTCGCTCGAGAGCATGGTCGTCTGGTTGGCGACCCCGACGCGCTCGAGGTCGGTGGCGAAGTCGAAGCCTTCCGAGGCCACCGGCCCGAAGCGGGCGGCCATCTGCGCCGGATCGCCGCCGTGCTCGATGAAGTCACAGACCTCCCGCGCCTCGGCCATGTCGAGCACGACCAGATAGCGACCCCGGGAGTGCTTGGTGACCTGACTCGCCGTCGCCTTGGTCTCCTCGTGCCAGTGCTTGCCGTGGATGATCGCGGTGAAGCCGTCGCGGGCGTAGCGCTCGACCCGCTTCCACACGTTCAAGACCGAGCCGCAGGTGGTGTCGACCAGCACCGCGCCCGACGCCCTGAGCCGCTCGAAGTCGCCGATCGTCACGCCGAACGCCGGGAGGATCACCACGTCGTCGGGACGAATCGAGGAGAAGTCGAACGAGCCGTCGTCGGCCCGGTGGAGGAACCGGACGCCCATCGATTCGAGCTTCCGATTGACGTGCGGGTTGTGGATGATCTCACCGACCAGGTAGAGCTGGCGGTCGGGAAACTTGGCCCGAGTCTCGTAGGCGTACTCGACGGCGCGGTCGACCCCGTAGCAGAAGCCGAACTCGCGGGCCAGCCGGAAGGTCAGCTTGCCGGTCGAGAGCGCGTACCGACTGCGCTTGAAGGCATCGATCAGGCCGCTGTGGTAGTCGGCCGTCAGGAGCCCCTCGATCTCGCCCTTGAGCCCGAAACCCTTCCGGAAGTAGGCGCCTTCCACTCAGCCTCCCTTGCCCTTGTTCGCCCGGCCGCAGCTGCCCCGCGCCGGGGTGACGACGAGTCGGTCGAACGACCCGTTCGCCCTGATGGTGTCGGAGCCCGCCGGCACCCGGTAGCCGATGTCAAAGGTGCCGCTCACACCGGTGCTGTCAACGGCCGTGACGCTCACGACGCCCGAGACGCCCTCGAAGCCCACGACCTCCGTGGGGCTGAGCCAACGCATGGCGGCGGCGGCGAGCGGGCGCCAATCGACCTTGATCTGAGGCGAGAGGACCGGGTGCTGACCCACGTGGAGCGTATCGGGCACGTAGAGCGCGAACCCGACCGCGGTGTCCTCCTTGATCGCCAGCACCTGCAGCATCGAGTCGACGGCGCACCAGGTGGCGGTGGCGGGGGCCTCGAGGTGCCCGCGGTACTGCCCGTCCCAGGTGATCGACACCGATCCGCCCTCGTCGCTCGCGACGGTGGCCGGCTCGCCGCAGGCAACCACCGCCGCGGCGATCGCCCCGGCGGCCCAGATCAAGCCTCGCATTGTCTCAAAGGTAGTCCATCGAGGGAGCGGCCACCGGGTGCGGGGCCGCGCCGGGCTTCAGTTCAGGAAGCCTGGGCCCACTTGCTTCGGCCGTCCCGGTGCAACCCGTAGGCCCGGAGCCGCCGCCAGAGGGTGGTCCGGCTGATGCCGAGGCCCTTGGCGGTTTCCGCGAGCCGCCAGCCGTGCGCATCCAGCGATCGGACGATCGCCTCTTTCTCGCGCTCAGCCAGGGTCTTGGGCCCGGCACTGCCGGGGAGGAACATCGCCTCGCCGAGATCGAGATTGCCCACCCGGAGGGGCTTGAGCCTCCCGCCGACCGCGGCCAGCTGGGGCATCAGCTCCCGCGCCGTCTGAGTGAGATCCAGCCCCACGTCCCGGGCGTGCTGATTGGCGTAGAGCACCTTGCCCTGGGCGTCGAAGACGACGACCCCCTCGCTGAACGAATCGAGCAGGGCCTTGGCCAAAGGCGAGAAGATCGATGGCATCGAGCTGGAGCTGGCAGCGGTCATAATCGGTCAGTTACGGTCGAACGTTCCAAATGGTTTCACGCCTTGAGCCGGTCGTCAACCCCCGCCGGACGTCGAGGGAAGCCAGGACGGTCTTCGGCAGCTCCGGGTTTCCCCATCCGATGACCGGTCGCGATAGGTTGTTATTCCCGGATCCTTGACCATTTGTTCAGGTGGGCCCGATCTTTGAGCGGCATGCGACAGGCTATTCTCTCCGCCTCTATCGCTGTGGTCGGCGAGGCGGGCCTCGGCAGCTGGACGGTCGAGCGGGTCGCCGCTCGAGCCGGCTGCGCCAAGGGCCTGGTGGTCTACCACTTCGGCTCCAAGCGGGCGCTGCTCGAAGAGTCGGCGAGCGCGCTGGGCGCGGCCCATCAAACCGTCAGGCAGGACGCCATCGCCGGGCGCAGCGGTACCGCGGTGCTCGATGCGCTCTGGCAGGCCCTGCTGAACGAGGTTCGGTCTGGTGGACTGGCCGGGTGGCTGGCGGTGCAATCGGATCCCGAGCTCAGGCGCAAGGCTCAGGTTCCTGAACAAACGTTCAAGACCGAGACGCAAGTCGCTTCCGCCCTTGCAATTGGGACCGGAGTCCTCGCCCCGAAAGGGACCCTGTCCGCCGCCCTCGACGGAGTGCAGCTCCAGCTGCTGGGCACGCCGCCCTCGGCGCGAGATCGCGGGGTGTATGACCGCCTCTGGCTTGCCCTCCTGGCGGGCTGACAGGCGTCGCGAGATCAGCGCTGGCCTCCCCTCCCGGCCACCGGCGGCCGTGAACGAGATCGCCACGTATTCGCCCTCTTGGGGGCTCCGAGGGCGGCCTCCAGGTCGCCAGCTCAGCGGGCCGAGGGCCCCTTCACGACCGAGCCTCCGAGCATCACGAAGGTCGGAGTCGAGGTGACCGAGATGTTCTCCAGCGGATTGCCGGGCACGGCCACCAGGTCGGCCAGCAGGCCCGGGGCGATCCGGCCGCGATCGGTCTTGCCGAGGGCCTCGGCGGCGACCGTCGTGGCCGACCGGAGCGCGTCCAGCGGGGACATGCCCAGCTTGACGTAGACCTCGAGCTCCCGGGCGTTCTCGCCGTGAGGGTAGACGCCGGCATCGGTTCCGAAGGCGATCCGAACCCCGCCGGCGATCGCCCGGCGGACGCTCTCCCGCGCGATCGGGAGGATGCTCTCCGCCTTTTTCCTGACGATCTCCGGCAGCACCGCGAGGTTGATCCGATCGACCAGGTAGGTGGTGGGAACGAGATAGGTCCCCCGCTCCTTCATCAGCGCGATCGCCTCGTCGTCCAGCTCGGAGCCGTGCTCGATGGTGGTGACCCCGGCGCGAACGGCGGCTTTGATGCCCGCGTTGCCGTGGGCGTGCGCGGCGACCCGGACGCCGTGCCGGGCGGCCTCGTCGACCATCGCCTTGAGCTCCTCGTAGCTGTACTGCTGGGCCCCGACCGGGCCCTCCATCGAGAGCACCCCGGCGGTCGCGCAGGTCTTGATCACCTGGGCGCCGTGCTTGATCTGATAGCGGACGGCCTTGACCACCTCCCAGGGCCCGTCGGCGACGCCGTCCTGAGCGGTCTGCTCGAGGATCCCGGGAGCGAAGCCGGTGACGTCGCAATGCCCGCCGGTGATCCCCAGGGTGTTGCGCGAGGGCACGACCCTCGGGCCCACCACGGTGCCACGCTCGACGGCCTTGCCGAGCGCCACGGTCACGTCGCCGCCGAAGTCGCGCACGGTGGTGAACCCGGCCAGCACGGTGGTTCGCGCGTTCTTGACCGCCCCGAAGGCGGCATCGGCCATCGTCTCGGTCACCGGCCTGATGAACGAGGCGGCCGAGATCTCCGCGGTCAGGTGGGTGTGGAGGTCGATGAACCCGGGTAGCAGGGTCACGTCGCCGAGATCGATGGTGCTGGCGCCTCGGGGCGGTGCGGACGGATTGACCGCCTCGATCCTGCCGCCGGAGACCACCACGCTGGCGTTCCGGACCAGCTGGCCGGTGGAGAGGTCGAGCAGGCGCGCGGCTCGGATCACGACGGGCTGACTCTGGGCTGAAAGCGCGATGGGAGCGGACAGGGCGGCGGTCAGCAGGGCGACCAGGGGGCGGCGCCAGGCCGAATGGAGCATGGGAGAGCCTCGGATGCGTAGGACGGGGAAACGACCCGGAGAAGGTCGTCCCGACTCGCCCGACGGGCAAGGCGGCTTCAGCGCCCGAGCGCGGCCTCGCAGGCGCTTCGCCAGGCGCCCCACTGCTCCCGCGCGCCGACCCGCTCCAGATAGACCCAGTCGGGATCGGGCGCCGGCCCCGGCCGGAGCGCCCTCGCCATCAGGTCCGCGGCGTGCACCACGCCGGCCGCGGTGAGACACTCGGCCCCCTCCTGCAGCGGGTCGACGTGGAAGCCGATGGCGTCGACCACGCCGTCGGGCAACCGCCAGCCGCGGAGCAGATAGGCGCCGACCTCGGCATGGGTCAGACCGATCGCCTCACGCTCGACCTGGGCGTCGCTGGCTCCCTCGCGAGCGATCCGGTCGGAGGCGACCCGGTAGTCGTCCGAGTAGTTCATCAGCAGGACCAACTTGCCGAGCTCGTGGAGCACGGCCACCGTGGGCACGACGTCGCGGTCGGACGCCGGGAGCTCGGCCGAATCGGCGATGGCGCGGGCGCAGAGCACAGTTCGAGTGGTGTGCTCCCAGATCGACCCGAGGGTGCTCGCGGGGAGTCCCGAGCGCCGGGCGTCCGCGAAGATCCCCGCGGTGAGCAGGATCGAGCTGAGGGTGTCGAGGCCGAGCAGCTGCACCGCACGCCCGACCACCGCGACCGGCTCCCGTCCGGCGAACCAGGCGGAGTTGGCCAGCTTGAGGATCGCGGCGGCCATCGCGGGATCCTGATCCACGATCGCCGCGATCTCGTCGACCGAAGCGTTGGCACCGGCCAGCCGGCGTTGGACCTGATCGAAGATCGCCGGCTTCCCGGGCAGGGGCTCGAGCCGCCTGATCACCGCGACCAGCTGGTCGGAGATCAGGGTTTGCCGGAGGCGGGTCGCCTGGTGGACGGCCGCCCAGAGCTCGGGCGCGCTGCAGGGCTTGGCCAGATACCGATGGGCCAGCCCTCTCGCCGTGACGGCCTCGCACTCGGCATGACCGGAGAGCACCACCCGCACCGTGCGCGGGCTCCGCTCGCGGACCTCCGCCAGGAAGACGGCGCCGTCCATGCCCGGCATCCGCATGTCGCTCACCACCACGTCGAAGGGATCCCGGGTGAGCGCGGCGAGCCCCTCCTCCGCTCGGGCGAAGAAGTGCATGTCCCAGGCGTCGCGCCGGTCGCGCGTCATCTTGCGGATCCCGTCCAGCAGCGCCAGGTCGTCGTCGACGAACAGCACCCGATACCGGGTCACGCGGCGGCCTCGACCTGGCGCGGCGGCCGCACGATGGGCCCCGCGCCCACGCCGGCGCTCGTCGCCACCGGGTCCTCGGGCGAGCGGTTGAACCACCGGGACCGTTGCATCCGTGCTCTACCCTCCGTGACCGCGGCCAGTGTCGGT
>JBFXAS010000047.1:0-25794 GCA_050184075.1 Gemmatimonadales bacterium
CCCAAGCTTCGCTTTGCTCATCGAGCGGCGAGCCTCGGAGCCGTCTGCACCATGATGGGGCCGCCGGCCACCACGAGCCACGTCGAGTGCACGGCGGAGGAGCGTGCGGCGATGGGGATTCCGGAGGGGTTGATCCGCTGCTCGGTCGGGATCGAGGACGTCGAGGACGTGCTGGCCGACATTCGCGCCGCGCTGGGCTGAGCCCCGCGGCGTGCGGTGTGCGGCCTCGGTTGCGGTGGACGGAGCTCGAGGGCGCCCCGTCAGGACCGGGTCACAGGTCGAGCGCTTCGAGCCGCTTGCGACTCCGGCTGAGCGGGATCAGCGTCACCGCCGCCGAGACCAGGAACACCCCGCCGACCGCGAGCCAGAGCTCCCGCGTGAAGCCGGGCGCCTCCTCGCCCATCTGATAGGCCGCGAGGTGGGCCGACACCGGGCGTGCCTCGATCGCGATGATCGCGGCCAGCAGCGCGATCGACGCCATCATGAACACCATGCCGCCGAAGCTGGTCGGGATCTGGGCCGCGTTCTCGGTCTCGAACTGCGGATAGAGCACGCCCAGGCTCAGCGCGAGTGAGCCCGCCGCGAGGGTGAAGCAGGCGATCGTCACCAGACTCAGGAACATCATGAAGGGCGACGCCCGGAGGATGGTGTTGGTCACGAGCGTGATGCCGAGCGCCACCACCAACAGCGGCGCCGTCCCGACCCAGTACTTGCTCCACAGCATCGCCCGCAGGTCGAGCGGGCTCGACTTGAGCAGCCAGAGCTGCCGGCCCTCGAGCGACACCGAGGGGAAGATGAATCGCGCCGCGATCGCCGCGAGCACGAAGCCGCCCAACCCCTGGTTCAGGAAAACGACCAGGGTCACCAGCATGTACGGCACCCGCTCGCCGGTGTAAAGCGGCAGCGCCCGGATGTTGAAGACGTAGACGATCAGCAGCACCGCCAGCAGGATCAGCTGGCTCCACTGGGTCGTGTCGCGGAAGAAGACCCGCAGATCCTTGAGGATGAACTCCCGCCGAGTCACGGGAAGGAAGGCGAGCGCCCGACTCATGGTCGCCTGCCAGCGGGTGCCCGCCACGTACTTGTCGGCGCCCTCCTGCGCCTTGGAGTAGCCGCCGGGATAGAGCCGGCTGTGGAGCGCGGCCCCCAGCACCACGAACGCGCCCGCCGTCGACCAGAGCAGGAAGAGGGGCAGCGGGTCGCCCACGTGCTGGAGCCAGTTCATCACCGCGTCCGCCGCCCAGTCGCTCGGCATCAGCGGATGCGACGGCGCCTGGAGCTCGGCCACGAAGTCCACCAGGCTGCGGAAGCCTTCCGGACGGGAGAGCTGCTCCGGCCGCAGCACCCGCAGGAAGACCACCACACCGCCCACGGCGCCGATCGCGATCAGGCTCAACAGATCGCGGGTGCGACGGGCCGGGAAAACGTTCACCAGTACCAGGGTGATCGCGGAGCCCACCACGGTCGGGAGCACAAAGAAGGGTAGCAGCGCGCCGATCGCCGCGACCGGGAAGAGCGGGCCGCCGCCGTAGACCACCCCGTACGCCGTCAGGATGGGCACCAGCATCAGCGCCACCATCCAGGACGAATGGACCAGGGTCTCACCGAGCTTCGCGACGTAGAGCCGCCCCCAGTCGACCGGGGCGGACACCAGCATGTCGAGGTCCTTCGCGAGGAAGAAGACCGAGAGCGCCGTGACCAGGTTGGAGAGCAACAGGATCGAGCCGAACGCGAGCAGGATCATGCTCAGGATCTTGCCCGCGAGGAGCGCCCCGATCTCGGGGGTCGTGCCCAGGTACTTGAGCACTCGATAGAACGCCCCGAACGCCCCGGCCCAGAAGCCGCCGCCGATCAGGACCAGGAGCAGGATCCGGGTGCCCGCGCCCGAGCGCTCCCTGGCGAGGCGCGCGAGCACGCTCCGCCACTTCGGAAAGAGGATCCGGGCGATGCCCGCGCCCCGGGGGGGCGAGCCCTCAACGGCCGAGGATGTCACTGAGCTCACGCGCGTTGAGACCGCCGGTCAGCTTGAGGAAGACCTCTTCGAGCGTGGCCGCCTGCGACTGGGTCTGGGTCCGGATCGCCGCCATCGTGCCCGCCGCCACCACCTGCCCGCCGAACACGATCCCGATCTGGTCGCACATCACCTCGGCGATCTCGAGGGTGTGGGTGCTCATCAGCACCGTGCCGCCCCGCTCAACGAAATGACGGAAGATGTCCTTGAGGAGCCGCGCGCTCTTCGGGTCGAGCCCCACCATCGGCTCGTCCACCACGATCACCTCGGGCCGGTGCACCAGCGCGCTCGAGATGATCAGCTTCTGCCGCATCCCGTGCGAGTACGCCTCGGTCAGCTCGTTCTTCCACGGAATCAGCTCGAAGAGGTCGAGCAGCTCGTCGATCCGCCGCTCCACGTCCGTGCCCGACTGGCCGTAGAGACCGGCCACGAAGCGGAGGAACTCGGCGCCGGTCAGCTTGTCGTAGACGAAAGGCCGATCCGGGATGAACCCGAGGCGCTGCTTCGCCTCCATCGGTTGCCGCACCACGTCGTACCCGGCCACGGTCACGGTCCCGGACGTCGGCCGGAGGATCCCGGCGATCATCCGCATCGTCGTGGTCTTGCCCGCGCCGTTCGGGCCGAGCAGGCCGTAGAGCGTGCCGGCCGGGATCTCCAGCGAGATGCCGTTCACCGCGGTGAACTTGCCGTACCGCTTGGTGAGCTCATGCAGTTGGATCATTGCCGCGCGCCGACGGTGGAGAGTGGCGGATCGACGGACGCGAACGTCGCCGAGCCGATCAGAGGCACCAGGTCGATTGCCCGCCCGGTGCCGCCAACGGTGACTCGAATCAGCCGGCTCGAGGCCGGTACCTGCCCGTAGCTCGGATCAACGGCCTGCCACCCGCCGTCCTGCCACACCTCCGCCCAGGCGTGTCCGTAGACGCCGCTCGGGAGCACCGCCACGCCCCCCACCGGACGGGCGTTCAGCTCGAGCGCCCGCGCCAGCTCCACGAAGAGCCGGGCGTGGCCCTCGGGGCCGCCCGACCGGGTCTCGAGCGTCCGCTCGGCCTCGGTGGCCGCCGCGACCGCGGTGTCCAGCGCGATCGCCGACGCGACCCAGGTTGCGAGCGCCCGGATCCGGGCCGGCTCCGCCGTCGCCTTGCCGACGATCTTCCGCGCCAGCGCGAGCACCGCCGGGGCGGCCTGCGGTGGCGGGCCAAGATAGTCGCTCTTCTGATCCGGGCCGCCGGGCCGGTGCGAGCCCACCTCCAGCGCACCATCGCGTCCGCGCTGCCGCCCGCCGTCGAGCCAGGCCACCCTCGGCATCAGGAAACGCTCGATCGGGGCGCTGGAGACCGCCCACGACAGGGTTCCGCTGTCGGTGGGGGGCACGATGCCGCTCGCCGCGAGGGTCTGCATGCCCGGCACGCCTCGATGGTGCGCCGTGCCACGCGCGATCGTCGCCACCCGGTAATTGAAGCTCACCAGCTCGAAGGCCGAGCGCTCGATCCGCACGCCGAGCGCGGCCTCGGAGCGCACCAGGCCGCCGTGCGAGTCGACCCAGCTCACCATCGGCGTGCCCGCCGCGTGGTGCTCGATCCGCCAGGCCTTCACGGTGTCGTAAGTCACCGGCATCCATTTTCCGGTGAGCCGCTGTTCCACCGCGCTGTCGGCCACCACGAAGGTGCTCTCGGCGGTGGCGCGGAACTCGACCGGCGCGATCAGGCCCGTGTTCAGGTCGAGCACGTTCGCTTCGACCGAGCGTCCGATCTCGAGCCGCTTGCTGAAGGCCAGGCGGTAGGGCAATACCTGGGGCAGCACCACGTCGCCGTCGGGCCGGACCGACCACTCGGTCGGCTCGCCGTCGCGGGCGTCCCGCTGGAGGAAGTGCAGCACGCTGTCGCCGTCGAAGCGGCCGGACAGCTCTTCGTAGAGCCCGCCGCCTGTCAGCGTCCGGGTGAAGCCCCGGAGCCGGAGCGAGCGGCTCAGAAAGAGCTCCGTCCGCCGGGTGACTCGCCGGATCGAGTCCTGATCGGCCACGTCGAGGGCCATCACTTCGGCCACGCTGAAGCCGCCCGGAACGGTGTCCACGGTCACGCTCGCGTAGCCGACCTGGTGTCCCTTGGCCAGCACCGCGTAGAAGTGGGCATCCGGGCTCAGCCGAATCGTCGCTTCGCGGATGGTCTCTGCCTCGGTCTTGCCCAGCTCGCGACGAGCCAGCCACGCGAGCGTCACGGCCCAACCGAGCAGGACCAGCCTCCCGGCGGTCCGGCGATTGAAGGCTCCAACCTTCACGACTGCCGCGCCTCTCGAGCCCGCTGATGCATGCGAAGAGCCTCGTCGGTTCGTCCCAACCGGTCCAGCACTCGTCCCATCGTGGTCCAGGGCCGGGGATCCTTTGCCAGCAGCCCGCCGGCGGCCTCCAGCTTGGCCAGGGCCGCGTCGTACTGGCGGGTCGCCACCAGGGCTTCGCCCAAGGCGAGTTTCACCTCGCCATCGTCGGGTGCCAGCATCTCGGCCTCGTCGAGCCAGGCTATCGCCTCCCGGGTGGCCCCCTTGCGCAGCCGGAGAGTCCCCAGGTAAAGCCTTGCAGGCCAATGATTTGGACTGCATTTGACCGCGGCGAGCAAATCCCGCTCGGCCAGGCCGACCTCCCCCGTCTTTGCATAGAGTGCGCCACGGGCGACCAGGCCCTCGGCCGAGGTCGGATGGGTGTGCAGCACGGCGGTCAGCTGAATCACGGCCTCCTCGACCTCCCCGGCCTCGGCCAGCAGCCGGGCCAGCTCCAGTCGCTCCGCCAGCGACTCTCGCTCCGGGCCCGCGAGCTGGCGGAGCAGCTGGATCGCCTCGAGCCGCCGCCCCTGATTGGCCAGGCGGCGGGCCTGCTCGAGCAGCGGGGCGGCGCTCGCCGGGTCTGGCGGGGCGCCGGACCCCTGGTCCGGCATTTCCCGGCCGAATGGGCGGAGCGCGCTGCCGGCATCGGCGGTGGGCTCGATGGCGTCGCCCTCGAGGATCGGCGGGTCGAAGCCCTGGATGCTGGCGGGGTCGAGCAGGTCGGACCGCGCGGTGTGGAGTCGGCGCATGGAGGAAGGAAGCGAGTTACCGGGGAGCGCAGCAAGAGTCGTGACAGCGGACCCTTGCATCGCGGGGGGGACCTGGCAAGCTTCCGCCTCTTATGCCGGACGAGTTCCTCCACGTACGCGGGGCCCGCGAGCACAACCTCAAGAACATCTCGGTTTCACTCCCCCGAAACCGACTCACGGTGATCACCGGCCTCTCGGGCTCGGGCAAGTCGTCGCTCGCCTTCGATACGATCTACGCCGAAGGCCAGCGGCGGTACGTCGAGTCGCTCTCGGCCTACGCCCGGCAGTTTCTCGGCCTGATGGAGAAGCCAGACGTCGACTCGATCGAGGGCCTCTCTCCGGCGATCTCGATCGAGCAGAAGTCGACCGGCAACAACCCCCGCTCCACGGTCGGCACCGTCACCGAGATCTACGATTACATGCGGCTGCTCTGGGCCCGCGCGGGGACGCCCCACTGTCCCAACGACGGCTCCCCGGTCGCGCGGCAGAGCGCCAGTCAGATCACCGACACCGTCCTCACCTGGCCCGAGGGCACCAAGATCGAGGTGTTGGGCCCCGTGGTGCGCGGCCGCAAGGGCGAGTTCCGCGACCTCTTCGACGAGCTCGCCAAGCGCGGTTTCGTCCGGGTCCGGGTCGACGGCGAGACCTACGACCTCGCCGACGTCCCCAAGCTCAACCGGCGGCAGAACCACGACGTGGCGGTGGTCGTCGACCGCCTGGTGGTCCGCGCCACCGATCGCACCCGGCTCGCGGACTCGATCGAGACCGCGCTCAAGGCGGCCGACGGGGTCGTCGAGGTGGTCCGGCAGGGCAAATCGGTGATGTTTTCGGAGCGCTTCGCCTGTCCCACCTGCGGGCTCTCGTTGCCCGAGCTGGAGCCGCGCCAGTTCTCCTTCAACTCGCCCTACGGGGTCTGTCCCGAGTGTCACGGACTCGGCACCCGGCGGGAAGCCGTGGCCGAGCTGGTGATCGCGGACCCGAGCATCTCGATTCTCGAAGGGGTGGTGCTGCCGTGGGGCGATCCGAGCGGCTACCTCCGTAAGGTGGTGCTCCCGACGCTGGCCAAGGCGCTCAAGTTCGATCTCAACGCCCCCTGGGGCTCCCTCGGTGCCCCCGTCCGAAAGGCCCTGCTCGAGGGGACGCCGGGCAAGTCCTTCAGCTTCCGGACCGAGGGTGCCCGGGGGGCCAAGGACTACGTGACCGAGTGGACCGGGATCCTCCGGAACGTCGAGAAGCGCTTTTACGAGACCTCGAGTGACGCGGTCCGCCAACAGCTCGGCGAATACATGGTCGAGCGACCCTGCCGGGCCTGCGGCGGACAGCGGCTCCGGCCCGAGAGTCTCGCCGTGCGTCTCGCCGGCAAGGGCATCGGCGAGGTGACCGCGATGTCGGTGGCGGAGGCGCTCGAGTTCGTGCAGGGCATCCCGACCGTGCGCGGCAAGGCGGGCGCGATCGACCCCGAGATCGGTGGCCCGATCCTCAAGGAGGTCGGCGAGCGGCTCGCCTTCCTTCGCGACGTGGGCCTCGACTACCTCACCCTCGGCCGAAGCGCGGGCAGCCTCTCGGGCGGCGAGGCGCAGCGGATCAGGCTTGCGACCCAGATCGGCTCCCGGCTGGTCGGGGTCCTCTATATCCTGGACGAGCCCAGCATCGGTCTCCACCAGCGCGACAACGCGCGCCTCCTCGCCACGCTCCGCGAGCTGCGCGATCTCGGCAACACGGTCCTCGTGGTCGAGCACGACGAAGACACCATCCGCGCCGCCGACTACGTGGTCGATCTCGGGCCGCGGGCCGGACGCTTCGGGGGAGAGGTGGTGGTGCAGGGCGCCGTGGCCGACGTCCTCGCCCATCCGACCTCGCTCACCGGCCGCTACCTCCGCGACGAGCTTCGGATCCCGGTGCCGGCCGAGCGGCGCAAGGGAGACCCGGCGCGCAAGCTCACCATCGTGGGCGCCCGGGCCAACAATCTCCAGAACCTCACGGTCGAGGTCCCGCTCGGTGTGTTTACCGCGATCACGGGGGTCTCGGGGTCCGGCAAGTCCACCCTGGTGACCGACATCCTCTATCAGTCCCTGGCGCGGAGCCTCTATCGGGCCAAGGTGGTGCCCGGCGAGCACGATCGGGTCGACGGCCTCGGCCTGCTCGACAAGGTCATCGAGATCGACCAGAGCCCGATCGGCCGGACCCCGAGGTCCAACCCGGCCACCTACACCGGGCTCTTCACCCCGATTCGAGAGCTCTTCGCCCAGCTGCCGGAGGCGAAGATGCGCGGTTACGGGCCGGGGCGCTTCTCCTTCAACGTCAAAGGCGGACGTTGCGAGTCGTGCGAGGGCGACGGCCTGGTCAAGATCGAGATGCACTTCCTGCCCGACGTCTACGTGCCGTGCGAGCTCTGCAAGGGACGGCGCTACAATCGGGAGACCCTCGAGGTCCGCTACCACGGCAAGAGCATCGCCGACGTGCTGGAGCTGACCGTGGCGGACGCGCTCGAGTTCTTCACCAGCCAGGCCCGGATCCGCGACAAGCTCGAGCTCCTGAACGACGTCGGCCTCGGCTACCTGCACCTCGGCCAGAGCGCCACCACGCTCTCCGGCGGCGAGGCGCAGCGGGTCAAGCTCGCCACCGAGCTCTCCAAGCGAGACACCGGTCGCACCCTCTACATTCTCGACGAGCCCACCACCGGTCTCCACTTCGAAGACGTGCGACTGCTGCTCGAGGTGCTCCACCGGCTGGTCGAGAAGGGCAACAGCGTGCTGGTGATCGAGCACAACCTCGACGTCATCAAGACCGCCGACTGGGTAATCGACCTCGGCCCTGACGGCGGCGCCGGAGGGGGCAGGGTCGTCGCGGCGGGAACCCCGGAGGCGGTCGCTCGGGCCAGGCGAAGCCACACGGCCCCCTTCCTCCGCAAGGTCCTGGGGACGGATCACCCAGCCGCCGGCCTGAAACCGGGAGCCGACGCCGAGCCGTAACGATAAGGGACCCCACCTCGAGGCTCCCTTGGCCGTCCCTCCGAGACCGCGTGCTCGTTCCGGGTGGTTTCCGCGCTCGCGCGGCGCGCTGCTCCTCGGTCTACTCGGCGTTGCCTTGCCGGCGCCGGCTTGCTCCGGACCGTCGGCGCCCGATCCCGACGCCCTCGCGATCCTCTTCGTCGGCAACAGCCTCACCTACTCCAACGACCTGCCGGGCATGTTGGCGAGTCTCCTGGAGCAGGCCGACATCGGCCCCGTGGTGGTCGAGAGCGTCGCGCTGCCGAACTACGGCCTCGAAGATCACTGGGCCAATGGCGACGCGAGCGAGCGGATCCGGCGGGGCGGCTGGGACGTGGTCGTGCTCCAGCAGGGCCCGTCCGCCACCGAGGGTCGACCCTCCTTGCTCGAGTACGCCCAGCGGTTCGCCGACCTGATGGGGCCCACCGGCACCCGGCCGGCCCTCTACATGGTCTGGCCAGCCGCGAGCCGGCCCTTCGACTTCGACGGCGTGTCCGACTCCTACGCGACGGCAGCCCGACAGGTCGACGGCCTGCTCTTCCCGGCGGGTGAGGCCTGGAGGAAGGCCTGGGCGCGGTCGCCCAACCTGGCCCTCTACGGGCCCGACGGCTTCCATCCCTCGGTGTTGGGCACGTACCTCGCCGCGCTCGTGATGTACGAGCAGCTCTCGGGCAAGTCCGCCGTCGGACTCCCGGCCGAGATTCGGATCGGGTCGTCGACCCAGCCGCTCGATCAGGCGCTGGCGTCGCTGCTCCAGGACGCCGCCCACGAAGCCAATCGGGATTTCGCGCTCGTGCCCGCCCGCGCCGTGCGGCGCTGACCACAGGGCAGGTTTTCCGCGAGTTGTGCCCAGTCCGGGTCGGGCCGCCGGTCTGCCGCGACCCGCCGGAGCGCGGACCGGCACCGACCCGACCTCCGCGCATCCCTCCACCCGCACCAGGCCCGCCCGCGAGGAGGCGGCAGTCTCGGTACTTGCCAGGTGCCCGGAATTATGTAAGTTTTGTTTTACATATGAGCCGCGCCCTCCGATCTGTCCTCCCGGCCCTGTCGGCCTTCGGTCTCGCCCTCGCCCTCGGCCTCTCCGGCGACGCCCGCGAGGGCAACTGGCTCGCGACCCGAGGGCGATGACGGCCGACGACGTGATGGCGCCGGTGTTCGACGCGCTGGGCCACCCCGCGCGGCGGCGGATCCTCGATCTGGTCAAGGCCGAGCCGGGCTGCACCGTGGGCGAGCTGGCGGCCCATTTCGATACCACCCGGATCGCGGTGATGCACCATTTGAGGCAGCTCGAAGACTGCGAGCTGATCCTCTCCGAAAAGGATGGCCGGGCCCGACGCCTCTATCACAATCCGGTGCCGATCCAGCTGATCTACGACCGCTGGACGACGGAATACAGCGGCTTCTGGGCGAGCAAGTTGGCGGACGTGAAATACGCGGTGGAAGGACAGACCAGCAAGCGAGGGCAACATGGCCGAAGGCGTGCGACTGGTGTCGAAGATCCTGATCGAGGGCCGAATCGAGGACGTGTGGCGTGAGATTACCAAGACCGACGAGCCGCAGCTGGCGATGTTCGGCGCCCGGATGCACCGGCTCACGCTCGGTGCCGGCTCGCCGATCCGGATGCGGACGCCGGATGGGAAGTACACCTCGGTGGTCGGGGAGATCCTCGAGGTGGATCCGCCGCATCGATTTTCCCATACCATGAAGTTCACCGGGTACGACGACCCCTACTGTCGGGTGACCTACGTGCTCGAGGAGGTTCCGGGGGGCGTGTCGTTCACCCTGATCTCGGAAGGGGTGCCGTCGGGGACCAAGACCGAGAGCGCGATGCGCCGGGGCGGCGACTTCATCGTCAAGACCCTGAAGGCGATCGTCGAGCGGGGTCGGCTGCCGCTCGGGACCAGGATCCTCTACGGGTTCTTCAACCTGGCGGGCCCCCTGATGACCCCATCCAAGAGTCGAACGGAGCATTGGCCCCTCGAGGAGGCGACCCATGGCTGACGCGGCGAAGGCAGTGGCGACGATGATCAAGAACATCGAGGCCAAGACCGGCAAGACGATGGACCAGCTCGCCGCGATCATGCGGAAGAGCGGGCTCGCCAAGCACGGCGAGATCCGCGCGATGCTGATGGAGCGGTACGGGCTCGGCCATGGCGCCGCGAACGCCGCGGTGCACCTCGCGCTGAAGAGCGACGGCGAGTCCGCCGCGGCTGCCCGGGGCATGTCCGAGGGCGATGTGCTTGCCAAGATCTACGCTGGCAAGAAGGCCGAGCTCCGGCCGGTGCACGACCGGGTGCTCGAGCTGCTCGCCAAGCTCGGCGACTTCGAGGTCGCCCCCAAGAAGGGCTACATCAGCTATCGGCGGAAGAAGCAGTTCGCGATGGTGGGGCCGAAGACCAACACGGCAGTCGAGATCGGGTTTGGGGCGAAGAGCCTGCCCGCGCATCCTCGGCTCAAGGAGATGCCGCCCAACAGCATGTGCCGCTACACCGTGAGGGTCAGCTCGCCCGCAGAGGTCGATGCCGAGGTGCGGGCCTGGCTCGAGGCGAGCTACGAAGAGGCGGGCTGAGCCGCGGGCTCAGCGTACCACGATCCACGCCGTGTCCGGCGCGACGCCGGGCACGGGCACGTGGTCTCCGAACGCGAAGATGGCGATCAGCCGGTGCCGTCCCGGCGCCAACCCGCTCAGTGTGAGGGTGTCCGCGCCCGTACCGATGTGGTAGATCCCCTCGAGCTTGGGGATCACCGAATCGCCGGGCGTCGGGTCGGCGTCGACGAAGAGGTGGTGGTGGCCCTCTCCGTCCTGGCGCGAGCCGTCGGCCGGAACCGCCCGCGCGCCGCTCACCGACAGGCGGACCAGCAGCTCCGGACCGACCGTGTCGCCGGTGGCCGGGCTCACGATCCGGACGGCGATGGGCGGCGCGACCGAGACGGTGGCACCCGAGTCGGCCGCTCTGGGCGTGCCGCCGCCGCAGCCGACGAGCAGCAGCAGAGGTCCCGCCAGGGTTGGTCTGCGCATGGCCCTAAGATGGGTTCTGCGGTCCGGTCGCACAATCGCCCGCCGGGCGACGGCCCCGGGCCCGGCGATTGCCCCGGAGTGCCGAGTCCCGGGCCGGGCCGAGGCCCGGCTAGCGGACGATCTCGCCGCGCGCCTTGGCCAGCACCCGATGCGCGGCCACCAGATCCTGTCCCACGACGCCGAGCGAGTTGTAGATGGTGATCTCGTCGGCGGATCGACGGCCCGGAATCCTGCCCAGTACGACGTTCCCGATCTCGCCCACGATGTGCTCGGCGGTGATGGCGCCTTCGGCGATCGGGATCAGCAGATCGCCGCCCTCGTTCATGGTCGACTCCAGCGAATCGACGTAGACCCGTCCCTTGAGGATCAGCGCGGTGTCCGCCTCGCGGGTCCGCGGCGCGTGCGCGCCGACCAGGTTGAGATGGGTGCCGGGACGGACCCATTCACCCCGGATGATCGGCTCGGGCGATCCGGTCGTCGTGCAGACGATGTCCGCCGCCGCCGCGGTCTTGGCGTCCGTGGCCTCGATCGCGACTCCGAGGCGCTCCGCCTCCCGCTCCGCGAACGCGCGGGCCCGCTTCTCGGCGCGCCCCCACACCCGCACCTCGGTGACGGGCCGCACCGCGATCATCGCCTCGATATGGGTGGCGGCCTGCACGCCGGTGCCGAAAATGCCGACCGTGGTGGCGTCCTCGCGGGCCAGGAGCCTGGTGGCGAGGCCGCTCGCGGCCGCCGTGCGGATCCCCGTGATCTCGGCGCCGTCGACCAGCGCCGTCGGCGTGCCGGTCTCGTGGTCGAACAGGGCGACGAATCCCTGGATCGCGGGGCGGCCGTGGGCCGGGTTGCTCGGGTGGAGACTCACGATCTTGGCGCCGTAGACCTTGGGGTCCGCCGATGAGCCCGGCATCACGCCGAAATAGCCGCTCTTGTCGATCAACGGCATGATGATCCGGGGCGGCGTGGCAATCCGCCCGTCGGAGACCGCGGTCATCGCGGTCGCCATGGCCTCGACGCATTCGGACATCGGCAGGAGCTCGCGGACCCGGTCCGCGTCGATGATGTGCAGGGACATGCTGGACTCGATGCTCGGGAAGGTGGAAGATCGGGCGGTCTACGACGGCCCAGCGGTGACCGGAGTGACGGCGCGCTCGAGATGGCGCTCGCGGAGCGCGACCCGGGAGACCTTTTCGGTCGGCGTCTTCGGGAGGGAATCCCAGAAGGTGACGTAGAGCGGCACCATGTAGCGAGCCATCCGCTCCTGGCAGAAGCGGATCAGCTCGGCCGGATCGGGCGCCGCGCCGGACCGGAGCACGACCGCGATGGCCACGTCCTCCTCCGTGAGGGCGCTCGGCACCCCGTACGCGGCCGACTCGAGCACCGCCGGGTGGGTGTCGACGACCTGCTCGATCTCGAAAAGGCTGATGTTCTCGCCCCGGCGGCGAATCGCGTCCTTCTTGCGTCCCACGAAGTAGAGGTTGCCCGCGGCATCCATCCGGGCCAGATCGCCGGAGTGGAACCAGCAGTTGCGGAAGGCGCGCGCCGTCGCGTCGGGCATGCCGAAGTACTCGGTCATGGTGAGGAACGGCTCGCGGGCGCGGACCAGGATCTCCCCGACCGCTCCGGTGGGCACCGGGTCGTCCTCGTCGTCGCCGATGCGAACCTCGTACTCCGCGCGCACCCGCCCGCATGCGCCCGGCGGATACGACTTGCCCGGATACTGGACCACCGGGATGCCGGCTTCGGTCGAGCCGTAGCCCTCGACCAGCGTGACACCGAAGCGCTCCTCGAACGCCGGCGCGAAGTCCGGTCGGGGCACGCCCCAGCCCAGGCGGGCCGGATTGTCGCGATCGTCCTCGCGCGGGGGTTGCTTGAAGAGCAGCGCCAGGGTGGCACCCATGTAATCGAACGTCGTCGCGCCGAAGGTCCGGATGTCCGACCAGAAGCGCGAAACGCTGAAGCGCTCGACCAGCGCGGCCGCCGACCCGTGCACTAACGCCGGCGCGATGGTGAAGACCGTCGCGTCGGCGTGGAACATCGGAAACGGACAGTAGGCCACGTCGCTCGGACTCGCCTCCCAGGCGGCCGAGGTCAGCTCAGCCTGCCGGATCACGTATCGGTGCGAGAGCGCGCACGCCTTCGACGGGCCGGTGGTGCCTGAGGTGTAGAGCAGGAGCGCCGTGTCGGTGGCCCGGGTGCCCGGCGCGATCGGGGCCGGAGCGTCGGCCGGGACGTCGGCCAGCGAGAGTCGCTCCCAGCGGGCACCCGGCGCGCGCGCCGGCGAACCCCGCACCACGATCCGTCGCACGGTGGGGAGTTGGTCGGCGATGGGCGCGACGAACTCGAGCATCGCTTCGTCCACCACCAGGGTCGCTCCGCGGGTCAGGTTGATCGCGTGCGCGAGACCGGGCCCCCGAAACTCCGTGTTGATCGGCGCCCAGATCGCGCCCAGGCGGGCCGTCGCGAACCAGAGCCGCGCCGCGTCGAACGAGTTGGGGAGCAGGGAGACCACGGCCTCGCCCGATTGGACGCCAAGGCCCGCGAGGCCCGCGGCCAGCCGGGCGGCGTCCTCGTCGACCTCCCGAAAGGAATGCCGGCTGTCCCGGAACAGGAGAAAGGTCGCGTCCGGGGTGCGGGCGGCCTGACTCGCCAGCAGCGTCGCCAAGGTGGGCGTGTCCATCGCGGTCCTAACAGAGGCCTTCGGCGCGCAGCTGGCCGAGCGAGTGGACGAACGCGGCGATGATCCGATCGACTTCGTCCGGAGTGTGGGCCGAAGAGAGGAAGAACACGTGGACCCCGGGCACCAGCACGCCCTGGTCGAGCAGGTGGAGGTAGAAGGCCCGCTCGGCCGCGCGGTTGACCGGGTGGAGGTCCCGGGCGCTCTCGATCGGTCCCTCCGTGAACTGCATGCAGAAGATCGACTCGGCGCTCATCAGCATGGCCGGGATCTGCTCGGCCTGGCAGAAGCCATTCACCGCGGCCGCCAATCGGGCGCTCTGCTCGTGCAGATAGGGGTAGATCTGGGCCTGGTGGTCGCGCAGGTGCGTCACCGCGGCGACTCCGGCCGCCATCGAGAGCGGGTTGCCCGAGAAGGTCCCGCCGGAGAACACCCCGTCCTTGGTGCCCCCGCGGCTCAGGAGCGACATCACGTCGGCGCGGCCCGAGAGCGCCCCGATCGGCAGCCCGCCCCCGAGCGCCTTGCCATGGGTGGCGAGGTCGGGCACCACACCGAAGTACTCCTGCCCGCCGCCCAGCGCGAGCCGGAAGCCGGTGACGATCTCGTCGAACATGAGCAGCACGCCCGACTCGTCGCACACGGTCCGCAGGGCGCGCAAGAACTCGCCGTTGTCGGCCCGGGGCGTGACGTTCTGCACCGGCTGGACCACGACCGCGGCGAGCTCGCCCGCGTGGCGTCGGATCAGGTCGAACGCGGCCTCGTGCCGGTAGGGCAGCACCCGCACGGTCACGTCGCCGATGACGTCGGGGATCCCCTTGCCGATGGCGCGGCTGGCGGGCTCGGTTCGCTCGCTCTTCGGATCGTCCATGATCAGCGCGTAGTCGTGAGCGCCGTGGTACGCGCCCTCGAACACGGCGACCGCCGGCTTGCCGGTGAAGGCGCGCGCGACCCGCATCCCGTACATGGTGGCCTCGGTGCCGGTGTTGCAGAACACCACCAGCTCGGCGCTCGGCGAGGTCGCCTTGAGCAGGCGGGCGAGCTCGTGTTGCGTGGTGTTGAGCATCGCGGTCTGCCAGGCCCGCCCGAGCGCCTCCCTGACGGCGGCCTCCACCGCCGGCGGCCGGTGTCCCAACAGGTGCGGCCCGAATCCCATCGCCAGGTCGAGATACTCGTTGCCGTCGATGTCGACCACCCGGGATCCCGAGGCGAGCTCGACGTAGAGTGGCGTTGGCATCGAGAAGGTGGGGACCACTTCGAGGGCCAGGTGCCTGGCGCCTTCCTCCTGCGCCGCCTGGGACTTGGGTGTGCGGGCGAGCAGCCGCGCGAGCGCGTCCTCGCTCGGTGTTGGCATCGGGACCTCGACGTCGATTGAAAGAATGGAGCCCGGGGCTCGAAGGTACCGGCGCGCTCGACGCCGATCAATCCCGTGGCTCAGCCGAAGAGCAGCTGGTTGCCGAGCCAGAGCGCCGCCACCACCCCGAGCGCCAGCGCCGCCACCTGTCCGGTCGCCCGGGCGAGCTGGGCGGCCGCCCGCGCGATCGGAACGCCGGGCCAGAATCCGATCGGCCGGACTCTCGCGCGGAAGCGCTCGACGGCGCCCCGGTCGACCGTCGGCCCGAACGCGATCCCGGCGAGGAGACCGACGGTGCTCATCGCCGAGATCCACACCAGGCGGACTTCGGAGGGCGTGTCCGACCAGAGGATCAGGACCATCGCCGTTGCCAGGCCGGCCAGGGCCCCCGCGAGCTCCGACGCGGCGGTCACCCGCCACCAGATCCAGCGCAGCGCCGTCGGCACGCCCAGCGAGGCGCCGAGGAACGCCACCCAGCGCCAGGCCTGCTCGATCGTGTCGATGCGCATTCCGACCAGGATCGCCAGCAGCGCGAAGCCGACGACGCCGGCCCTGGCCACGCGGATCTGCGCCCGAGAGGAGGCGTCCGGGCGCCAGCGGAGGTAGAGGTCGGTGACCAGGTAGGAGGAGCCCCAGTTGAAGTGGGTGTCGATGGTGCTCATGAAGGCGGCGAGCAAGCTCACCACCAGGAGGCCGAGCACGCCGGCCGGCAGGAGATGGAACATCAGCGCCGGGTACGCCATCTCCCGATCGACGGCCACCACCTGAGCGAGGTCCGGCGGGAGGTTCGCCCCCTCGGCGCCGATCGGGGCGATCACCAGGGCGGCCAGCGCGACCACGAACCAGGGCCAGACCCGGACCAGGTACTGCAGGCCGAGGAACAGGGTCGCGGCCTTGGTGGCATCGCGCTCGCTCCGGGTGGAGTTGAGTCGCTGCTGGAGGTAGCCGCCGCCGTCGGATGGGACGTTCGCGTAGGACTGCACCAGCAGGTAGAGGCCCAGGGTGAAGGCCCCGAGGCCGAGGGCGTCGACCCAGGATCGACCGGTGGTCGGAAAGAAGGCGAGCGTCTCCGAGTGCTCGCCGTAGAGCCGGTGGAGCCCGTCGACCAGTCCGGCATGGCCGCCGACCGCCTGCCAGGCCGCCACGGCGAGCCAGATGCTCCCGGCCAGGCCGACGGCGAACTGCACCAGGTCGGTCACGATCACCCCACGGATCCCGCCCAGATACGAGTAGCCCGCCACCAGCCCGATCAGCACGACCAGCGAGATCAGCTCCGAGGGCCCGCCTAACGCCGATCCGGCCGGCATCAGGGAGCCCACCGCCGCCACCACACCGGGCAGCCACTCGTCCCAGGGGAAGAGCGGCTTGACGATCTTGCTCATCGCCCGAAGCACCCAGCCCAGGATGATCGCGTTGTAGACCAGCCCGAAGAGGAGCGCGCGGAACGAGCGGAGGGTCGGCGCCAACGGGTCGGCGTAGCGGAGCGCGATGAACTCCGCGTCGGTCACCACCCCGGTGCGCCACCAGCGCCGGGCGAAGACCACCGCCACGCCAGCGTGGACCAGGAGCCAGGAGAGCCAGAGCCAGTTGCCGGAGAGACCGCGGCTGGCGACGAGGCCGGTAATCGCGAGCGGCGTGTCGGCTGCGAATGTCGTCGCCGCAATCGAAACCCCGGCCCACCACCAGGGCAGCGACCGATCCGCGATGAAGTAGCTGTGCCGTCCCTGCTCGGCCCGCTCCCGCACCACGAACCCGACCAGCAGGGCAAAGCCGAGATAGAGGCCAATGACGGCCCAGTCGATCGGCGCGAACACGCCTCAGCCGACCGGGCTTGGCTCCGGACGTCCCCGGCTCGCCGCGAGCACCTCCCGGGTCCACTCGTGGACGTCGTATCGCAGGACGATCCGCCCCAGACGTCGCATTCGGTGTGCCCGCTCGTCGGGGGGCATGGTGAGCGCCTCGTGGAGGACCCGGCTCAGGTTTTCGACGTCGTACGGGTTGGTCAACACGGCGCCGTGGAGCTCGACCGCCGCCCCCGCGAACTCGGAGAGCACCAGGATCCCCCGGCCGCCGGTGGCCTCCTGGGCCGCCACGTACTCTTTGGCCACCAGGTTGAGCCCGTCGCGCAGCGGGGTAATCCAGGCCAGATCGGCCGCCGCGTAGTAGGTCGCGACCTCCTCGAACGGCAGCGAGCGGAAGAGGTAGTTCACCGGGGTCCACTCCAGCGTGCCGAAGCGACCGTTGATGCGTCCCACCGTCTGGTCGACCTGATGGCGGAGCTCGTCGTAGACCACCATCCCGGCCGCGGGCGGCGTGGTGACGAAGACGAGCACCACCCGCTCGCGGAACTCGGGGTACTGGCCGAGGAAGCGCTCGAAGGCTTCGAGCTTCTGGAGCGGTCCCTTGACGTAGTCGAGGCGCTCGACCGAGAGGATCATCTGGGAGCCCGCGAACTGCCGCTTGAGCCGCTGCACCGCGGCCTCGCGCTCCGGTCGGGCCAGGATGGCCTCGATGGCGGGTCCGTCGATCCCCACCGGGTACGCACCCAGACGGATGGGCCGTCCGGCCACCTCGACCTCGGTCGGAATCTCTTCCTGCGCCAGGGCCACGCCCCGGATCCGCCAGCGGGGAGCGCACCGTTGGGTGGCGTTCACCTCGACGGGCAGGTGCGATCGGAGCACGTCGACGAAGTTCGCGACGTAGCGGGGGATGTGGAAACCGACGTGATCGCACTGCACCAGGCTGGCGACGATCTGGTCGGCCCAGGGGATGACGTTGAACACGTCCGCTGGCGGGAAGGCGGTATGGTGGAAGAAGCTGATCCGGAGATCGGGCCGGAGCTGCCGCAGGAAGGCCGGCACCATCCACAGGTTGTAGTCGTGGATCCAGGCCACGGCGCCCCGCTCCGTCTCGGCCGCCGCCCGCTCCGCGAACAGCCGGTTCACCTCGACGAAGTGATCCCAGTCGTCCTGGGAAAACTCGGCCCGATCCACGAACGAGAAGATCACCGGCCAGAACGCCTTCTTCGAGAAGCTCTTGTAGAAGCGCTGCACGTCGGCTTCCGCCAGCGGCACCCGCGACGCAATCAGGTTGGGGTAGCGGTTCTCGTCCACCATCGAGTGACCCGGCACCGTTCCGTCCTCGCCCGGATTCGACCAGGCGATCCAGGAGCCAGCGCGACCCGTCGAAAAGCAGGAGAGCAGGGTGGGGATGATCCCGTTCGGGCTCGCGGGCGGCCGACGCACCACGGTCCCATCGACCTCCTTCTCCTCGAAGGGCAGCCGGTGGTACGCGACCACCAGCGAGGCCTCCCCCACCTGATCGATGATCGCGGGCGACGGCGTCGACTCGAGAAAGCCGTGATGGGCGGCGCCCTCCATGATGCCGCGCGCGCCGTCGCCCCCCGCGACCAGCACCGCCTCCCGGTCCGCCACGGCGCTCACCAGAGCGGGCTCGGCGTTGCCGACCACCACGCCGCGGAGCCCGGTCTCGAAGAGGGAGAGGTCGTTGAGCGTGTCGCCCGCGACCAGCACTTCCGCCGGATCCTGCTCGATCACCTCGAGCAGCCGAAGCAGCGAGGAGCCCTTGCTCACGCCGGCCGGGAGCACGTCGAGGTAGCGGCTCGCGGAGTGGAGCACGTCGCAGTCCAGGTCGGCGAGCCGCTCCCGCACCGCCTCGACGATCGCGGGATCCTCGACGAAGAAGGAGCAGCGTCGCTCCTGGGGCACCTGCTGCATGGTCACGCCCGACAGGGTCGAGAGCCGGTCGCGAATCACCGCCTCGCCGACCCACCGACGATCGATCTCCAGTTGGAGCGGCTGCACCGGCTGCAGCGAGTCGCCGCTCACCACGGTGGCACCGACGTCGGCGATCAGGAACTCCGGACGGGGAACCAGCGGATCGTTGAGGAGCGGCAGGATGCTCTCCACCCCGCGGCCGGTCACGAAGGCGAGACGTATGTCGGTGGCACCGCGGATGGTCGAGTACAGTGCGAGGCGGTCGTTCCGGCGCCCCCCGAGGAAGGTGCCGTCGAGATCGGTGGCGAGAAAGAGAATGAGGGACAGCCTCCGCGTTGAGCGAGTCGATCGGGCGTAGCCCTCGCAATGTAGACGGACGGCGAAGTGAGACAACCGTTGGCGTGGATGGGCACTGGTACCGTCTGAATGCCAGTGCCCGCGGATGGACGGCGACGTGGGACAACCGTTGGCGCGGATCGGGAACCGTCGGAGACCCCGCGCGCTAGCTTTCGGAACACCTGACGGAGAGAGAACCGTGTGCCGTCGCTCGCTGCCGACCCTGCTCGACGAGATCCGCGGTTGTCGGGTCTGCGAGACCGCCCTGCCGCTGGGCCCCCGGCCCGTGCTCGCCGCGCACCGGTCGGCCAGGGTGCTGATCGCCGGGCAGGCTCCCGGCAAGCGGGTGCACCAGTCGGGCGTGGCCTGGCGCGACCCGAGCGGCGACCGGTTGCGCGCTTGGCTCGGGCTCGACGACGAGACCTTCTACGACCCCCGCCGCGTGGCGCTGGTGCCGATGGGGTTCTGCTATCCGGGCACCGGCTCGGGCGGGGACTTGCCGCCGAGACCGGAATGCGCCGAGACCTGGCACGGCCGGCTGCTGCCGCTCCTGGCGTCGGTCCGGCTCACCGTCGTGATCGGACGCTACGCCCAGGCCTATCACCTCGGCGACCGGGCCGCCCCCGGGGTGACCGAGACGGTGGCCGATTGGCGCCGCTTCGCGCCCGCGGTGATCCCACTGCCGCATCCCAGCCCGCGCAATCAGCGCTGGCTGGCGCGCAATCCCTGGTTCGAGACCGAGTTGGTGCCGGTGCTCCGGCGCGCGGTCCGGGCGGCGCTCGCCTGACCCTCAGACCAGGATGATGCCGCCGTTGATGTCGATGGCCGCCCCGTTGATGTAGCCCGCCCGCTCCGACGCCACGAAGCAGACCAGGTCCGCCACCTCGACCGGGCGGCCGATTCGGCGGACCGGCACGGCGGTCTGGGTGAGCTCCTCGAGACGACCCGGGGCGGCGGTCTCCTGGACCAGCTCGGTGTCGGTGAGCCCGGGACAGATGGCGTTGACGGTGATGCCTAACGGCCCGAGCTCGCGCGCCGCGGCGCGGGTCAGACCGAGCAGCGCGTGTTTCGACGCGGTGTAGTGGGCGCCGGCCAGGGTGCTCACCGTCTTGCTGGCGGTCGAGCCGATGTTGACGATCCGCCCGTAGCCCGCCCTGCGCATCGCGGGGAGCGCCGCCCGCATCGTGAGGAAGGGACCCGTCGCGTTCACCTCCAGCGCCTCCCGCCACTCGGCCTCCTCCAGGTCCGGGAAGCGGGTGGCCGTCGCGAAGGCGGCGTTGTTCACCAGGATGTCGAGCCGGCCCCAGCGCTCCAGCGGCGCGCCGACCAGGCGCGCGACCTCGTCGGAGCGGCGCACGTCGCCGGGGGCGGGGATGGCGCCCGACCCCAGCGAGCGGGCCGCCTCGCCCGCGCGCTCGGCGTCCCGGACGTTGACGGCCACCTTCGCGCCGCGCGCGAGCAGTCCCTGGGCGATGGCCCGGCCGATGCCGCGCCACGCGCCGGTGACCAGCGCGACCCGTCCGGCGAGCTCCTGGTCACGGTGCTCCGGTGTCGATCCGGTCAAAGCAACTGCTCCGTGGGGTTGGCCGTTCCCTCAGGCGTCCGGGCCGCCGAGGTCCAGGCGACCCCGGCGTCGATCGGTCCCGGATCGAAAGCGACCGAGAGCGGCCCTGCGCCACTGGACGTTGGCGCGAGGGTGCCGGAGGCGGCCGTGGCGAGCCCGAGGGCTCCGAGGCCGAGCAGCAGCAGCGCGGGCTGCCAATGGGTATGGAGCGCTTCTCGGGCCGGCACCCAGCGCCTCGTCCAGCGCGCCCCGAGCCGGGTGGGTTCGGCAGGCGCGGGTCGGGAGGCGGACGGGGTCATGGACGCTCAATCTGCGATCAGGGCTCCGGATTCGAAAGATCGAACCGGCCACGCTACATTGGCGGGAACCTCGCCCGGAGGCACGGATGCAATACGAATCGATCGTCGAGCTCCTCAACTACGCCACGGGGCAGGAGCAGCCGGTTCGAATCACCACCCTCGATCGCCGGGAGATCGTCGGCATTCCCACCAGCGTCGACCGCGAGATCGGCGCGCACGAGGTCTACCTCCACCCGATTGGCGCGGAGGAGATCGAGATCGCCGTGTCGCTCACCCAGATCAGCCGGGTGGACATTGCTTGAAAGGGAGCGTCCATCGTGAAACATTATGGAACGTCCGACCGTAGGCTCGGTCGGATCGGCACGTCCTGGAACCAGCCTGGACGTCTGGCCGCAAGTGTCGAACATTCAGTAGAATAGGGCGCCGATGGGTCCAGACGTGCTAGTCCCGATTGCGGGCATGTTGACCGGGGTCATCTCGGTCGTCGCGATCGGCTACGCGGTTGTCGGGGTCGGGCGGGGCCCGATCGGGCAGGCGCTGGCACGCCGGCTCGCCGGGCGGAGCGGGCAGCAGGACCCTGAAGTGCTCCAGGAAGTGGATGCCCTCAAGCATCAGGTCGAGCACCTCGAGCAGCGTCTCCTCGACGCCGAGGAGCGGATCGACTTCAGCGAGCGGTTGCTGGCGCAGCGCTCCGAGCCGGAGCCCAGGCGGGTCGCGCCGTGAGTCCGGACGTCCTCACCTTCGCGGGCGTGATGCTCACGCTGATCCTCACGGGGACGCTCGGGTACGCGGCCTTCATCCTGGTCACCGCGATGGGCCGCAAGTTGGGTCATCGTCAGTCGAATGAGTTGAGCGACCAGGAGGTCGAGCTGCTCAGGAGCCAAGTGGTCGAGTTGGACGAGGTGCGCGCCCGACTGGCCGAGGTCGAGGAGCGCCTCGACTTCGCCGAGCGGGTGCTCTCCCAGGGGAACGAGCCCTCGCGTCTTGCCGCCCCAAACGAGCCGAGCTGACCCCATGCAACAGGCCCCGCTGCCTCCGCTGCCGCCGATTCCGGAGCTGCCGCAGGACTTCCCGGTCATCTTCGCGCCGCGCGGGGGTCCGCCCGAGGAGCTGATCGTCGCGGTGATCGCGATCATAGTCGGCGGCTTGCTGCTCTTCCCGCTGGTTCGGGCCTGGGCCCGCCGGTTGGAGCGGGGTGGCGGCGACCCGGCGCTCAAGGAAGAAGTCGAACAGCTGCGCGCGCGCCTCGGCGAGGTCGACGGGCTCCATCAGCGTCTGGCCGAGCTGGAGGACCGAGTCGATTTCAGCGAGCGCATGCTCGCCCAACGGCAGCCGGAGCAGATCGGGAGGCCGGCGGAGCAATGAATCCTGGCGACGTCGCTCCGATGATCGTCGTCACCACGATGATGGTGGTTGGCGGCCTGGCGCTGGTGTTGCGGGGGCCGATCGGCCGGGCGCTGGCCAAGCGGTTGGAGGGCCATTCCCCGGCGTCCGACGAACGGGTGCTCGACCTCGAGGCGCGGATCGCGGAGCTGGAGCGCGACCGCGACGAGCTCCACGAGCGGGTCGAGTTCGCGGAGCGCCTGCTGGCCCGGACGACGGAAGCCGCACGGGAGCTTCGCTGAGGTGAGCTGGTTCAAGCGCAACATCGGCCTGGAGTGGTTCGACGTGTTCCTCCACGCCGGGGTCACGGTGATGCTGATGGCCTTCGTCGGGATGCAGGGTGACGAGGAAGTGATTCCCGCGGTCATCGCGGCGTCAATGGTCGCGCTTGGCTTTCGCCGCCACTTCGCCTTGAAGCGGGGGGCCGCCGATCCGGAGGGGCTTTCGAGCGGGCAGATGGCCGCCCTTCGCTTCGAGGAGCTGGAGCAGCGGATGGCGGACCTGGAGCACGCGCAGGGTCGGGTGGTCGAGTTGGAGGAGCGGCTCGACTTCACGGAGCGCCTGCTGGCTCGCGCCACCGAGCCGGCCAGACTGCCAGGAGCGGAGGGTTCCGATGGGTGACGCAGCGTTCGTCGCGTTCTTCCTCGCCGTCGGCGGCATGATGATCGCCTTGCTGGCCGGACCGGTCGGCCACGCCCTCGCCCGGCGGATTGGCGGCAAGGACGCCTGGGCCAAGACCGGGCTCTCGACGGGCGAGATGGCCGCGCAGCGGATCGTGGAGCTCGAGGCCCGGGTAGCGGAGCTGGAAGAGCAGCAGAGCCGCGTCCTCGAGCTCGAGGAGCGCTTGGACTTCACCGAGCGGTTGCTGGCGTCGGGCGAAACCCGCGACGCGGACCCGGCCGCCCCGACGCCGCGATGACGGATCGAGCGCGCGCGCGATGAGCGGCCGGGATCGTTCCCTGACGACGCTCGCGGTGCTGGCCGGCCTGGCGCTGGCGGCCTACACCGTCCTGGGCCTCGTGGTGGGGGAAGACTTCGTGATCCCGGCCACCGCGATCGCCGGGATCGCCGCCGCGGTCATTCTCCGCGGTCCGCTGGGACAGGCGCTCGCTCGGCGGATCCAGTCCCAGGGCGACTCGAGCGAGCTGCCGCCCGAAACCGTGATGGCCGAGCTCGACGAGCTTCGGGCCCGGGTGCTCGAGCTCGAAGAGCGGGTGGACTTCTCCGAGCGGCTCCTTGCCCGGGCCAAACAGGAAGAGACGGGCGGGCTGCCGTAGCCCCACCGGGCCGAGGCGGTCCCTGGTGTCGCTGTGTAACTTGTAGTCGCCCGATCCTTGCAGGAGGGAGCGGCATGGTAACAAAGGAAGACATCCAGGCGTTCATCGACCGGCTGGAAGGCGGTTCGCTCGAGTCCAAGGAGGTCGAACCGGGGCTCTGGTTGGTGCTCGCCGGATCCGGGGCGGAGATCGTGGTCAGCTACTCGCCCCCGGTCGTGATCCTGCGGGTTCGGGTCATGGAGCCGCCGACCACGGCCGACAAGCAGACCGGACTCTTCCGTGAGTTGTTGAAGCTCAACGCCAGCGACCTGGTGCACGGATCCTACGGTCTGGAAGGGAACCACGTCGTGTTGACCGACGCGCTCGAGCTCGAGAGTCTCGACTACTCCGAGTTCGAGGCCAGCTTCGATTCGCTCTCGCTCGCGCTCTCTTCGCACCTGGGCGCGCTCGCACCGTTCCGCGAAAGGTAAGCCGATGGGGATCTTCGAACGCTTCTCCATGATGATCAAGTCGAACATCAACGACTTGATCTCCCGGGCGGAAAACCCGGAGAAGATGCTCAATCAGCTGATTCTCGACATGAAGTCGCAGCTGGCGAAGGCCAAGCAGGAAGCCGCCGCCGCGATCGCCGACGAGAAGAAGCTCCAGTCCGACGCCGACGCCTTGAAGAAGCAGGCGGAAGACTGGGAGCGGCGCGCCATGCTCGCCGTGCAGGAGGGTCGCGACGACCTGGCCAAGCAGGCCCTGCTGCGCTACAACGAGGCGCTCCAGGGCGCGCAGACCCTGCACGAGACCTGGGTCAAGCACAAGGCGGAGACCGAGGCGCTCAAGATCCAGCTCCGGCAGCTCAACGACAAGATCGAAGAGGCCAAGCGGAAGAAGAACATCCTGGTCGCGCGGGCCAAGCGGGCGGAGGCGCAGAAGCGGATCCAGGAGACCATGTCGGGCATGTCCGACAAGAGCGCCTTCGAGTCCTTCGAGCGGATGACGGAGAAGATCGAGGCGATCGAGCGGAAGGCGCTCGCCGCCGCGGAGATCCAGCAGGAGTTCCAGACCGACGATCTCTCGGCTCAGTTCAAGCAGCTGGAGTATCACGGCTCGGCCGATCAGCAGCTGATCGAGCTCAAGGCCAAGATGGGCCTGCTCGGGAAGGGCGAGGCCGCCAAGCAGCTCGGCACCGGTGGCGAATCGGGCGGGCCGGGCGAGGGGGTCGACGACGCCGAGGTGGTCGAGGACGACGGCTCGGCCGCGTAACGGTTCCCGGGCGTCGGCTTGACCCCGGGAGTTTTCGCATACAGTATTGTATACGATTTGTCTGGCCCGGCCGAGTGGACCGGGCCGCGTCCTTAATTCCCGATCCCCCACATGGACAGCCCTCGCTACCTGATCATCGCCGACGGCAACTTCCATCCGTTGGAGTCGAAGACGGCCAACTCGGTGATCCGGTACCATCCCGGCCGCGTCGTCGCCGTGCTGGACCGACGCTCCGCGGGCCAGACCGCCGAGCAGGTGCTCGGCTTCGGCGGCGCGATTCCCGTGGTCGCCTCGATCGAAGAGGGCTTGGCGCTCGAGCCGACCGCCGTGATGATCGGCATCGCCCCCGCCGGCGGCATGCTGCCGGACGAGTGGCGCGCGTGGCTGGTGCGTTCGATCGAGGCCGGCTGCGACCTGATCAGCGGCCTGCACACCTTCCTGGGGGACGATCCCGAGATCGCGGCGGCGGCCAAGCGTCATGGCCGGTCGATCCTCGACGCCAGAAAGCCCCCGGCGAAGCTGCCGATCGGGGCCGGGATGGCGCGGCTGGTCGATCCCTACGTGGTGCTCACGGTCGGAACCGACTGCAATGTCGGGAAGATGACGGCCCAGCTCCAGCTGGTGGCCGGCCTCAAGCAGCGTGGCTTGCGGACCAGCTTCGTCGCCACCGGTCAGACCGGGATCTTCATCGAGGGATGGGGCATCGCGGTGGACGCGGTGGTCGCCGACTTCATCGCGGGTGCCGCCGAAGAGCTGGTGCTCAAAGGCGCCAAGGACGCCGACGTGGTGCTGGTGGAAGGCCAGGGTAGCATCATTCACCCCGGGTACTCGGGG
>JBFXAS010000048.1:0-25435 GCA_050184075.1 Gemmatimonadales bacterium
GCCGCACGACCGCTACCGGACCCGGTATCTCTCGCGCGAGACGATCGACGGCCGTGCCACCGACGTGGTGGAGCTGGTCCCGGTATCGGAGGACGCTGGCTTTCGGAAGGCCGTGCTCTGGCTGGACGTGGACGACGCACTGCCCCGGAAAATCGAGCTCGACGAAGGCCCGGGTCTCCGCCGAAGTCTGAGCTTCAGCCGGCTCCAGCCGAACGCGCCCTACAGCCGGAAGACCTTCGAGTTCGACGTCCCGTCCGGGGTTCGGATCATCGAGGGCTGAGCCCGCCCCTCAGGGTTCGAGCGCGAGCAGGGCCTCGGTCGACGCAGCCTTGACCAGCAGCGACCGCGCCAACGCGAGCACCGCGTCTTCTCCTCCGGCTTCGCCCCGGACCCGCGCGACCTCCCGATCGGGCACCACCCCGCCGCCGCCACGCAGCACCCGTCCGCCGGCCGAGCGAAAGGTCGGCCGCTCCGGGCTTTCCTCGGCTTCCTCGTCGTCCTCGGTGCCGGTCGGAAGCCCGCGCTGGAGATGGCGACCCACCGGCGTCGTCCAGTGCGCCGTGGTCAGGCGGAGCGCGCTGCCGTCTCCGAGCGGAAAAACGGAGAGCTCCGATCCGCGGCCGAAGCTGGGTTCACCCACGATCAGGGCGCGGTCGAGATCCTGGAGCGCGCCCGCGGCGACTTCCGCCGCGCCAGCGGTGCCCTGATCCACCAGCACCACCAACGGCGTCTCGAGCACCGATCCGTCGCGGTCGGTGCGCACCGGCGTCGAATCGCCGCTCTGACGCCCGCGGCGGACCGCCACTACCGTCCCGGCAGGGACAAAGACGGAGGCGAGCGCGACGCCGTCCTCGAGACGGCCGTCGACCAGGTCGCGCAGATCCAGCACCAGTCCCCGGGCGCCGGCCCGGGCGGCGCTGTCCGCCAGCGTGGCGACCCGGGCGAGCGCCACCCTCCCGAGACCGGCGGGGCGGATCTGCACCACGCCCTCGCCCAGCGCAAACGCCGTCGGCTCCGGCTGGGCTGGCACCGTCCCGGTCGGCACCGTCACCCGAATCGCCCGCCCGCCGCCCCGCACGATCCGCAGGCTGGCAGGCGTCGCTTCGGGGCGGGCGAGCGCGTTGGCGAGGTCGCCGAGCCCGTGCGCGGCCACCGCCGCGCCGTTCGCCGAGAGGATCACGTCGCCACTTCGGACACCGGCCGCCGCGGCCGGGCTGCCGGGCCGCACCGCGACCACGACCACGTAGCCCTCGAGGACGTCGAGGTACATGCCTAACGGCGGCTCGCCGACCTCGTTCGGGTCGTCGTCGCCGGCGGTGAGCGCGGCGTACGGATCGTTGAGCTCGTCCAGCATCCCGGAGGCCGCCAGCCGGTAGATCGCGCTCTCGTCGAGGGAGTCGACCGCGTAGGAGCGGACGTGCCGCATCACTTCCTGGAAGAGCCGGCTGCCCATGACCGGCGACTCCGCGGGCGCCCGTCGGCCCCGGTCGGACCGATCGAGCCCCCGGCGAAGCAGCCAGCCGCCCCCGAAGAACGAGGCCAGGGCGACCAGGAGCAGGCCGGCGAGGCCGAGTCGACCCTTCATCTCGCCGCCCCGGCCAGCACGCCCCGCGCCTCGAGCACCGCCCACGCGTCCGCCAGCAGCTCCTCGGGCGAGACCGAGGCGTCCAGGTGCTCGATCCCCGGCCCCGCGGCGGAGCGATAGGCCTCGGCGACCCGGGCATGGAACTCCGGCGACTCGCGATCCAGGCGGTCACCGGCCTTGCCGGCGGCCACCTGGCGCGCCCGGCCGGCCTCCGGCGGCAGGTCGAGCACCAGCGTGAGATCGGGACGGAGCCCCCCGGTCGCGGCCTGGTTGACCCAGTGCACCTGCGCTTCCGGCAGGCCGCGGCCCTTCATCTGGTAGGCCCAGGTCGACAGCTCGTAGCGGTCGGAGAGCACGATCCGGCCGGCCTCGAGCGCGGGGCGGATCACCTTGGCAACCAGGTCGGCCCGCGCGGCGCACATGTAGAGCAGCTCGGCCTCCGGAGACCAGCCCCGGTCAGTGGAGAGCAACTCGGCCCGGAGCGCCTCGGCCACCGGCGTGCCCCCGGGCTCCCGCACCACGACCGGGTCGAGCCCGTGCGCTCGGAGCCGCTCGGCCAGGGCGCGGGTGAGTGTGCTCTTCCCGGCGCCCTCGGGCCCCTCGAGCACCAGGAAGGACGCGCCCATCACCCCAGAGTGATGATGTTGCTGGTGGCGCCCCGCTCAATCCCGCTCGACATGTTCTGATTGACCGACGCCATCAGCTTGTCGAAGTTGGCGCGCGCCACCACGTAGGCCTGGCCGACCGGGCTCAGCTCCAGGTCGCGGACCGCCTCCTCGTAGGATTGGCTCACGTCCTCGGCGGGCAGTGAGCCCTGCGACATCGCCTGATCGATCTGGCGCGCGAGGGTCTGGATCCGGTCCAGCTTGGTCACGGTCTCGCTGTCACTCCGCAAGGCCTGCTCGGCCCGGCGAAGGGTCTGATACTCGGTCGACTGGCCGATCAATCGGCCCAGCTCGATGGCCTTCTCTTCGATCATCTCGGTCTCCTCGCCGTGAGGTAGCGGGGTCGCCCGAACGAGTCGTTGGCGACACCCACCTGGTCCCAGCCGTGCTCGCCCGCCGCGTGAGCCGCTGCCTCGGCCCGCGCCGACGCGATCTCGACGGCGAGCCAGCCACCGGGGCGAACCACCCGTCGCGCGTCGGCCAGGAGGCGGGTCGTGAGCTCGTGCCCTTCCTGACCTCCATAGAGCGCCAGCGCGGGCTCGTAGTCCCGCACGCCCCGATCCAGCTCGTCACGCTCCCCGATCGCGACGTACGGGGGATTGGACACCAACAGGTCGACGCTCGCGGGGGCGAGCGGAGCCACGAGGTCGCCGTGCACCAGCGCCACGCCGGGCGCCACACGATCTCGGTTGGCCCGGGCCACCGCGAGCGCGTCTCGCGAAAGCTCGACCCCGATCACCCGCCCGAAGCCGCCTTCGGCCGCCAGGGAGAGCGCGATCGCCCCGCTCCCGACCCCGATGTCCGCGGCGACGCCGCACCGGGTGAGCGTGAGGGCCACCTCCACCAGCCCCTCGGTCTCCGGCCGCGGAATCAGGACCCGCCGGTCCACGACGAGGTCCAGGGTGCGGAATCCCGCCGACCCCGCAATGTAGGCGAGGGGCTCCCCGGAAACACGCCGTTCGACCGCTCGATCGACCCAGGCCTCGAGATCCGCGGGGATCGGCCGTTCCGCGTGGAGGACGATCGCGCCCGGATCGAGCCCCAGCCGTCCCGCGATCAGCCAGAGCGCCTCCCGCCGGGGACGCTCGAACCCGGCCCGATGGAGCCGGAGGGTCGCCCGGCGGGCCAGCTCGCCCAGGCTCGCGGCGCACGCGACCGTCTCAGGCGGCATCGGACTCCCGCCGGTCGGCGAGCCGCAACGCCTTCACCACCTCGTCGAGCCGGCCATCCAGCACCTCGGCCAGGTTGTGGACCGAGAGGTTGATCCGGTGGTCGGTGACTCTGCTCTGCGGGAAGTTGTAGGTGCGGATCTTGGCGCTCCGGTCGCCGGTGCCGACCATCAGCCGCCGCTCTCGCGACCGCGACGCCTCCTGCTCGGCGAGCATCCGGTCGAGCAGCCGGGCACGCAGCACCTCCATCGCCCGGAGCTTGTTCTGCAGCTGGGACTTCTGATCCTGCTGACTGACCACCAGCCCGGTGGGCAGGTGGGTGATCCGTACGGCGCTGTCGGTGGTGTTGACGCTCTGTCCGCCCGGACCCGACGAGCGGAACACGTCGATCTTGAGGTCCTGCGGGTCGATGGAGACGTCGACCTCCTCCGCCTCGGGCAGCACGGCGACGGTCGCGGCCGAGGTGTGGATCCGTCCCTGGGCCTCGGTGGCCGGCACCCGCTGCACCCGATGCACCCCGGACTCCCGGCGGAGCAACCCGTAGGCGTCCGCCCCCTTGACGACCGCGATCGCCTCGCGGACACCACCGAGCGCGCCCTCGCTCAGCGACAGCACCTCGACCGTGAGACCATGCCGCTCCGCGAATCGGGTGTACATCCTGAGCATCTCGGCGGCGAAGAGCGCGGCCTCGTCACCACCGGTTCCCGCCCGGATCTCGAGGATGGCGTTCCGGTCTGCGAGCGGGTCGCGCGGAACCAGCAGATCCTCGAGCTCGGGTGCGATGGCCTCCAGCTCCGCCTCGAGCTGCTCGACGTCGGCGCTGGCCAGCTCGGCCAGCTCGGCCTCGTCACTCTCTACCAGCTCCCTGGCCTGCTCCAGCTCCTCCGTGAGGCGGAGATAACGCTCCCCCAAACGCACGATGGGCGCGAGCCGAGCATGCTCGCGCCCAAGGGCGGTTCGGCGGGCCGTGTCGCGGGAGAGCTCGGGACTGGCGAGGTCCTTGGCGACTTCCTCCGCCCGCTTGAGCGCCTGGCGGAGTCGAGCTTCCACGTCTTACTCCTTGGCGGCCGCGGCGGCCCCTCCGTACTTGCGGCGGAACCGGTCAACCCGGCCGGCGGTGTCGACCAACCGCTGCTTGCCGGTGAAGTACGGGTGGCAGACCGAGCACACCTCGACGTGGATGTTGCTCGAGGTCGACCTGGTCTCGAATGTGTTGCCGCAGGCGCATTGCGCCGTCGTCTTCTTGTACGTCGGATGGAGATTGGCCTTCACCCTGGACCTCTTTGGCTCAAGTCGTTGCCGCCCAATCGTTTATCGACCAAGGCAGCGAGCCGCGTAATTTAGCCTGTGGCCCTCGCCCGGGCAACGGCCCCCTTGGTGGGCGTGCGTCACAAACCCGGGATGCACCCGGGCCTAAGTTTGACACCGCGCCGAATGGGCGCCTAAGCTCATCCACCCATGACTCCAGGCGATGCCATGGCCCTGGCGGCGGCCGACGTCCTTCGCGCGATCCCTCTCTTCGCCTCACTCGGCGAGAGCGACCTGGCCGCCCTGTCCGGGCTGCTCAGAGAGCGGCGCTTCGCCAAGGGCGCCATCGTGCTGGCCCAGGGCGACCCGGGCGACGCCCTCTTCCTGATCGGCGACGGGCAGCTCAAGGTCGCCGTCTTCGGCGAAGACGGCCGCGAGGTGATCCTCTCGGTGCTCGCCGCCGGGGGGTTCTTCGGCGAGATGTCCCTGCTCGACGACGAGCCCCGCTCGGCCCACGTCATCGCCATGACCGACGCGGTGCTCTTCCAGCTCCGCCGGGACGACTTCCGCGCCCGACTCAGGGCCTCGCCCGATCTGGGCATCGCGCTGCTCAGAGAGCTCTCCCGCCGGCTCCGGCGAGCCGACGAGACCATCACGGGCCTTGCCCTGCTCGACGTCAACGGCCGGATCGCGAGCCTGCTGCTCGACCTCGCCCGCGAGGAGGGCGGCAATCGGATCACCCGCCGACTCACCCATGCGACGATCGGCCAGATGGTCGGTGCCAGCCGGGAGACGGTGTCCCGGACGATGCGCTCGCTGGTGCTCCAGGGGATGATCTCGGTCGGCCGCGGCGAGATCGAGCTGCACGACCTGCCGCGTCTCCGACTCGCGGCCCAGGGTGCCCCGGCGGCCGATTGAGCCTGGACGTCACCTTCTGGGGCACCCGGGGGTCGATTCCGACGCCCGGCCCGGGCACCGCCCGCTACGGGGGCAACACGGCGTGCCTAACGCTCCTCGCCGGCGGCGAGCGCCTCGTCCTGGACGGCGGCACCGGTCTCCGAGCGCTCGGCAAGCGGCTGGTCGAGCGCCCGGGCGGCCCGGAGCGGGTTCGGCTGTTGCTCTCCCACACCCATTGGGACCACATCCAGGGGATCCCCTTCTTCCGCCCCCTCTATCAGCGGGGCGCCGTGGTCGAGATCTTCGGCCCGGCCGGACCGCCGGGCGCGACCCTGGGCGAGGTGTTGACCGGCCAGATGGCGGCGCCCGTGTTCCCGGTGCCGGCCTCGGCCGTGGCGGCCGAGCTGGTGATCCGCGAGCTCGCGTCGCCCGCGCTCTCGCTCGGGCCGTTTGCGATCCGCGCCATCTCGGCCAAGCATCCGGCGCCCACGCTCGGCTACGCGGTCTCGCTCGGCGGCGCGACCCCGCTGGTCAGCTATCTGACCGACAACGACCTCGACGCCTTCGACCCCGCCGAACGGCGAGACCTGGTGGCCACGATCCGGAACAGCGCGCTCCTGATTCACGACGCGATGTACTTCGAGGCCGAGGCCCCGACGCGGGCGGGCTGGGGACATTCCACCGCCAAGGCGGCGGTCCGGTTGGCCGCCGAGGCGGGCGCCGAGCGCTTGGCGCTCTTCCACCACGATCCCGACCACGACGACCCGACCCTCGAGCGCCTGCTCGGTGAGGCCGCGGCCGAGCGCGACCGCCTGGGCGCGGGGCTCGAGCTGGCTCTGGCCACCGAGGGTGCAACCATCCGCCTGGAGACCCCGTGACTCGACTCGCCAACGCGCTGGGCTTCGCGGCCCTGCTCACGCTCGCCCCGCCCGCACGCGCGCAGACCGTCGCCGTGCTCCCCTTCGAGAACGGGGGCAGCTATGGCCAGGACAAGGAAGACTTCGACGCGCTGCGGCAGAGCATCGCCGCCCTGATCGCGAGCGAGATCGGCCGCCGCTCCTCGGCGTCGGTCGTCGAGCGCGCGGCGGTCGTGAGCGCGATGCGCCAGCACGGCTTCGCCACCACCGAGCGGTTCGACGCCGCGAGCGCCGCCCAGCTGGGCAAGCTGACCGGAGCCGGCATTGTGATCGCCGGCACCTTCATCGACCTCTACGGCGATTTTCGGATCGACGCCCGGATCATCGACGTCGGCACCGGGCGGGTCCTCAAGCTGGTCCGGAGCGATCCCAAGCTGAGTGACCGGAGCCAGATGTTCCGGATCATCGAGTCGGTCGCGGCCAGGATCGTCGAGGGGGCCGGACTCACGGCGACGGCGGCGGCGGCGCGGCCGGCGGCCATCTCGACCGAGGCGGTCACCCTGTTCGGCAAGGGCCTGCTCTACGAGGACGCGGGCGATCGCACCCAAGCGACCACGTTCTTCCAGCGCGCCACGGCGGCGGCGGTCGGCTTCACCGAGGCCGAGGCCGGTTTGCGGCGGGTCGGCTCCGACTAACCTCGGGCTCGAGTGAGGCCCTGCCAGAGCCCGAGGTGAATCGGAAGGATCAGCGCGATCATGTCGAGGTTGCGCTGATCGGCGATCGGCAGAGCCTTGAGCGCCAGCCCCGCCGCCGCCAGGCCCACCAGGATGGCCGCCAGCCGGCCCCCCACCGGGCGCTCGCCGGGCGCGGCCCGTGCCGCCGCCGGCAGCGCCCCCGCCAGCCAGAGCGAGAGCACGTTGGCCTGCAGGAGATTCTCGTTCCGCACCGAGAACTGGTGATCGGTCAGGGCCCAGAGGAAGAGCAGCAGCGCTCCGGCGATGCCCGCCACGGCGGACCAGCTCACGCCGAGCCACAGGAAAACCCGACGGGCGACGCCCGACCGACGGCGGGCCCGCCCCGAGAGGTAGAGTGTCAGGCCGATCGCCAGGCCCACCCCGAGATACCGCGGTAGCCACGGACTCGGCCGCGCCGCCACGCCAAAGCGGTCGCTCGCCACCACGATCGCCTCGGAAGCCACCAGCGGCACCAGGGCGCCGTTTGGGCCGGCCACCTGGATCGAGTCGAGATAGGGGCGAAGCTCGATCGGCAGGAACATCTCGTCCCAGGCGGTGATCGGCTCGTCGACCGGTTGACCGAGGCCCATCATCAGCGCGCTGTAGAGGAAGGGATTGTTCTCGGTGGTCCGCCGGGTGTGCTGGCGGAACGTCATCGACGCGGGGCGCGCCGTCGCGTACCGTCGCACGGCACCGCCGGTGGCCCGGTCGATCGCGTCCCGAATCCGGGTCGAGCAATTGTCGAGGTAGTAGTCGTACCGGTAGTACCGGTTCTCCGGCTGCACGTTCCACTCCAGAAACCGCTGCAGCTCCGCCCTGGCGGCAGGCTCCAGACGCAACTCCTGGCGCCAGATGCGCCGGCCCGCCGCTCGGTACTGCCCGACGTAGAGCCGGACGTCGCCGCTGCCCATCCAGTAGCGCAGCCGCCCCTGGGCGAAGCGGAGCACGAAGTTCGACTCGCGAAACGAGAAGCGGCCGTAGTCGTAGGCGATATCGGTGCCCGCGACGGGATCGGAGATCCAAATCGCGTTGTGCCCGAACCGCTCCCAGGCGGCTTCGCCCGGATCGAAGGTGAGGAGGTAGACGGTGAGGGCCGCTCCGCGCGCCGAATCGCCGGGCTCCAGGCCCGGCGGGGCGCTCTGCTGACCCTGGGTGCCGAGACCGAGGGCCAGCGCGAGGAGCAGGCTCACAGGGTCACGTCGCGACCGTCGGCGTCCGACTCGTACACGGCCTCGAGCACCCCGAGAACCCCGACCTGTTCCGCGAGCGAGGGCGCGGCCGCCTCTCCCCTGGTCGCGGCGAGGAAGTGCGCCCACTGTGCGCGGAACGAGGCGATGAAGGCGCTCTCCCGACTGGTCGTGCCGGTGGGCGAGACATCGTGGGGCACCCCGTTGATTTCCTTCCACACGTGGAGCGGGTTGATCCCGGCGGTCCCACGCGCGCCGCGGAGTCCCACGCCGAAGCGCTCCCCCGCCCCGATGTGCCGCCAGGTCACGTCCACGAAGATCGAGCAACCCTTCTCGCAAACCACGAACGCGCTCCCCGATTGCTCCACCGCCCGCTCACCGCCGGGACGCGAGAGACTGGCCGACACCCGCTTCGGCGCCGGGTTGCCGGAGAGCCAGAGGCAGAGGTCCAGCATCGTGAGCCCGAGGTCGAGCATGGCACCGCCCCCAGCCTCGCCTCGGCGCTGCCGCCAGCCGAGGGGCGCGCGCGCCGGACGGGCCAGGTGCCAGCTCGCCCGGACGCTGTCGATCGCGCCGAGCTCGCCCGACTGGACGAAGCTCCGCACCGCCTGGACGTCCGGACGGTAGCGATGGGTCATGCCCACCATCACTACCCGGCCCGACGTCTCCGCGGCGCGAGCGATCTTCGCGGCGCCCTTCGAGGAAATCGAGAGCGGCTTCTCGACCAGGACGTGGAGATCGGCCGCCAGCGCGGCCAGGATGTGATCTTCGTGCAGATGGTTCGGGGTGGCGATCAGCAGGGCATCCAGCTCCTCGTGCTTGAGCAGATCCTCGATGTCGTCGAAGGTGTCGAGGATGCCCGACCGCTCTGCCAGCGCCCTGGCCTTCGGGGTGTCGGTATCGCAGAGCGCCTGGATGTGGATGCCCTTCATCTTCCGGAGCACCGGGAGATGCGCCACCTGGACCACGGCGCCCGCGCCGATGATCCCGAGCCGGAGGTTGCCGTTGATTGCGGCCGACCGGCCGCTCGGCCGGGCCTGTGGCCCCGAGCGTCTGTTCGCAGTCATCCGATACCTCAGTAGAAGCGACGGATCTCGGTGCCCGGAAAATAAGCGCCCAGGATCTCCCGGTAGTCGGCGCCGGCCCGCGCCCGTCCGATCGCCCCCCATTGGCACATGCCGACGCCGTGACCGTTGCCCCCGCCCGTCGCGGCGACCTCGACCACCTTGTCACCGGAGCGCGACACCTGCAACCGAAACCGGGTGCTCCAGAGAATACCGCCACCGTCGCGCCGGAGCACCCGGCGAATCTCGTTCTGCCCGCGAACCACCACCCCGCGGCCATTCACCACCGCGCGAATCGCGCCGACCCGGCCCGAACCCGTCAGACCTTCGACGAGCAGGTCCGAAGGGGGCCCCTCCGAGCGAATCCCGGACTCCCGGAGCCCCCGGGCCAATTGCGCGCCGCTCCACCGCTCCGCCCACTGGAACCGCGGCGACAGACTGCAATAGGCTTGCCCGCTCGGGTCCCGGTCGGAGATCGAGCTGAGATACCGCTGGGGCTCGCCCGAGAAGGCGTCCTCGACGGCTTCGGTCCGCCCGCCGCAGGTCGAATGGAAGAAGGCCTCGATCACAGCGCCTCCGTAGGTGACCACCTGCCCTCGGGTAGCCCGGACGGCCTCCCAAGCGAGGTCCGACTCGGTGCCAACGCCCGCGTAGGCCTGATCGGCCACCGAGCCCATCAGGTCGTAGCCGCGAACCCGATAGCGCCCGAGCGACCGGACGGCCACCGTCCGCGAGATCACCGCCTGGGCGTACATCGCCTCCCGATCCACGTCGGGCCGTCGTCCCATCTCCGCGCTGACGACGCCGGCCAAGTACTCCTCGAGCGAGACCGCGTTGACGACCAGGAGACCGGCTTCGGCCTGCGCCACCAGGATCTCTCCCCGGTACTCGCGACCGCCGAGCCGCACCGTCCCGCCCTGGTCTCGGGCCCGGATGCTCAGGGTGCGGGCCGGGGTCGTCTCGATCGCGCCAAGCCGGAGCCGGATCCCGTCCGCGCCGCCCACCAGGGTCGCCTCGGTGCCGCTCGGCAACTCGCTCAGGCCGGCCCCGTCGGGGCCGCCGAAGAGCAAGGCGCCGCCACCACCCACGGACGCGGTGTCGCCGGACGAGACCAGACCGACCCGAATCGCGGGCTCGGTGGTCTCGGCGGATGGGACGGCGCCAACCCCAGCCGTGGGCGGCGCGCAGGTTGCCGCACCGAGCGCCACGGCCAGGGTCAGGAGCGACCTAGCCCCGATAGTTGCCGAAGTTGAGCTCGACCCCAAAATCCTGGGAACGAAGGAAGGTGATGACTTCCTGCAGGCCGTCGCGAGACGGGCCGGTGACCCGGATTTCATCGCCCTGGATGGAGGCCTGCACCTTTTTGAAGCCCTGGTCCTTGACCGCGCGGCTGATCTTCTTGGCCGTCTCGGCGTCGAGCCCCTGCGTGAGCGACACGACCACCCGGACCGAGGTCCCCGCGGCGGGGATCGGATCGCCGATCTTGAGATTCCGCGGCGGAAGGCCTCGGCGGGCGCACTTGGCCAGCAGCACGTCGACCAGCTGCTTCATCCGGAACTCGTCGTCCGCGGCGAGCTTGATCGCCCCGCCGGCACGGTCGAACTCGATGGTGCAGTCGGTGCCTTTGAAGTCGTATCGCTGGGCGATCTCTTTGTTCGCCTGATTGACGGCGTTGTCGACCTCCTGCAGGTCGACTCCGGTCGAGACGTCGAACGATGGATTGGCGGCCATGACCCGGGGATCGTAACCGGTCGCCGTCAGGACAGGAAGCTCTCGAGGGCCTTGGAGCGGCTCACGTGGCGGAGCCGGCTGAGCGCCTTCTCCTTGATCTGGCGGACCCGCTCGCGGGTGATCCCGAGCTGGGCCCCGATCTCCTCCAGCGTCATCGGCTCCGGACTGTCGAGGCCGAAATAGAGCCGGAGAATCTTCGCCTCGCGCTCCTTGAGCGAGCGGAGGACCTCCTCGATCGACTGGGTGAGGGCATGCTCGAAGGTCTCGGCGTCGGGGCCGGGGTTCTGGGTATCGGGCAGGTAGTCGAGCAGCCGGTTCTCTTCGCCCGGGGTGAGCGGCGCGTCGAGCGACACGTGGTTCTGGGAGATCGAGAGGGTCTTTTCGACCTCCTCCACCTCGATGTCCATCCCCTCGGCGACCTCCGCCGCGGTCGGCTGGCGGCCGAGCTCCTGCTCGAGCGCCGAGCTCCGGCGGCTGATCCGATGGAGGGTGCCGGCCCGGTTGAGCGGCACCCGCACGATCCGGCTCTGCTCCGCCAGCGCCTGCAGGATCGCCTGCCGGATCCACCAGACCGCGTAGGAGATGAACTTGATCCCCTTGGTCTCGTCGAACTTGTGAGCCGCGCGGATCAGGCCGAGGTTGCCCTCGTTGATCAGGTCGGAGAGGGAGACGCCCTGGTTCTGGTACTTCTTCGCCACCGACACCACGAAGCGGAGGTTGCTCCGAACCAGCTTGTCGAGCGCCTCCTCGTCACCCACGCGGATCCGCTGCGCGAGGGTGACTTCGTCGGCCTGCGTGATGAGCGGATAACGGCTGATCTCCCGGAGATACTGATCGAGAGAGCCGTCGTCGGACCCCGAGCCACCTTTTGACGGTCCGACACGGATGGGACGCATAAACGCTTGACCTCGAGACGTCGGTGGAACCTACCGTGCGGGCCCCGGCCGACGCAACATGGCCGGGGTGGTGAGCCACTCAGTCGTAGTTGTCGATCTGCGCCCGCTGGAGCGTTCCGGAGTAGTCCACGTATCCGACCTTGGTCTCGGAATAGAAGTCGTACACTTCCCAGCCGCCCTCGCGATGTCCGTTGCCGGTCTCTTTCACTCCGCCAAACGGCAGGTGCGCCTCCGCCCCGATGGTCGGGGCGTTGACGTAGCTGATGCCGTTGTCGAGCCGCTCGATCGCCTCGAAGGCCAGTCGCACGTCCCGGGTGTAGACGGAGCTCGAGAGCCCGTAGCGCACACCGTTGTTGATGCGCACCGCCTCCTCGAACGTTCGAAAGCGGATCACCGAGAGCACCGGGCCGAAGATCTCCTCCCGGGCGATCCGATGGCCGGGCTTGACGCCCGCGAAGATCGTCGGTCGATAGAACCACCCCTTCGCGAGCCGGGGGCTCCGGGGCCGCTTGCCGCCGATCACCAGCTCGGCGCCCTCCTCCCGCCCGATCGCGACGTACCGCTCGACCTTGGCCCGCGCCGCTTCGTGGATCAGCGGGCCGACCTCGCTCTTCGGCTGGCGGCCGTCGCCCAGCACGAGGGTGTCCGCCCGGTCCGCGAGCCGCTTGAGGAACCGGTCGTGGATCTTTCGATGCAACAGCAGACGGCTGGTCGCGGTGCAACGCTGGCCGGTCGTGCCGAACGCGCCCCAGAGCACACCGTCCAGCGCCAGCTCCAAGTCTGCGTCGTCCATCACGATCATCGCGTTCTTGCCGCCCATCTCCAGCGAGAGTCGCGTGTGGGTTCGCCCGCAGGTCTCGCCGATGAACGAGCCGGTAGCGGTCGAGCCGGTGAAGGAGACCAGGTTGACGGCCGGGTGCTCCACGATGCCGCGGCCGATCGGGTCGCCACGACCGTGGACCAGCTGGATCACCTCCGGCGGGAGGCCCGCCGCGAGCAGGATCTCGACCAGGAGGTGAGCGGTGTGGGGCACGTCCTCCGACGGCTTGAAGACCACCGTGTTACCGCACACCAGCGCCGGGAACATCTTCCAGGTCGGGATCGCGAGCGGGAAATTGAACGGAGTGATCAGCCCCGCGACGCCGATCGGCCGACGGAAGCTCATCGCCCACTTCTTCGGCAGCTCCGACGGCACGGTGTGGCCGAACAGCCGCCTGCCTTCCGCGGCGGCGTAGTAGGCCGTGTCGATGCCTTCCTGGACGTCGCCCCGGGTCTCCGCGAGCACCTTCCCCATCTCCCGCGTCATCGCCCGGGCGATCTCCTCCTTGCGCTCGACCAGGACGTCGCCGACCCGCCGGAGGATGTCGCCGCGGGCGGGCGCCGGCGTCCGCGACCAGCGCTCGAACGCGCGCGCGGCAGCCGCCACGGCGCGCTCGACGTCGTCGGTCCCGGAATCCGGAAAGCGACCGATCAGGTCGCTGGTGTTGGCCGGGTTGCGGTTTTCGAGATAGCGGCCGGTGGAAGGCGCGGCCCAGCGGCCGTCGATGAAGTTCTTGAAGTTCTTGGCCATCGAGCTATCCGCTCCTCGGAGCGCGCGCGGGCGCGGTCAGGGACACCACCAGGTGAGCGCCTCGCGGGCGTAGCCGATCCGAGGCAGGACTTGGAGCGCCAGGAGCCCGAGCCCCCAGCCGACCACCAGCAAGCCCATCGTATGCGCCACCCCGAGTCGGCGCCGCCAGGTGCCGATCGACGCCCAGAGGCCGGCCACCACCACCGCCGTCGATGCGCCGAGGTAGGTGAAGAGGCCCGCTCCGCAGGCGTGATCGTACGGCCACTGCGACATCGCCGCCGCCAGCACGACGCCCAGGCCGACCTTCGACCAGGCGCCGATCAGCTCTTTCCGGCTCACCCGGACCGGCCCGGGCGCGGGTGCCCGCTGGGGGGCGGGCGCGGGAGCCGCTCCCTTCGCCGCCGGCGCCACGGCCTTCGGCCCCGGCGTCGACTTCTGGCCGGCGATCAGGCGATCGATCTCCGCCAGCTCCTTGTCCCAGTCGCGTTGCTGATCGGCCACTCATCCCTCCCGGTCGAGCCCGAGCTCCTTGATCCGTCGATAGAGGACCGAGCGCGCCACGCCAAGCGCCTTCGCGGTCTCGGCGACGTTGCCGTCGTAGTCCCGGAGCCGCGCCTCCACGACCTCCCGCTCGACCTGCTCCTTGATCGCGTCGAGGCTCTCGTGGGGCCCACCCCGCCGGCGCACCGCGGACCCGAGCAGCCCCTTCACGTCCGCCCCGGTCACCGACTTGCCGGTGGACAGGATCAGCAGGCGCTCGACGGCGTTCCGGAGCTCGCGGACGTTGCCGGGCCAGCTCCGCTTCTCCAGCTGCGCCAGGGCCGCGTCGTCGAACGGCTTCGCGACGATCCCGGTCTTGCCGGACAGCATGGCCACGAAATGGGCGACCAGCTCGGGGATGTCCTCGCGCCGGTCGCGCAGCGGCGGCACGGTGACCGGCACGACGTTGAGCCGGTAGAACAGATCCTCGCGAAACCGCCCCGCCTGGATCTCCCGCCCGATGTCCTTGTTCGTGGCGGCCAGCACCCGAACGTCGACCTCGATCGCCCGCGGCGAGCCGATCCGGGTCACCACGCCCTCCTGGAGCACCCGGAGCACCTTGGCCTGCGCGGAGAGCGACATGTCGCCGACTTCGTCGAGAAAGAGGGTGCCGCCGTCCGCCAGCTCGAACTTGCCCGGGCGATCGGCCACCGCACCCGTGAAGCTGCCCTTCATGTGGCCGAAGAGCTCGCTTTCGATCAGCTCGGTCGGGATCGCCGCGCAGTTGACCTCGATGAACGGCCGCTTCGCCCGCGCAGAGCCCTCGTGGATCGCCCGGGCCACCAGCTCCTTGCCGGTGCCGTTGTCGCCGGTGATCAGCACCCGCGCGTCCGTCGGCGCCACCCGGGCGATCACCTGACGCACCTGACGCAGCGCCTCGCTCGAGCCGACCATCGGATAGTCGGTGTCGACATGCTCGCGAAGCCGCACGTTCTCTCCGGCCAGGCTGGCGTGCGACATCGCGTTGCGGAGGGTGACCAGGAGCCGATCGGTGTCGAGCGGCTTCTCCAGGAAGTCGAACGCGCCGCTCTGGGTTGCCTGCACCGCCGTGGCGATCGTGCCATGCCCCGAGATCATCACGACCATTGCGTCGGGCGCCTGCTCCTTGAGCTGCGCCAGCGTCTCCAGCCCGTCGAGACCGGCCATCTTCACGTCGAGCAGCACCACGTGCGGCTTGACTCGCTCGAAGGCCGCCAGCCCCTCCACCCCCGAGCTGGCGAGCTCGACCTCCATCCCCTCGTACTCCAGCACCTGGCGCAACGCCTCGCGCACGCCGGGCTCGTCGTCGACCACCAGGATCCGCGGGTTCATCGCTCGACCCGCCGCCCGTAGAGCACGGCGCCCTCCCGGCTCACCCGGATCCCGGTGACCCAGGCCGGCACGTCGAAGGTGAAGGCGCCGTCGTCGACCGGCACGACCATGGCCAGCAGGCGACTCCAGAGCGGCCGCGGCAACGGCAGTCCCCGCACCCTCATCCCTTCCAGGCGCCACTCCCCCACCCCGAGGCGACGCAGCGCGAGCACGCCACGTCCCTCGACCGACTCGCGGCCCGAGACCCAATCGGTGAGCGGACCCAGGCTCCCGGCCGGCAGCTTGCTGCCATCGATGACGGCCCGGAGGGTGACTTCTCCCCGGCCCAGCTCCAGGGAGACGCTGTCGACCACGGATCTGCCCTCCGCGGGGATCGCGTCGCGCACCAGCGTCTCCACCTCGCCCGCGCTCAGGATCACCGAGTCCGCCCGGCGTCGCTCGAGCGAATCGAGCCGCGCGCGGGCCCGGGCGCGCAGGGCGTCGGGCGATTCGCGAACCTCCGGCGCGGAACCGCCGGGGTCGGCCGTCGCGCGGTGAACCCAGCGCCGGATCCCATCGCGGTTGTGCCAGGCGAGGTAGCCCGCGAGCAGCAGCACGGCGAGCGTGAAGAGTCGGAATGGCAGCGTGAGGCAACCCTTCAACCGAGCCTCACTTCCCGCCGCGCCGTGTAGACCGGACCGCCAGGGCCCAGCTGACTCTCGTAGAGGCAGACCCGATCGGCCAGGAACGGCGTCGGCGGCGCGTCGGTGCCGACCTGGTCCCACCAGCCGGAGGGCAGGCGGTGGCCCTCCCGCACCCGACCGAGGGTGACGTGCGGCCGGAATGGTCGTCCCTCGGGCGGAAACCCGAGCCGCTCGCCCCCGCGCTCGAGCCGGTCCTGCAGCAGCTCGCAGTCGGGGCCGGCCTGCACACCCCAATGCAGCACCCGCGGCCGCTCCGCGGACGGAAACGCACCGATCCCGTCGAGAGTCAACACCATCGGCCCGGTCCCCTGCGTGGCCAGGTCCAGCAACTCGACCAGCGACTCGTATCGGTCCGAAGTCACCTCGCCGAAGAACTTGAGCGTGAGATGGAGACCTTCGTCCTTGATCCAGCGCACCGGCCAGTCGAGCGAGCGCAGCCGGCCGAGCCGGGAGCGCACCAGCCGGTCCGGCTCCTCCGGAAGCGGAACCGCGATGAACAACCTCACGAGGCCAGCAGACTTCCCCGGCGGTAGCCCGCCGGATCCCGCTCCACCCGCTCGAAACCAAAGACGCCGAACGCCGCGGTCACCTCGGCCCAGGCGGCTTCCAGCCGGGCGAACATCGGCGGGTCGACTTCGATCCGCGCGAAGGACCCGTGATGCCGCACTCTCAGGTTGCCCTCGATCCCACGGTCGCGCAGCCAGGCCTCGGCGCGCTCCACCTGTCCCAGTCGCTCCTCGGTGACCGCGACGCCATAACGGACCCGGCTCGCCAGGCACGGCGCGGCGGGCGCGTCCCAGATCGGCAAGCCGAGCCCGCGAGCGGCGTCACGAACCCGAGCCTTGGTCCAGCCCAGTTCCGCGAGCGGCGAGCGAACGCCCACCCGCTCGCCGGCCGCGTGCCCCGGCCGATGCTCCCCGAGGTCGTCGGCATTGGTGCCGTCGACGACCAGCGAGAGCCCGCGCGCCCGAGCCACCTCCGAGAGGCGGCTCCACAGCTCCCGCTTGCAGAAGAAGCACCGATCGGGCGCGTTGCGCCGGTATTCGGAATCGTCGAGCTCGGCGGTCGCCAGCTCCAACAGAGGAACCCGATGACTCGCCGCCAGCGATCGCGCTTGTCGGAGCTGAGCCTCAGACAGCGAAGCGCTCCGCCCCAGGACGGCGAGAAAGCGCTCGCCGAGCGCCCGAGCCCCGACGACCGCCAGGACCGCGGAGTCGACCCCACCCGAGTAGCCGAGCAGCGCGCTCTCGTGTCGCTCGAACCACTGCGCGAGGTCGGGCGTGGAAGCCGTCATCGGGGGGAAAGTAACGGCGCCAAGAGGCAACGGAAGCCGAGCGGTTAGCTTTGGCGAATGCCGGACCGGCCTCCTCCGACAGAGCGGCGCGTCGCGCTGCCCGAGAGCGAATTGGTGGTCCGGGCCACCCGCTCCGGCGGCCCCGGCGGCCAACACGTCAACACCTCCTCGACCCGGGTCGAGGTGCGCTGGAACGTGCTGGCCTCCGCCGCCCTGTCCGAGGGCGAGCGCGCGCGAGTCGCCGGCAAGCTCGCACGACGGATCGACCGGGAGGGCTGGGTTCGCGTGGTCGAGTCGGGATCGCGCAGCCAGCATCGGAACCGGGAGGTGGCCGTCGAGCGGCTCGAAGCCCTGGTCGCCAGCGCCCTCGCCGTGCCGAAGCAACGGCGAGCGACCCGGGTGCCGAAAACCGAAAAGGCGAGACGGCTGGAAGCCAAGCGGCGACGCGCGGCGCAGAAGCGCACTCGGCGGCCGGTGCGGGACGATGACTGAGAGCGACCGGGTCGACACGCCGAGCTCGCCCCTCGGCTGGCGCTACTTCCTGACCCGCGAGGTCCGGCACGCCCGCACCTGGGCCTCGGCCGGTGGCGTCTCGGTCCACGAGAACATCTTCCGCTCCCGCGGGCGACGGACCTGCCACCTCCTGGCCCGCGACGAGGCAGCCCTGCTCGAAGCTGCGATCTCCGTCGGCTGCTCGGCCGCCTGGATCCAGCGAACCCGGACTCTGCACTTCGATCTGGTCGAGGTCTACCTGGCCCGGGCGCTGGTGCGCTGCGGCGGCGCCGCCGACTGAGCGACGGGACCGCTCACCCGGGTCGCCACCTGACGGACCCCGGCGGCGCGGGCCTCGAGCCCATCCACGATTCGCTCGAGCGAGTCGCGATCGAGTCCGAAGATCGCGACGAATGGACGGCGGAGCGGATTGGTCACCCAGACGCGCTCGGTGATCGCGATCACGCTGCCCTGCTCGCGCCGCTCGACCCGATACTCCCATTCCCGCCGCCCGGACTCGTCCACCCCGACCACCAAGCGCTCCGGCGGCAACGCCGTCAGCCGCCGCATCGTGCGCTCGCCGTGGGCCGTCTCCTCTCGCCACCGGACGGAACCGTTGTGATCCGGCAGCCGCTCGAGCCCCCGGAGATCGGTCCTCCAGGCGGGCATCGCGTCGAGGTCCATCAGGATCGCCCAGACCGTTTCCGGCGATCCCGGGAGCTGCCGGGTGACCACCGCGCTGTGGACGGCCGGCAGCGCGAGCCCGACCAGGTAGAGCGCCGCCAGGGCGACGGGCGGAAGGGCGATCAGGACCCGCCGAATCCGGGCCCGACGACGACGTTGGCGGCGATTCATGGGGATCTCGAGCGAGTTGAGCTTGCGGTGTTGGGTTGAGCCCGCGCGCGGGCGGCGCGCGCCAGGGCGAGCACGCCGGCCACTCCGGCCGAGCGCTCTTCGGGCGTCATGGAGTCGAGCAGTGCCCGGACCCGGTCCGGATCGAGCAGCGAGGCGGCGAGGCGGAGCCGCTCCCCCGTCACGGTCAGCCGGACGACGGTCCGACGGCGGTCCGCGCTGTCCCGCTCCCGCCGCACCAGACCGTCGGCCTCGAGCCGGGTGACCATCAGCGACATGGTCGGGAGGGCCACCTCCATCACCGCGGCGAGCTCGGTGATGGTGATGCCGTCGCGCCGATCGAGGTGGGCGAGGACGGTCGCCTGGTGCGGGCTGATGGTCGGCCCCCGTCCCGGCGCGCTGACTTCGCGCTGGCGGCACGCCTGGTGAATGACGGGATAGGCGGCGATCACGAGGTCGACGGAGTCGGCCATATAATTTTATTTTACTAACAAAAGGACTATCGCGCAATCGGACGATATCCACCGCCCCGGGGTCCCCATCCATGTTGGTCAGCCCCCCGGTGCCGATGAAGCGGCGTTCGTAGGGAACCCGCTCGGCCGGGTGTCATTAGACTGTGGGGGGCTGGCGCCGCCACCCGAAACCCTGCCCCCCCTTGCTCTCGTCGGGTGAGGTACCCAAGCTTCACACAGGACGTAGGTTGCCGTGGCTCATCAGTTTGCGCTCACGCCCGTTCGGACGGCCCGACCGACTCTCGGCTTCACCGTGAGTCTGCTGGTGCATGCGGCGTTCGCCCTGCCGCTGGTCCTCCCCCAGCCCGAAGTCACCGAGACGGAAGATCGGATCGAGCAGCTGGTGGTGTTCCTGGTGCCGCCGGACGTCGAAGGGCAGCGGGCGGAGGTCGGCCGGGGCCTCGATTGGGCCGGGGTCGTGGGCGAGCAGGGCCAGATCGAGGAGCCGCCGCCCCCACCCGCCGAGCCGGTCGAGCCGCTCTTCACCGAGGGCATCGCGGGCGATCCCACCCCGGTCGACCCGGAGCCCCTCGGCGACCCGGAGCCGGTCGAGACCGCGCTGACCGAGATCGAGGTCGACTCGATGGTCCAGCGGGACCCGACCAGCGCGTCGCCGATCTACCCGCCGGAAATGCTGGACCAGAAGATCTCCGGCTCGACCTTCGTGAACTACGTCGTTGACACCACGGGGCGGGTCGACACCAACACCATCAAGGTCATCCGCACCACCCATGAGGCGTTCGCGGTCTCGGTCCGGGAGGCGCTGGCAAAGATGCGCTTCCGGCCCGCGATCCAGGGCTCACGCAAGGTCCGCCAGTGGGTCGAGCAGAGCTTCGCCTTCAAGATCGTCCCGCCGGGAGCGCCTGATACCACGGGCGCCGGCAGACGCACCTAACGCCCGTTCCCCACCGTCACCTCGAAGGACGCCCAACCACCCTCCCCGCCGCCGGAATAGCGGCGGTCGTAGACCCGATAGCGGGTCGAGTCGCCGAGCGCGGTGCGCCGCCCGACCGGAAACCGCGCCCAGTGGAGAAAGGCGGGCCCGCCGGGCGCCCCGGCAACGGCGGCGATGGTCGCCTGGTCGAGACCGACGGGAAGCGAGTCCTCGATCTGGGCGGCCGGGCTCCTCCCGAACCGATAGCTGCCGACGAGGTACCAGTCGCCTCGGGCGACGACCACCGACTTGGCGAACGGATCGATCGGTCGGGGAGCAACCATCACCCGGGCATCCGGTCCGACCATCCGGGCAAGGTCGCGACGTGCGACCAGGGTGGAGGTCATCATCGCCCCGACGTAGATCGCCACCCCGGCGAGGGCGATCCGGGCCGGGCGCGATGGGTCGGGCAAGGCCCGCCGCTCCCGACGCCGAACCAGCAGGACCCCCGCGGCGAGGGCCAGCCAGACCCAGGGATCGATGATGAACAGGGTGTCGCCATAGAACCAACGGTCCACCAGCGGCATCAACCAGCGCATCCCGTAGGTGTTGAGGTAGTCGAGCGCCGGGTGAGTCAGGACCCCGATCGCCGCGAGCCCGGCCAGCGGACCGAAGCGGGCCGGTTCCCCGCCGCGCGCCCTGCCGATCAGCCAGAAGACGCCCGCGATCACGAACGGCCAGAGCAGGAGCGCCGGCACCCCGTGGGTGATGCCCCGACGGAGCTCGAGACTTCGGCCGAGAAAGCCGGCCACGATGTCGACGTCGGGCGCGTTGGCGGCGACCACCAGAGCCGCCGTGCCCAGCCGGGCTCGGCGCTTCAGTCCGCTCTGCGCCAGACAGGCGCCGACCAGCGTGTGACAAATCGGGTCCACGGTAGTCCAGGAACGCAGGAGCGGTAATATTGGGAGCGCGGTTCGGTAAGTGAAGCCGGGGGCAAGCGATGCGACACGCGGTGGCGATCTGTCTCGGTCTGGCGCTGGTTTCGGGGTCGGCCCGAGCCCTGGAGGCGCAGGATCCCGGCGCCCCGGGCGACTGGGGCCTGGTCGAGTTCTACCGCGACAAGGGGCTCACCAGGGGAGCCGTGCCTGCGCCGGCCGACACCGTCTGGAGCGCCTTCCGCGAGATCCTCGCCGAGCTGGGCCTCGAGCCCGCGGAGTCAGTCGCCCCGCGGCGCCTCGCTAACCCCCGCCAGCGGGCCGTGCGGCGCCTCGCCAAGCAGCCACTCTCCCGCTACTTCGATTGCGGCGACAACATCACCGGACCTAACGCCAACACCTACCACGTCTTCCTCCGCTTTGGGCTGGACCTGGCGCCCGCCAACGGGAAGACCGCCTTCGAGTTCGCGATGTACGCGGAGGCGGTGGACGTCCCGGGCGGCAGGCCGGACAGGATCGCCTGCGCCACCACGGGCCGGTTCGAGCTCACGATGGTCGACCTGCTCAACGCCCGATTCCCGGGCACCAAGTAGCTCCGCAGCGCGAACCATTGCGCGACCGGCACCTGAGCGAGAGCCACCCGGGCCTTCGCATGTGTCCCTCCTGCGTGTCATTCTCACACGCCCTCCCCTGGCACCCCAACACCCCAACGCTCGACGGTCGCGAGTTAGCGGCGCCCCGACCCTGGTACGGCGTTTGCCATGGTGTCGCCGGGAGGCAGGATGTGGATGGTTAGGCGAGCGGTGGTCGGCATCGTATTGGGCGCGGCGCTCTGCATGGGGTGCGGCGCCACTGGTCCATCCGAGATCGAGATTGGGACGGAGTTCCTGCTGGCCCCAAACCAGACGGTCCGAATCTCGGGCACGGACCTGACGATCGGCTTTCGGCGGGTGGTCGGCGACAGCCGGTGCCCGGTCGACCTGTTGTGCGTCGTGGAGGGATCGGCCGGTGTGGAGCTCGACGTGTTCGGCGCGGCCCAGGCCGGTCCGATCGTGCTGGAGAGCGCCGCCGGCCTGGATCGCTGGTCCGACGGAGCCTACGCGATCCAGCTGCTCGGGCTGCAACCCACCCCGACCGCCGACCGGCAGATTCCCCAAGACGAGTACCGGGTGCGCCTGATCGTGCTCCCGGACGACGGGAGCTAGCCGGCCGGCTCGCCCAAGGGCGGCCCCCGATCGTTCGCTCGGTACTGAATCGCCTCGGCCACGTCGGCCGGGGCGATCGCGTCTCTGCCCCCGAGATCGGCGATCGTTCGCGCCAGCTTGAGGGTGCGAACGAAGGCGCGGGCCGAGAGGCCGAGCCGGGCCATCGCCGATTCCAGAAGGCGCTCGCCCTCCGGCGGCAGCCGGCAAGAGCGCCGAACGTCCGCCGCGCCGAGCTCCGCGTTCAGCCGGGGCCTGCCGGCGCCCACCCGGCGAGCCTGCCGCTCGCGGGCCGCTTCCACTCGGGCTCGCACCACACCGCTCGACTCGGCCGTTTGGCCGACTCGCAGGTCGCGATAGCCGACCGCCGAGACGGACAGATGGAGGTCGATTCGGTCGAGCAAGGGTCCGGAGAGCCGCGCGCGATATCGGCGCACGATCTCGTCCGAGCAGACGCACGAGCGTCGCGGGTCGCCGCGATGGCCGCACGGGCACGGGTTCATCGCGGCCGCGAGAATGAAGCGGGCCGGGAAGGTCACCGCAGCCTGCGCCCTCGCGATCGTGACGATGCCGTCCTCGAGCGGTTGCCGAAGCGTCTCCAGCACCGAGCGGCGGAATTCGGGCAACTCATCGAGAAAGAGCACGCCCCGGTGGGCCAGGCTCACCTCCCCCGGCTTCGGCGGCGACCCGCCGCCGCAGAGACCCGCGTCGCTGATGGTATGGTGGGGCGCGCGGAACGGCCGCGCCGTCACCAGGCCGGTCTCGGGCCGAAGCAACCCGGCGACGCTGTGGACCTTGGTGACCTCGATCGCCTCGTCGAGCGCCAGGGGAGGCAGGAGGGTCGGCAGCCGGCGCGCGAGCATGGTCTTGCCGGTGCCCGGCGGGCCGACCAGGAGCAGGTTGTGCCCGCCGGCCGCGGCGATCTCCAACGCCCGCTTGGCACCCGGCTGGGCCTGCACGTCCGCCAGATCGACCCCGCTCGCCCCGTCGGCCGGGGATCCCTGGCGACGGGCGGTCGCCGGCACCAGCCGCCGCTGTCCCCTCAAGTGCGCCACGACCTCAGCCAGGCCCTTGGCACCCAGCACCGTGATCCGGTCGACCGTGGCGGCCTCGATCGCGTTCGCCGCGGGCACGGTCAGCCAGCGGAGACCGAGCCGCGCCGCGGCCGACGCCATCGGGAGCGCCCCCCGGACGCCGCGAAGCTCCCCGTCCAGTCCGAGCTCTCCGACCAACGCGCCTTCCGGGAGCCCCGGGGCCTCGATCTGGCCGCTCGCGACCAGGATCCCGATGGCCACCGGAAGGTCGAAGGCGGAGCCCTCTTTCCGGACGTCGGCGGGGGCGAGGTTGACGGTGATTCGCTTGAGCGGGAATTCGAAGCCGGAGTTGACCAGCGCGGCGTGCACCCGCTCGCGCCCTTCCTTGACGGCGCCGTACGGCAAGCCGACCGTCGTGAACGAGGGAAGCCCAGCGGCGAGATGGACCTCGACCTCGACCAGGTAGGCGTCGATGCCGGACACCGCGAGGGCATGGACTTGCGCCAGCATGGGCCGCTCTCCGTTGAGCGACCAACGCTACCCCCGACCGGCGGGATCTCCCGTACCAGACGACCGCAGGTCGGTAGCAACCCGCCGCGGCGGGCCCGACCTACTCGAGGGGCTCGACCCGCACCGCCGTGCCGTAGCAGAGCACTTCACTCACCCCCTGCATGACCTCGGTCGCGTCGTACCGGATCGCGACCACGGCGTTGGCACCGTGCTGCTCGGCGTGTTGGAGCATCAACTCGAACGCCTCGGCCCGCGTCCGCTCGCAGAGCTCGGTGAAGCGCTTGATCTTCCCGCCGCGAATCGTCTCGAGCGACGCGAACATGAAGCCGATCACGGAGCGGGACCGAACCGTGACGCCGAGGACGACGCCCAGCGTCTCGACGATCCGATAGCCCTCGAGCGTGAGCGAGGTGGTCGTCAGGTGATGGAGGATCTTGTCCGGATTGGCGAGCGTCGGGGCCATGCCGACCTTCGAGTCAATGAAGAGGAGAAAGGTCGGCCGCCAGCCGCGTTGTATCAAGCCCCGCACCGCTCTAGATTCGCCGAACCGCTCTCCCTGGACTGCCATGCACGCGCTCGATCACGCGATCCTTCTGGTTCGAGACCTCGCGCTCGCCGCGCGCGCGTACCAGCGCTTGGGCTTCACCCTGACGCCGCGGGGCGGCCACCCCGCGCTCGGCACCGCGAATCACACCATCGTGTTCGAGCACGACTACCTCGAGCTCCTGACGGTGCTGACCCGCGCCCCGTCCAACGAGCGTTGGGCCGCCGGCATCGATCGAGGCGACGGCCTGGGCGCGATGGTGATCAACACGCCCGACGCCGAGCGAACCTATCGGGCGCTCGAGTCGCGCGGGGTGCGGGCCGAGCGCCCGATTCACTTCGAGCGACCGGTCGCCACGGACGCCGGAACCGAGGCGGCCCGCTTTTCGGCGGTTCTCTTGCCGGACGATGCGACCCCGGCCATACCGGCCTTCTTCTGTCAGCACCATACCCCGGCTCTGGTCTGGCGGCCGTCCTTCCAGCGCCACGCCAACACCGCCCGATCGGTGGCGGGGCTCACGGTGATGGTCGGTCGGCCTGAGGATCATCTGACGGCGTACGAGCGCCTGCTTGGCTCCGCCCGGGTCCACCCCCGGCCGGGCGGGATCACCTTGTCGCTCGGACCGACGCAGGTCTGGCTGGTGGAGCGGAGCTACGCGGAGGCTCGCCTCGACCGCCACCTGGCTGGTCCCGACCGACCACTCGGCGTGACGATCGGGGTCAGCGACCTCGACGCGACCCGGCGGCTCCTCGCGGCCGATGCCATCCCGTTCGCGCCGTTCGGCCGGCGGTCGATTCTGATCGAGCCAACCTTCGCGGCGGGCGCCTTCCTCGAGTTCCTGGCGGTATAGCCCCCCACTCGCATCGATGCTGATCAAGCCAGCCTTCGCGGCGGCGCCTTCCTCGAGTTCCTGGCGGTATAGCCCCCACTCGCGTCGATGCTGATCAAGCCAACCTTCGCGGTGGGTGCCTTCCTCGAGGTCCTGGCGTTATAGCCTCCCACTCGCCCGGTCTGGATTCCGCTTCGTCGAGGTCGCAGATCGGCGCGCT
>JBFXAS010000049.1:0-25363 GCA_050184075.1 Gemmatimonadales bacterium
CTCTGGAAGCTCGATCCATCCGACCTGCGCCCGATCGGCGGCGGCCAGAACGTCCCGGCGCGATGGGGTGCGGACCTCTGGGTGCGACCGCCGATGGCCTACACGGGCACCTGGGGTGGTGTGGCGCGCGACGGCAGCTTTGGCAATCTGGTCAACGTCTGGAGCGTCTCCGGCTCCGAGCCGGTGCTGGTCGACTCGATCGTGGTCGACCAGGTTCGCACCGTGAGCGACCTGCAGGTCAGCGAGGACGGCACCCTGCTCGCGGTCACCGCCGAGAAGGGCGACGGGGCGGGCCTCCACGTTTTCAGCCTTGCGGATCCCGAGCGGCCAGTCCAGGTGGCGAGCATTCTCGTCGAGGCCGGTCTGCACACCGGGACTGTGGCGACGATCGCCGGGCGGACGTACGTCTTTGCGGCCCGCAACCCGCCCAGCCCGGCGCTCGTGATCTACGACATCACGCCCGCGTCCTAGTCGAGGACCTCGAACCAGTCGCGGGCCACCAGGGTGCGGTCGTAGCTGCAGTCGACTCGGTATCGACCCGGCTCCCAGGAGCCCGGCGTTGCCCGGCCCCAGCCCGATTGGTTGATCCACGACGTCGCCTGCGCCTGAATCCGATTCTCGAGCGTCAGGTTCGCGAGCAAACCGCCGTCCGGGCGGTAGACGCTGCAGATGATCGGCAGGTGGAGCAGTCGCCCGGGCGCCTCGTGCGCGATCCGCAGCTCGGCGTACAGATAGCGTGCCTGCGCCCGGGTGAAATGGGCGCCGAAATTTCGCTGGTTCCGGGCGGGCGGAGGGTTCGGGCCTTCGAAGAACCGGAGCGAGTCGCTCCGGACCGTGAGCCGCCAGTCGGAGCCGGCGGTTGCCTGACCCACCTCGAACTCCACGCCGATGACGGCGCGGTGGCCCCAGCTCAGGTAGCCGGCCACGGCGAGGAGCAGCCCGGCCCCGGCGGCGGCCGCGATCCAGCGCCGCCGCCAGCGCGGCCGTCGCATTCGGGGCACCCGGATAAGGATCGAGGTGTCCGTCGAGCTGAAGCTGGTGGCCGGTTTGGCGACCGGCGCCGCCTTGGGGGCCTGGTGGCTCGGGTCCCGCCCGGTGGCGGCGAGCATCTCCCGTTCGGTCGGGGGCGCGCCGGGCGGGAGGGCGAGCAGGGCCTTCGCGGCCCGAACCACGGGCGCGGCCTGACCCGGGTCGGCGACCAGGTTTGGCGCGTCGATCCAATGGCGAGAGCGAAGGTGGTAGCCCAACGCGCCACCGGCCACGCTGTCGTCGGTGCGCACCGGCAACACGTGGCGGCCGGCCCGAACGGCGGTGTCGACCTCGTTCAGGACATGACCCGACTTGTCCGCGCTGGCCGAGTGGACCACGACCAGCACCCTGCAGGATTCGATCGCCTCGACGATGGCCTGCGCCCAGAGGTCCCCGGGACGAATGTCGCGGGGAGCGATCCAGCAGCGGATGCCGGCGGCTTCGAGCGCCGACACCAGCGCCAGCGCGACGCCTTTGTCATTGCTGGAGTGGGAAACGAACGCGTCGGCTGTCATCGAGATCGGAATCGGACTCCGTAGGATAGCGCCGCCCGGAGCAGGTGCAACCATGGGCCGGCGGAGCCTCCCGCGAGTATCATCCGGGATCTCGCAACGAGGAGCAGGTTGTGGCTTTGGTTCCGCTGATCGAGTACGCCGACGCCTCGCCCGCGGTCCGGGCGGTGTACGACGACATCATGGCCGCCCGCAAGACCGACTGGATCAACAACTTCTGGAAGGCGCTCGCGAACGACCCGACCACCCTCGAGCGCACCTGGCGCGACGTGAAGCAGATCATGGCGGCCGGGGCGCTCGATCCGCTCACCAAGGAGCTGATTTACCTCGCGGTGAGCGTCACCAACAACTGCGAGTACTGCATCCACTCGCATACCGTGTCCGCCCGGAAGAAGGGGATGACGCCGGCGCAGTTCGCCGAGCTGCAGAGCGTGATCGGGCTCGCCAACGAAGCCAACCGGCTGGCGAACGGCTACCGGGTGCCGGTCGATCCTCAGTTCGCCAACGGCTGAGCGACGCGGCTAGAGGCGGGGGAGGGTCACGCCGCGCTGGCCCTGATACTTGCCGGCCTTGTCGCGATAGCTGGTCTCACAGACGTCGTCGGGGTCGGCCTCGAAGAAGAGGACCTGGCAGATGCCTTCGTTGGCATAGACCCGCGCCGGCAGCGGGGTGGTGTTGGAGATCTCCAGCGTGACGTGCCCCTCCCACTCGGGCTCGAAGGGCGTCACGTTGGTGATGATACCGCAGCGGGCGTAGGTCGACTTGCCGACGCAGATGGTCAGCACGTTGCGGGGGATTCGAAAGTACTCGACCGAACGGGCCAGGGCGAAGCTGTTGGGTGGGACGATGCAGACGTCGCCCTCGAACTCGACGAAGCTCCGGGAGTCGAACTCCTTGGGGTCGACGATCGCCGAGAGCACGTTGGTGAAGATCTTGAACTCGGGCGCCACCCGCATGTCGTAGCCGTAGGAGGAGACGCCGTAGGAGATCACCCGGCGGCCCTGGGCGTCGGTCTGCCGGATCTGGCCGTCGACGAAGGGCTCGATCATGGCCTGTTCGGTGGCCATGCGGCGGATCCAGCGGTCGGATTTGATCGACATGCCGTGGTGGTCCCGGTTGGTTTCGGGGTTGAGTCGGGCACCCGCCAGGGGGCCCGTTCGTGGTCGAGCGGCGGGTAATATACCCGGACCATCCCGATCTCGGCGCAGATCGACGTAACTCGCGGTTTCGCTGGCGTTTGCGGCCTTCTCCGGGTTGACTCGCGGGGGGCGGCTTGTAGATTTCCGTCTCGCCCTTAGTGAATCTTTTCACGATCGGGAGCACCGATGCTCCAGCCGTACGTGCCGATTCTGGTCCTGATCGCGTTCGTGGTGGCCAACGCGGTCATGATGCTGGGCATCTCCCACGTCTTTTCCAACGTCCGGCGCACCGCCGTGAAGGTGGCGCCGTACGAGTCGGGCATTCCGGTCCTGGGCGACGCGCGCGAGCGCTTTTCGGTCAAGTTCTATCTGGTCGCCATGCTGTTCATCGTCTTCGACATCGAGGCGGTGTTCATGATCCCGTGGGCGGTGGCCTTCCATCAGTTGAAGGACATCGGTGGCCTGCTGCTCCTCGAGATGTTCGTGTTCATCGCGATCCTCGGCGTCGGATATCTCTACGTGTGGAAACGCGGGGCCCTCCAATGGGATTAGCGGAGCCGACCGGAGCTGACGCCACCGAGCTGGCGGCGGTCTCTCCCAACTGGCTGACGACCCGGCTCGATTTCCTGGTCAACTGGAGTCGGGCCAACTCGCTCTGGCCGATGCCCTTCGGCACGGCCTGCTGCGCGATCGAGTTCATGGCCACGGCGGCGGGTCGGTTCGACATCAGTCGCTTCGGGATGGAGCGGATGAGCTTCTCGCCGCGGCAGGCGGACGTGCTGATCTGCGCGGGGCGGCTGCCCTTCAAGCTGGCGCCGATCATCCGCCGGATCTGGGACCAGATGCCGCAGCCGAAGTGGGCGATCTCGATGGGCGCCTGCGCGTCGACGGGCGGGATCTTCGACACCTACGCGATGGTGCAGGGCATCGACACCATCATTCCGGTCGACGTCTACGTGCCCGGATGCCCGCCCCGGCCCGAGGGCCTGATGTACGGGATCATGCTGCTCCAGAAGAAGATCAAGGGTGAGTCGATCGCGGACGAGACCTTGCGCCAGGAGCTCCTGGTGGACGAGCGCGGCTTCTTCCTCCCGCCGGAGACGATCGACGAGATCTCCGAGCCATTCGGCAACTCGGTTCATCAAACCCGCTCGGCATGACCACCGCCATCCAGCCCTCGCCGTCGGTCGAGGCTCTCCGCGTCCAGTTTGGCGCGGCGGTGCTCGACGCCCGGGTCTCCTGTGGCGACACCATCGTCTGGATCGCGGCCGACCGGAGCCATGACGTCCTGGCCTGGCTCAAGGACACGCCGGGTCAGGAATTCAACTACCTCACTGACGTCACCGCGGTCGACTACCGCGACCCGGAGCGGTCGCTGGAGGTGGTCTACCAGCTCCGCTCGCTGGGGCGCAAGGTCGACCTGCGGGTCAAGGTGCCGCTCGACAAAGCCGGGGCGCTCACCGTCCGCTCGGTTTGGGATCTGTGGAAGGGCGCCGACTGGCTCGAGCGCGAGGTCTACGACATGTTCGGTGTGGCGTTCGACGGCCACCCTGATCTCCGCCGCATTCTGATGTGGGACACCTACGCCGAGGGCTACCCGCTCCGGAAGAGCTTCCCGCTGCGCGGGAACTTCACCCGCGCGGAGCAGACCAGGCAGGCGCTCGCGGCCAATCCCGAGGCGCATTACTCCATGGAAGAGCTCTCGATCGCCGAGGCGTACGACGAGCTGCCCGAGGACATGAAGCAGCGGCTGGCCAAAGGCTCGCGAGGAGCGATTCGATGAGCACCCGCACGGTGGAGATGGCCCTGGCCACCCCGGGCCTCGATCCCGAGGGCCGGCCGACCCGGGTTCCGCTCGGCGTGGGCGAGCCGGACGAGGACCTCGGCGCCGAGCACATGCTGGTGAACATCGGGCCCCAGCACCCGGCCACCCACGGCGTGCTGCGGCTGGTGCTCGAGCTCGAAGGCGAGACGGTCCAGCGCTGCATCCCGCACGTCGGCTACCTGCACTCGGGCTTTGAGAAGCTGGGCGAGTACCGGCACTACAACCAGATCATCCCGCTCACAGACCGGACCGACTACCTCTCGCCGATGGCCAATAACGTCTGCCTGGCGTTGGCCGCCGAGAAGCTGATGGGCATCGAGATCACCGAGCGCTGCACCGTGCTCCGGGTGATCGCGTGCGAGATGAGCCGGATCATCTCGCACCTGGTCTGGCTCGGCACGACGGGGATCGACCTGGGCGCGTTCACGCCCTTCCTCTGGTCGTTCTACCAGCGGGAGCGGATTTACAACCTCCAGGAAGCATGGACGGGCGCGCGGCTCACCACCAGTCTGACCCGGGTCGGCGGGATGATGGCCGACGTGCCGGACGGCTGGGAGGAGGGCCTCAGGGAATTCACCCGGACCTTTCCGAAGGTGCTCGACGAAGTCGACACCATGTTCACCCGGAACGCGATCTGGATCGGCAGGACGCAGGGCGTCGGCGTGCTGTCGGCGGACGAGGCGATCAACTACTCGCTCTCGGGACCGATGCTCCGGGCGAGCGGCGTCGACTACGACGTCCGCAAGGATCGGCCCTACCTCGACTACGACAGCTACGACTTCGACGTCCCGATCGGCGAGCACGGCGACATCTACGACCGCTACCGGGTGCGGCTCGAGGAGATGTACCAGGCGAACCGGATCCTGGAGCAGGCGCTCGATCGCCTGGCCACGCTGCGGGGGGCCCCGCTCAACGTGAGCGATCCCCGGGTCATCCTGCCGAGCAAGTCGCGCGCGATGAGCGACATGGAGGCGATGATCTTCCACTTCAAGCAGGTGATGGAAGGCGTGCCGGCGCCCGCCGGCGAAGCCTACATGGGGATCGAGAACCCGAAGGGCGAGCTGGGCTACTACTTCGTCGCCGACGGCACCGCCAAGCCGGTCCGCTGGCGGATCCGGCCGCCCTCGTTCATCAACCTGGCGTGCCTGCCGAGGCTCTGCGAGGGCGCGCTGCTCTCCGACGTGATCGCGATCAATGCGAGCGTCGACATCGTCATGGGAGAGATCGACCGATGAGCGGAGGCCACGCGGCCACCGACGGCCACGACGCCCTGGCCTACGAGCCCGTCTTCGTCGGGGAGACCCGCGCCAAGCTCGAGGCGCTCTTCCCCAAGTATCCGACCAAGCAGGCCTGTCTCCTCCCCGCGCTCTGGATGGTGCAGGAGGCGCGCGGCTGGGTGTCGCCGCCGGGGATCGCCGAGGTGGCCGAGGTGCTGGAGCTGACCCCGGCTTACGTCCGCGGGGTGGTGACGTTCTACACGATGTACCACCTCCATCCGGTGGGCCGCCACTTCATTCAGGTGTGCGGCACCTCGCCGTGTCACCTCTGCGGCTCCGACGACGTGATCGCCGCGATCTTGAAGGAGACCGGCTGCGGCGAGCTCGGGGCGACGAGCCCGGACGGCCGCTTCACCGTCGCCGAAGTCGAGTGTCTCGGCGCCTGCGGGTTTCCGACCCCGGTCCTGATCGACGAGGATTTCATCGACGCGGTGACCCCCGAGCGGGTGCCCGGCATCCTGGCGAGGTATCCGTAATGGGCTACCCCCATCCGTCGCATCCGAAAGAGACCGTCGTCCTCTCGAAGTATTTTGGCGACGTCGAGGCGCGCTCCTTCGCCGGCTGGGTCAAGCGGGGCGGTTACGAGGCGCTCAAAAAGGCTCTCGGGATGGCCCCCGAGGCGATCATCGAGGACGTGAAGGCGTCGGGGCTCCGCGGCCGGGGCGGCGCGGGCTTCCCGACCGGGCTCAAGTGGAGCTTCATGCCGAAGCCGAGCGGCAAGCCCCACTATCTGGTCTGCAACGCCGACGAGTCGGAGCCGGGCACCTTCAAGGACCGCGAGATCATGCGGTGGACCCCCCACCAGCTGATCGAGGGCTGCGCGATCGCCGCGTACGCGATCGGGGCGGAGCGCTGCTACATCTACATCCGGGGCGAGTTCACCGAGCCCTGGAAGATCATGTCCGCCGCCGTCCAGGAGGCCTACGCCAAGGGCGCTCTCGGCGAGAACGCCTTCGGGTCCGGCAAGCGGATCGACATCGTGCTCCACCGCGGCGCGGGCGCCTACATCTGCGGCGAAGAGACCGCGATGATGAATTCGATCGAGGGCAAGCGCGGCAATCCCCGGATCAAGCCGCCGTTCCCCGCGCAGGCGGGCCTCTTCGGGATGCCCACGACGATCAACAACGTCGAGACCCTCTCCGCCGTGCCGCACATCCTGAGCCGGGGCGGGGCGTGGTATAAGGGGCTCTGCCTCGCGAACCCGAAGAGCACCGGTACCAAGCTGTTCTCGGTGTGTGGGCACGTGATGCGGCCGGGCAACTACGAGATCACCATGGGCTTCCCGATGAGGGACCTGATCCACGACCTGGCCGGGGGGATGCGGCCGGGCCGTCGGCTGAAGGCGGTGATCCCGGGGGGCTCCTCGGTGCCGATCATGACCGCCGCGGAGGCCGAGGCCGCCCTCTGCGACTACGAGGGGATCGTGGAGCAGGGCTCGATGCTCGGGTCCGCCGGCTTCATCGTGATGGACGACTCGGCCGACCTGGTCTACGAAATCTATCGGCTCGCGAAGTTCTACGCGCACGAGAGCTGCGCGCAGTGCACCCAGTGCCGCGAGGGCACCGCGTGGACCACGAAGATCCTCGCCCGGATCCTCCGGGGCGAGGGCAAGGCGTCCGATCTCGATCTGCTGCTCGATCTCTCCGAGCAGATGACCGGACGGACGATCTGCGTGCTGAGCGACTCCTGCGCTGCCCCGATCGTGAGCGGGATCAAGAAGTTCAGAGAAGAGTTCGACGCCTACCTGAGCCGCACGAAGGCCCCTGTGGCCGTCGTCGCGTGAGCGGGCCGGACGGGACGGACCAGAGGACCCGATGACCGAAGAACTCGTCAAGGTCACCATCGACGGTGTCGAGCTGGCCGTGCCGAAGGGCACGACCATCATCGAAGCCGCCAAGCAGGCGGGGGTGCTGGTCCCGCATTACTGCTACCATCCGTCGCTGCCCTCGCCGGCGGTCTGTCGGATGTGTCTGGTCGAGGTGGAGAAGGCGCCCAAGCTGATGCCGGCCTGCGTCACCACGGTCGCCGACGGCAACGTCGTCCACGTCAACAGCCAGAGCGCCAAGCGGGCTCGCGAATCGGTGCTCGAGTTCCTGCTGATCAACCACCCGCTCGACTGTCCGATCTGCGATCAGGCCGGCGAGTGCGAGCTGCAGGACTACGTCTTTCAGGAGGGCCAGGCCGGGACCCGCTACGGCGACTACGCCAAGCGCTACAACCCGGTCGAGGACTTCGGACCGGACGTGCTCTACGTCCCGAACCGCTGCATCCTCTGCACCCGCTGCGTCCGCTTCATGGACAGCGTGGCCGAGGAGCCGGTGCTCAACGTCTCCGAGCGCGGCGACCGCGCCTACATCGGGATCGACCCGGAGCAGCCGCTCGACCATCCCTGGTCCGGCAACGTGGTCGACCTCTGCCCGGTGGGGAGCCTGATCTCCAAGGATTTTCTCCACAAGGCGCGGGCCTGGGATCTCGACAAGACCGCCAGCATCTGCCCCGGCTGCACCCAGGGCTGCAACATCATGGTCGATACCCGCGACGAGGTCGTGGTGCGGCTCCGGCCGCGGCCGAACCTCGACGTCAACCGGCACTTCATCTGCGACGAGGGACGGGCCGGCTACCGCTGGATGAACCGCGGTGACCGGGTCGAAGCGCCGGTCGTGCGCTCGGGCGCCGGCCGCGCCGCGGTGGACTGGGATGCCGCGGTCGAGGCCGTTGCCGGCATGGTGCGCGAGGTCGGAGGCGGCGCGACGGTGCTGCTCGCCTCGGGGCGCGCCTCGCTCGAGTCGCTCGGCTGGACGGCGCGGCTCCTGGCCGACACCAAGCTCACGGCCGCGGTTCGGGTCCCGACGGGCGCGGAGGCCCCGCTGGCCGGGATTCCCGATCTCGCGCTCCGCGCCGAGCGGGTGCCCAATCTCGATGGCGCCAGGCTCGCCGGCTACTCGGCCGACTTCGACGGGGCGCTCCGTGCCGCCGGCAGTGCCGAGCTGGTCGTCCTGCTCGACGTCGAGCTCAGCGATGGCGAGCGGTCTCGGCTGAGCGGTGCGGGTCGGGTGGTGGCCATCACCACGGTCGACGACGACGCGGCGGCCGGCGCGACCATCACGCTCCCGACGACGAGCATGGTCGAGGAGAGTGGAACCTATCTCAACCGGGACCGGAGGGTCCAGCGCTATCACCAGGCGCGGAGCGCGCCGGGGATGGCCCGCCCGGCCTGGTGGATCGCCAGCGAGGCGAACGCGGTGCTCCGGGGCGACGCCGCCCCGGCGACTCCGGCCGAGGCCTTCGGGGCGTTGGGCGGATGGCTGCCGGCGCTCGCGGGGCTCGACTATCAGGCGCTCGGGTTCACCGGCCGGGTGATCGACCTGGCGTCGAGCGGAGCGGCTCGATGACCCCTGAGGCCAAGGGCTTCCTGATCGTCAGCATCATCAAGATGCTGGTGGTGTTCACCGTGACGATGGTGGGCGTGGCCCTGCTCACCCTGATGGAGCGGAAGGTCTCGGCCTGGATGCAGAACCGCCGGGGGCCGAACCGGGTCGGGTGGGCCGGGCTGCTCCAGCCGGCGGCGGACGGCCTCAAGAACATCGTCAAGGAGGAGACCCTGCCCGCCGAGGCGAACCGGGTGCTCTTCATGCTGGCGCCGGCGCTGGCGTTCATCCCGGCCATGCTGCTGGGGGCCGTGATTCCCTGGGCCGCCCCGACGGCGATCAGCTTCGACTGGACCTGGCCCCTGATCGGGCGGGTCAGCTATCACGGCACCATGGCGATGGCCGTGGCCGACCTGCCGATCGGGTTCCTCTTCGTCCTGGCGGTCAGCTCGCTCGGCGTCTACGGGATCGCGCTCGCCGGGTGGTCGTCGAACAGCAAGTACGCGCTCCTCGGCGGTCTGCGCTCGAGCGCGCAGATGGTGTCCTACGAAGTCGCGATGGGCATGAGTCTGGTACCGGTGCTGATCCTGAGCGGCAACGCGACCTTCGGCGGGGTGATCGCCTCGCAGCAGGAGGCGTTCTGGTTCGTCGGGCCGCTCGGGCTCTCGTGCTTCGTCTTTCTGGTTGCCGGCTTCGCGGAGACCAACCGGCTGCCGTTCGACCTGCCGGAAGCCGAGTCCGAGCTGATCGCGGGCTATCACACGGAATACTCGGCGATGAAGTTCTCGATGTTCTTCATCGCCGAGTACGCGAACATGGTCACGATCTCGGCGATGGTCGTCACCCTGTTCTTCGGCGGCTGGGACATTCCGTTCACCCATTGGGACGAGCAGGGCGGGGCGCTGCAGCTCGTGGTGACCGCCGGCGTGATGTTCCTCAAGACCCTCTTCTTCGTCTACCTGTTCATGTGGATTCGCTGGACGCTGCCGCGATTCCGCTACGACCAGCTGATGGCGCTCGGGTGGAAGTTCATGATCCCGCTCGCGCTGGTGTACATCCTGATCATCACCTTCGCCGTCTGGGCGCTCGAGTCGCTGGCGGGCGGCGTCGGCCCGTGGGTCAAGTGGGGCGTGCTCTTCGCGCTCAACCTGGTGCTCGGGTTCGTGGTGTTCTACATCCTCGACCGCGGCACGATCGTGTCGGCCTCCTATCGCCGGCAGCCCGCCGGCGCCGGACGCTAGCGGGCCGGGGAGCGGAGAGCCTCATGGCGATCAACGTCAAAGTGATGAATCGCCCCGAGCGCCAGGTGAGCTACGTGCGGGCGGCGCTCAAGGGGATGCGACTCACCTTCAAGCACATGCTTCAGCCGAAGGTGACGATGCAGTACCCCGAGGAGCGGAGCACCGCCGACGAGCGGGGCGCCTACACCCTGGCACCGCGGTGGCGCGGCACTCACCGGATGCTGACGGACGAGCAGGGGCGCTCGAAGTGCGTCGCCTGCGGCCTCTGCCCGCAGATCTGCCCGGCGAACTGCATCAAGCTGGTGCCGGGCGAGGACGAAGAGGGGAACCGGTATCCGCTGATCTACGAGATCGACGAGTTTCGCTGCGTCTTCTGCGGCTACTGCCAGGAGGTCTGTCCCGAGGAGGCGATCCACGTCGGGACCCACTTCGAGAACGCCGAGTACAGCCGCGATCGCTTCGTCTACGATCTGGAGCGGCTCTCGTCGCAGACCCATCCGGTCTCGACCCTCTGGGACCCGGCCGACCCGAAGGGCGAGTGATGACCGAGTTCGTCTTCTATACCCTGGCCATCTTCGCGGTCGTCTCCGCGATCCTCTGCATCAGCCAGAAGAGCCCGGTGGCGTCGGCGCTCTGGCTGGTGTCGACGATGTTCGCGCTGGCGGGCATCTACGTGCTCCTGAACGCGCAGTTCATCGCCGCGATGCAGGTGCTGGTCTACGCCGGCGCCGTGATGGTGCTCTTCCTCTTCGTGATCATGCTGCTCAACCTGAGCCACCAGCAGTCGGACATCCGCCGGGGGCTCCCGGTGGTGATCGGGGTGCTCACGGGCGCGGGCTTCGTCTCCGCGCTGCTCACGCTCTCGGGAACCTCGGTGGCCGGCCTCGCCGCCCGGCTCGCCCCGGGCGTCCCGGCCGGCAGTCCGCTCGACCTGTTGCCTGGCGGCCAGCTCCAGACCGCGGCCGCGGCGAGCAACGTCGTCGGGGCGGTGGCGGAGCCGATGTTCCGGACCTATCTCGTGCCGTTCGAGATCACCTCGGTGCTCCTCCTGGCCGCGGCGGTGGGCGCCGTGGTCCTCGCGAAACGGAAGCTCTAGCATGCTGCTCGGACCGTCGCTCCTGCTCTCGGCGATCCTCTTCGGGATCGGGGTGATCGGCGCCATCATCCGCCGAAACGCCATCGTGCTGTTCATGTGCATCGAGCTGATGCTCAACGCCGTGAACCTGAGCTTCGTCGCCCTGGCCAACGCCCACGGCTTCGGCGGCCAGGTGATGGTGTTCTTCGTGATGACGGTGGCCGCGGCCGAGGCCGCGGTCGGGCTCGCGATCATTCTCGCGATCTTCCGCCACACCCGCTCCGTGGACCTCAAGACCATGAACCTCCTCCAAGGCTGATGAATCCCTCCTGGATTTGGTTGGCCGTCGCGCTCCCCCTGGTCGGGTTCCTCGCCAACGGAGCCATCGCCCTCGTCCGGCCGGACGCCAAGCGCGCCGTCTCGCTGATCGGTCCGGGCGTGGTGCTCGCGGCGTTCGGCGTGTCGGCGGCGATCTTCGCCCACCTGTGGGCGGACCCGCCCGAGGCGCCGATCATCGTGTCGCTCTGGGAGTGGATGGTCACCGGGTCGCTGCAGGTTCACCTGGCCTTCCAGGTCGACCAGCTCTCGGCGGTCATGCTCCTCGTGGTGACCGGCGTCGGGAGCCTGATCCATCTCTTCAGCGTCGGCTACATGCGATCGGATCCGGGGTACGCCCGCTACTTCGCGTACCTGAATCTGTTCGTGGTCTTCATGCTGGTGCTGATCCTGGGCTCGAGCCTGCCGGTGCTCTTCATCGGCTGGGAAGGCGTCGGCCTCTGCTCCTACCTGCTGATCGGCTTCTGGTACTCGGAGAAGGCAAACGCCGACGCCGGCAAGAAGGCCTTCATCGTCAACCGGATCGGCGACTTCGGCGTGTTGCTCGCGATGTTCCTGCTCTTCTGGATGGTGGGCACCCTCGAGTTCACCGAGATCGCGGAGCGGGCGCCGGGCGCACTGGTGGCGGGCGGGTCGGCCGTGACCCTGATCACCCTGTTCCTGTTTCTGGGCTGCACGGGCAAGTCGGCGCAGATCCCGCTCTACGTCTGGTTGCCCGACGCGATGGCCGGCCCGACGCCGGTCTCGGCCCTGATCCACGCCGCTACGATGGTCACCGCCGGGGTCTACCTCGTCGCCCGGACCAACGTGCTGTTCGCCATGGCGCCGGTCTCGAGCGCCGTGGTGGCCGGGGTCGGTGCCCTCACGGCGCTCTTCGCGGCCACGATCGGCCTGAAGCAGTACGACATCAAGAAAGTGCTGGCCTACTCCACCGTCTCCCAGCTCGGTTACATGTTCATCGGCGTGGGCTCGGCGGCCTATGCGGCGGGCGTCTTCCACTTGGTGACCCACGCCTTTTTCAAGGCGCTGCTCTTCCTGGGCTCGGGCAGCGTGATCCACGCGATGCACCACGCGTATCACGCGACCCACTCCCACGAGGACGCCCAGGACATGCGCAACATGGGCGGACTCAAGCGCTACATGCCCGCGACCTTCTGGCTGATGCTGATCGCCACCCTGGCGATCGCCGGCGTGCCGCCGTTCTCCGGGTTCTTCTCGAAGGACGAGATCCTGGCCTCGGCGTTCGGGCGGGCGGCCGAGTCGCCGATCTATTACGTCGTCTGGCTCTTCGGGGTGATCGCCGCGTTTCTGACCGCGTTCTACATGATGCGGCTGATCGCGATGACCTTCCTGGGCGAGAACCGGACCGGCGCGAAGGAGCGGGACCATCTTCACGAGGCGCCGGCCATCATGACGGGGCCGCTGCTCGTGCTCGGCCTGCTGAGCGTGATCGGCGGGATCATCAACCTGCCCTCGTTCGTCGGCGGCCATCATTGGCTGGAGTCCTGGCTCGAGCCGGTCACCGAGCCGGCCGCGCGGTTCGTCCAGGTCGAGCTGCCGCACGGCTCGATCGAGTACTCCCTGATCGGCGCGGCCGTGCTGATCGCGGTCGTGGGTCTGGTGCTCGGCTACCGCCACACCATGGGCCGCCCGACGGTCCCGGCGGCCGCGGCGCCCCCGGAGGTCGGGTTCGCCAAGGTGTTGTTCAACAAGTACTACATCGACGAGCTCTATCAGAGCGCGATCGTCCGACCCATCGTCGGAGTCTCGCGCTATCTGCTCTGGCGCTTCGTCGACCAAGGGGTGATCGACGGCCTCGCCGTCAACGGCTCGGCCAACGTGGCCCGGGGGCTCGGATGGATCGGGAGCCGCCTCCAGTCGGGCCAGTTGGGCTTCTACGTGCTCGTCTTCCTGGTCGGGGCCGTGTGGGTGCTCCACGCGGTTTCGCGGTAAGGTCGCCATGACGGCTTTTCTGACGTCGATCGGATACTCGAGCTGGATTCTCGATGTCCTCCTGCTGCTGCCGCTCGTCGGCGCGATCCCGGTCTTCCTCACCAGGGGCGAGGTGGCCAAGCGGATCGCGCTGGCGGTCGGGCTGGCGGAGTTCGTGTTGTCGGTCGGTCTCTGGTGGGCGGTCGACACCTCCAGCGGGACCATGCAGCTGGTCGAGACCCACAGTTGGCTGCCGCAGTGGGGCATCGCCTACATCGTCGGGATCGACGGCATCTCGCTGATGATGGTCTTGCTCACCACCCTGCTCCTGCCGCTCTGCGTGCTGGGCAGCTGGAGCTACATCACGGAGCGGGAGCCCGCGTTCTACGGTCTGTTCCTGCTCCTCACCACCGGCATGATCGGGGTGTTCGTCGCCCTCGACATGTTCCTCTTCTACGTCTTCTGGGAGCTGATGCTGATCCCGATGTACTTCATCATCGGGATCTGGGGTGGGAAGAACCGGCTCTACGCCGCGCTCAAGTTCTTCATCTACACCATGGCCGGGTCGCTGCTGATGCTGGTCGCCATCCTGGCCATGGTGAAGCGCGGCGCGGTGATCTCGGGTCAGACGAGCTTCTCCTACTTCCATCTGCTGGCGCAGTCGGGGCAGCCGCTGATGGGCCAGATCGCTCCCTGGCTCTTCCTGGCCTTCTTCCTGGCGTTCGCGATCAAGGTGCCGATGTTCCCGTTCCACACCTGGTTGCCGGACGCGCACGTGGAGGCGCCCACGGCGGGGAGCGTGATCCTGGCCAGCGTGCTGCTCAAGATGGGGACCTACGGCTTCCTCCGGTTCGCGCTGCCGTTCTTTCCGCGTTACGCCTTCAGCACGACCGTCACGACCGTGGTGGTCGCGCTGGCGGTGATCGGGATCGTGTATGGCGCCCTGGTGGCCATGGTGCAACCGGACGTCAAGAAGCTGGTGGCGTATTCGTCGGTGAGCCACCTCGGCTTCGTGATGCTGGGGCTCTGGGCCGGGAGCGTCCAGAGCATCCAGGGCGCCCTGATGGTGATGATCGGCCACGGATTCTCGACCGGGGCGCTCTTCTTCCTGGTCGGCATGCTCTATGAGCGGCGCCACACCCGCGCGATCGACGCCTTCGGTGGCATCGCCAAGGTGGTGCCGGTCTTCAGTCTGATCCTGACCGTCGTGGCCTTGGCCTCGATCGGCCTGCCCGGGCTGAACGGCTTCATCGGCGAGTTCCTGGTCCTGGTCGGCAGCTACCGGGCCTATCCGATCGCCACGGCGATTGCGACCACCGGGGTGATCTTCGCCGCCGCGTACCTCCTCTGGGCGCTCCAACGGATGATCTTCAACCCCCTCGACAAGCCCGAGAACGAGAAGCTGCTCGATCTCACCCCGCGGGAGTTGATCGTGCTGCTTCCGCTGCTCGCGGGCATCGTCTGGATGGGGCTCTATCCCAAGCCGGTGCTCGACAAGATGGAGCCGGCCGCGATCCACTACCTCCAGACCGTGAAGCCCGGTGAGCCGATCCCCGGCGCCGCGGTGACCGGCGGGGGGGCCACCCCATGAGCGAGCTCGACCTGACGACCCCGACGGGGGTGATGCTCGCCCTCCTGCCGGAGATCGTGGTGGTGCTCGCGTCGCTCGTGACGCTCCTGATGGCCGCCTGGCGGCACCGGGACGCGACGGACAGTCGGGCGGCGGGGTGGGTGGCGTTGACCGGCGTGGTGGCGGCCATCGCGGCGCTGGCGGCGCTCTGGGGGAGCGGCGCCCAGGCGGCCACCGGCCCGAACATGGTGGCGCTCGACTCCTTCCGATTCGGCTCGCTGCTCCTGATCCTGCTCGCCACCGCGGCGGCCATCCTGCTCTCGCTCGACTATCTCGAGCGGGAAGGGCTGATCGCCCCGGAGTACTACGCGCTGATCCTGATGGCGGCGTCGGGGATGATGTTCCTGGCGGGCGCCGACGATCTGATGGTGCTGTTCCTGGGCCTCGAGGTGATGTCGGTGCCGGTCTACGTGCTCGCCGGCTATGACCGCCGCAACGTCTTCTCGGCCGAAGCCGCGCTCAAGTACTTCCTGGTCGGCGCCCTGGCCTCGGCCTTCCTGCTCTACGGGATCGCGCTGCTCTACGGCGCCACCGGCGCGACCTCGCTCACCGCGATCGGCGCGGCCCTGAGCGCGAGCGGCGTCGGCGGGATGGCGGCGCTCGGCACCGCGCTGATGCTGGTAGGGCTCGGTTTCAAGGTCGCCTCGGTGCCGTTCCACATGTGGGCGCCCGACGTCTACGACGGCTCGCCGACTCCCGTCACGGCGTTCATGGCCACCGGCGTCAAGGCCGCCGCCTTCCTCGCCCTCGCCCGGGTGCTGTTGATCGGCGTGCCGGCCGCGGAGCACGTCTGGCAGCCGATCCTCGGCGCGCTGGCCATCGGCTCGATGCTGATCGGCAACATCGTCGCCCTGGCCCAGCGCTCGCTCAAGCGGATGCTCGCCTACAGCTCGATCGCCCACGCGGGCTACCTGCTGGCCGCGCTCTGGCCGGGCAGCCGGGCCGCCGCGAGTGCCACGATGCTCTACCTCGTGGCCTACGTGGCTACCACCATCGCCACCTTCGGGATTCTCGCCGTGCTCGGCCGCGGCGGCGAGCGGGGCATCACGCTCGAGTCGATCACCGGCCTGGGCCGGCGTCGGCCCTGGCTGGCCTTCGCGCTCTCGGTCTGTCTCTTTTCCCTCCTGGGCTTCCCGGGAACCATCGGCTTTGTCGGCAAGTACGCCATTCTCCAGGCGATCGTCGCCGAGCATCACTACCTGCTCGCGGTCATCCTGGTGCTCACTACGGTCGTCTCGGCGGGCTACTACCTTCCGGTCGTCCGGGTGATGTACATGAAGGACCCCGAGCCCGAGGAGACCTTCGCCGGGGCCGGATTGCCGCTGCCGGCGCGGGTGGCCGTCGTGGTGAGTCTGGCGATCGTGCTGGTGCTCGGGGTCTGGCCGCAGCGGTTGATGGACGCGACCGACAGCGGCGCCCGGTCCTTCGCGGGGACCTCGCTCGAGCAGGTGGCCGGCCGTTAGGCCGGGAACGGGATCGGCATGCTGGTACCGAAACACATTTTCCGGCAGTACGACGTCCGCGGCATCGTCGACCGCGAGCTGACCCCCGCGCTCGCCCGCGCGCTCGGTCGGGCGTTCGCGTCTGTCGTCTGGGAGCGCCTCGGACGGGCGCCGCGGCTCGCCGTCGGGCGCGACAACCGGCCGTCGGGGGCGCTGCTCGCCGAGGGCGTCCGCCGGGGGATTGCCGACGCGGGCGGCACGGCCGTCGACATCGGGATGCTGCCGACGCCGGCGCTCTACTTCGCGGTCCATCACCTCGGCACCGACGGCGGGCTCCAGGTGACCGGGTCGCATAATCCGCCGGAGTTCAACGGGTTCAAGATGGTGGCCCTCGGCGAGTCGATCCACGGCGACCAGATCCTCGGGCTCCACGACATCATCACGAACGAGTCGTGGCGGACCGGCGCCGGCGCCCAGGACGCCAACGACGGCGTGCTCGCGGCCTATCGCGACGCCATCGTCTCCCGGCATCGCCTGGCCCGGCCGGTCAAGGTGGTGGTGGACTGCGGCAACGGCGTGGCCAGCCTGATCGCGGTGTCCACCCTCGAGGCGCTCGGCGCCGAGGTGACCGGCCTCTTCTGCGAGTCGGACGGCAGCTTCCCGAACCACCATCCCGATCCCACGGTGCCCGAGAATCTCGAGGACCTGGTCGCCGCGGTGCGGCGGACCGGTGCCGAGCTCGGGATCGCGTTCGACGGCGACGGCGACCGGATCGGTGCCGTGGACGAGGACGGCCGGATCGTCTTCGGCGATCAGCTCCTGGTGATCCTCGGCCGGGACGCGGTGCGCCGCTTCGGGAAGGGCGTCTCGGTGATCTTCGACGTGAAGTGCTCCGAGGTGCTGCCCCAGGCCCTCGCGGCGGCCGGAGCCAAGCCCGAGATGTGGAAGACGGGGCACTCCCTGATCAAGGCCCGGATGAAGGAGCTCGAGGCCCCGCTCGCGGGCGAGATGAGTGGGCACATCTTCTTCGGCGGGGACTATTTCGGGTTCGACGACGCGCTCTTCGCCGCGGCCCGGCTGCTCGAGATCGTCGCCTCGGGGGGGAAGGGCCTGGCCCGGCTTCTGGCCGACATCCCGGCCACCCACGCCACGCCCGAGATCCGGGTCGACTGCCCCGACGACAAGAAGTTCGCCGTCGTCGAGAAGGCCGCGGCGCACTTCGGTGCCCGCTACACGGTCAACACCATCGACGGGGTCCGGATCGCCTACCCGGACGGGTGGGCGCTGCTCCGGTCGTCCAACACCCAGCCCGTGCTGGTGATGCGGTTCGAGGCGACCTCGCCGGAGGCGCTCGCCGCGTATCAGGCCGAGATGCGGGGCTGGCTGGCCGAGCAGGGCATCGCCACCTAACGGTCCACGGATGCTCGGTCGCCGCCGCCGTCTGCTGATCCTCCTCGGCGTCCTGGTGGCCTTGCTGTTCGCGGGGCGGTTCGGGGCGATGTTCCTCACCGAGCGGCTCTGGGAGGAGCGCGTCTCCGCTGCCGCCGCGCTGGTCGGTACCCGCCGCGCCCTCCTCGGCGCCGCCCTGGAGCTCTTCGGCGTCGGGCTCGCGATCGGTTGGTTCTTCCTCAACTTCGGGCTCGCCGCCCGCTCGATCGTCCACGAGTTCGGCGACTTCCCCCGTCCTCTCGGGCACCTGGCCGAGCGGACCGTCTTTGCGCTCGTCGCCGGGATCGCCATCGTGCTCGGCCTCGCGGTCGGCGGCGGCACCCAGCTCTGGCTCGAGCCGATCCAGGTGGCGCTGGCCGGTGTGCGCTTCGGAGTGAACGACACCCTGATCGGCGTCGATTTGGGTGCCTTTGCGGGCTGGCTCCCGCCGCTCGAGCTGCTCGAGCGGCGCTTGGCCTTTCTCGCCGGCCTCGCGTTCGTTGGGGTGCTCGCTCTCGCGGCCGCCGGGGGCATGATCACCATCGTCGATCGACGCCTCACCCTGGCGCCCAGGATGCGCTGGCACGTGGCCTTCCTCGCGGCGCTGGTGGCCCTGGTGATCGCCGGCCACTACGCGCTCCTGCCGTACCAGCTCGCCGCGACGCGAAGCTCGATGATCGGCCCGGCGGAGTTCCTGCTCCGCTCCACGGTGGCCCAGCTCCAGCTCGGGTTCGCGGCCACCGCCGCGGCGTTGACCCTGCTCTGGGGGCTCAAGATCCGGTTTGTCGTCGCGGTCGGCGGCTGGGTGGGGCTCGCGCTCGCCGTGTTGGCGGGAGGGCTCCTGGTTCAGTCGCGCGCGAGCAGTGATCCTCTCGGACCCTCCGAGTTGGCGACGCTCCGCCGGGTGGACGGGGTCGCCTTCGGGATCGACACCACCACCAGCTACTTCGACACCGAGTGGCGACCTTCCCTCTGGGATCGGGATCCGCTGCTCCGGGCGGCGCGGTCGGATTCTGCGGGGCCCGTCTCGCTGGTGACCGGCGAGGTGGCGAGCAGTCGCCGCCGGCATCGCGCCTGGTTCGTGCTCCGACAGCTGAGCGGCGGCGAAGTCTCGGTCTTCGCGATCGCCGACGATCGACTCGGGCCCGCCGGTGGGCCGGTCAGCATCCGCCCCGGCGACTCGTCGTTCGTCCCCGGCTTCTTCCCGATGTTGACCTTGGCCTCCGATCAGGTGAGGCCGGGAGCCCAGAGCTTCGTGCTGGGCCCCAACGTGAACGGCGTGTCACTCTCCAGCCGGGTCCGTCGGGTGGCGGTGGCGTGGGCCCGGCAGGTGGGAGAGGTGCTGAGCGCCGAGTCTGAAGATCAGATCGCCTGGCGGCTCGATCCGACCCAGCGTCTCGGGGCCGTGGCCCGGTTCGCGAGCTGGGTGGCGCCCCGCGCCGTCCTGGTCGGCCAGGAGCTCTATTGGGTGACGGACGGTTTCCTGACCCGAAGCCGGTTCCCCTCGTCCCGCTCGGTGCGCTTCGAGGGTCAGGAGGTCCGCTACGCCCGCGCCGGCTTCTTCGGGGTGATCGCCGCGCGCTCCGGGCAGACCCGGGTCTTCCTCCGGCCCGATGCGGACTCGCTGGCCCAGGTGTGGGCCAGGATCGCCTCGCCGCTGGTGGAGCCCGCGTCGGCGATTCCCTCGGAGCTGCTGCCCTCGCTCTCCCTGCCAAGGGAGCAGCTCGCGGTCCAGGCCCAGGTGCTCCAGGGCTCGGCCTGGCTCGATCGCCGGATGGCGCGCTACGGGCGTCAGATCTATCCGGTCGAGGATCTGGCGGGTCTGGGCACGATCGAGGATCCCCTGGCGATTCCGTTCCTCGACCAGACCGGCACCGACGTCGCCGGTCTGGTGATCGGTCCGGCCACGCTGGGTGCCTACCGCACCACCGTGGCGCTCGCCGACTCGGCGCTCGAAGTCTCGGCGCCGCGCGAGCTGCAGCAGCGCTGGGATCGGTTTCCGTTCTTCCAGCAGCTGCGGGACTCGGTCCGGGCCGCGGGCTCGGAGTACCACGCCGGGATCATCCGGTTCGCGATGCGGGCCGACACGCTGGTAGCGTACCAGCCGACATTCGCGTTAGGCGGGGCGGGGGAGACGACCGTGGTGTTGGTCAACGTGGCGATGGGGCCGCGGCTCGGCGCGGGGCGGACCTATGAGGACGCCTGGCGCAATCTCCGGGGGGAGATCGGGCCGACCCCGGTGGGGACCGATCTCCAGTCCCGACTCGACCAGGCCAAGCTCTGGCTGGAGCGGGCCGACGACGCGCTCCGCCGCGGCGATCTGGAGGAGTTCGGGCGGGCCTTCGGCTTCCTTCGGGAGCTGCTCCGCAGCGCGACCAGGCCGCCGGCGGCCGATCCCGAGCGCTGATGGCAGCGCGCGTGGCGTGGGCTTGCGCGCCCCGGTTACCTTTGTCCGGCTTTCGGCTGGCGCCGGGGGCCAACCACTTGATCACCCGAGTCCAGTCGACGCGCGCCGCTCCTCGCGGCGCGCCGAACGTCGAGGCGCGATGAACCTCCACGAGTATCAGGCCCGCGAGCTGCTCAAGGCGGCGGGCATTCCGATGGCCGAGGGCGAGGTGGCCAGCACTCCCGACGAGGTCCAGGCGGCCGCCACGCGGCTCGGTGGCTCGGTCGTCGTCAAGGCCCAGGTCCACGCCGGGGGGCGCGGCAAGGCCGGTGGCGTCAAGCTCGCCGCGACCGCGGCGGAGGCCAGGGAGCACGCCGGCAAGATCCTCGGCATGACGATCAAGGGGCTCACCGTCGGCAAGGTGCTGGTGGTGCCCGCGGCCCAGATCGCGAGCGAGTGCTACGTGGGCCTGATCCTCGACCGCGAGAGCCAGCGACCGCTCTTCATGGTGAGCCCCGCCGGCGGCGTCGACATCGAGGAGGTGGCGGCGAGGACCCCGGACAAGATCACCCGTCTCGCGGTGGACCCGCGCTACGGGCTGATGGGCCATCAGGCGCTCGGTCTCGCGCTGGCGCTCTATCAGGACTTCAAGCAGGTCCGCGCGGCCGCGAAGATCATGCAGCAGCTCTACCAGGTCTTCGTCGCCAACGGCGCCTCCCTCGCCGAGATCAACCCGCTCGCCACCACGCCCGACGGCGCCGTGCTCGCGCTCGACGCCAAGGTGGTGCTCGACGACAACGAGCTGGAGCGGCGCCCGGACCTGGCCGCGTTGCGGGACAGCAGCGCCGAGGAGCCGAGCGAGGTCGAAGCGCGCGAGGCGGGGCTCACCTTTATCAAGCTCGACGGCAACGTCGGCTGCGTGGTGAACGGCGCGGGTCTCGCCATGGCGACCATGGATCTGGTCAAGTATTACGGCGGTGAGCCGGCCAACTTCCTCGACATCGGCGGCAGCTCGAATCCGGAGAAGGTGGTCAACGCGCTCCGGATCATCACCCGGGATCCGAGCGTCAAGGTCATCCTCTTCAACATCTTCGGCGGGATCACCCGGACCGACGACGTGGCCAACGGGATCGTCGCCGCCACGAAGGCGTTCGAGGTGCCGGTCCCGATCGTGATCCGGCTCACCGGCACCAACGAGGACGTCGCCCTCGAGATCCTGGAAGGCGTCGGGATGCGCGCCCAGAAGGACATGGACGACGCCGTGAAGCAGGCCGTCGCGCTGGCCAAGGAGGCGGCGTGAGCATCTTCGTCGACGAGAACACCAGGCTGGTGGTGCAGGGCATCACCGGCCGCGACGGCTCGTTCCACGCCAAGCAGATGTTGGCCTACGGCACCCGAATCGTGGCCGGCGTCACGCCGGGGAAGGGCGGCCAGACCTTCGAGGGCAAGGTCCCGGTCTTCCACACCGTGGTCGAGGCCGTCGCGAAGGCGGGCGCCAACACCGCGGTGGTCTACGTCCCGCCCGGGCTCGCGGCCGGCGCCGTCGCGGAGGCGGTCGACGCGGGCATCGGGCTGGTGGTCTGCATCACCGAGGGCATCCCGGTGGTCGACATGACCCGGATCATGCCGTTCGTGCGGGAGCGCGGCGCGCGCCTGATCGGGCCCAACTGTCCCGGGCTGATCACCCCGGGCGTCGCGAAGGTCGGCATCATCCCGGGCCAGATCTGCGCGCCGGGCCGGGTCGGCCTGGTCTCCCGGAGCGGGACCCTGACCTACGAGGTGGTCAATCACCTCACCAGGAACGGGATCGGCCAGAGCACCTGCGTCGGGATCGGCGGCGACCCGATCATCGGCACCAACTTCATCGACGTCCTGGCCGCCTTCGAAGCCGATTCCGGAACCGACCTGATCGTGATGATGGGTGAGATCGGCGGCACCGACGAGCAGAAGGCGGCGGAGTTCGTCAAGGCGAAGGTCACCAAGCCCGTCGTCGGCTTCATCGCGGGGCAGACCGCGCCGCCGGGTCGCCGGATGGGGCATGCGGGCGCCATCGTGTCCGGGAGCTCCGGCACCGCGGCGGAAAAGATCGCCGCCTTCCAGGCGGCCGGCATCTCGGTGATGGAGCGACCGGCGGACGTTGTTCGGCTGGTGCGCGAGCGGCTTGGCACGTAACCAGGCGCCTGGCAGCGGCCGGGCGCTCGTTTGACCAGAGCGGAGGATTTCAATGGCAGGTCGTCGCACGTTGGGGATCGTCAAGCCGGATGCGGTGGCCAGCGGCAAGCTCGGCGCCATCCTCGCTCACCTCGAGCGGGACGGCTACCTGGTGCGGGCGGGGCGGCTCAGTCGGATGAGCCGCTCGGAAGCGGAGGCGTTCTACGAGGTTCACCGTGGCCGCCCCTTTTACGACGAGCTGGTGACCTTCATGTCCAGCGGTCCCTGCTTCCCGATGGCGCTGGAGAAGGACGACGCCGTGGCCAGCTTCCGGGCCACCATCGGCGCCACCGACCCGGCCGAGGCGGCTCCGGGGACGATTCGGAAGCTCTACGCGGAATCCAAAGGGCGAAACGCGGTTCACGGGTCGGATAGCGACGAGAACGCAGCCCGGGAGATCGGCTTCTTCTTTCCGGAGGGGGAGCTGGCGAGGCTCTGGTAACCCGGGCTGGGGTGATTGCTGTAAGCCCTGCTGTAGGCTACATTTAGCGGCTATGCTCCAAGTGGACGTTCGGGAGCTCAAGCGTGGTCCGGTGGCCACCGTCGGGGCAGTCGAGCCCGGCGATCCGTTGCTGGAAGGCCTCGACCTCGAGCTGATCGGCCCCTTGGAGGTTCGCGGCACGCTCGAGCCGACGGGGGGCGACGACTATTTCTGGCGCGCTCGGCTCGAGGGTCGAGTGCGACAGGCGTGTCGGCGGTGTCTCACCGAGGTCGAGACGCCCGTGGCGACGGACGTTGAGGTGCTGTTCTCGACCGACGAGCAGCTCCTCGACGACCCGAGCGTCTATCCGCTGCCCGAGATTCCGACGCAGGTCGATCTCCGCGTGGCGATTCGGGAGGAGCTGGCTCTGGCGGTTCCGGCCTACGTCGTCTGCCGGGAGGACTGTCGGGGTTTGTGTGTGCGGTGTGGGCACGATTTGAACGAGGGCCCTTGCGAATGCCGGGGCCCGGCAGAGATCTGAGGGAGTCATGGCGGTACCCAAACGGAGAACCAGCAAGGCGCGGAAGCGGCTGCGTCGCGGCCATCACTCGGGCGCCGGCATGGCGTCGCAGGCTTGTCCCCGGTGCAGCTCGCCCAAGCTGCCGCATCGGGTCTGCAAGTCCTGCGGGTATTACGCGGGCAAGAAGCGGCTCGACGTCGAGGATTGAGTCGCGTGGTCCGCATCGCGCTCGACGCGATGGGGGGTGACCAGGCCCCCGCGACCGAAGTAGAAGGCGCGCTCCGGGCAGTGAATGAGCTGCCAGGCGACTTCGTCGTGCAGCTGGTCGGGCCCGGCGCGCGGCTCGAGGCCGAGCTCGCCCGGCACTCCGACGTCGATCGGCGCCGGATCCAGGTGGTCGACGCCCCCGAAGTGATCGGGATGGCCGAGAAGCCACTCGAGGCGGTGCGCAAGAAGCGGAAGAGCTCGATCGTGGTCGGTCTCGGTCTCCAGAAGGCCGGCCAGTCGGACGCCTTCGTCTCGGCGGGGAACACCGGCGCCATGCTGGCCGCCTCCACCATCGTCCTCGGCCTCCATCCGGGGGTCGAGCGGGCCACGGTGGGAACCCTCCTGCCCACTGTCGAGGGGCCGGTCCTGCTGCTCGACGCCGGCGCCAACGTCGACTGCTCGCCCAGGGAGCTCACGGGGTTCGCGTATCTGGGCGCGATCTACATGCGCGACGTGGTGGCCCGGGAGAACCCCCGGGTGGCCCTCCTCAACATCGGCGAGGAGGACGAGAAGGGCACCGCCCAGGTGCGGGAGGCGCACCGGCTCCTCAAGACGGCCCCGGGCCTCAACTACGTCGGCAACATCGAGGGCCGGGACATCCTGGGCGGGCACCAGCGCCTCGGACGCCTCGACGTGGTGGTGGCCGACGGCTTCGTCGGCAACATCGTCCTCAAGTTCTACGAGTCGGTGCTCTCGCTGGTGCGCCACCTCGCGGAGCTGGAAGGCCTCTGGGATCGGCCCGAGACCCGCAATGCCTTCCGGATGCTCGACTACTCGCAGTACGGCGGGGCACCGCTCCTCGGGGTGAAAGGCTATTCGATCATCTGTCACGGCAGCTCCAACGCCTACGCGATCATGAACGCGATCCGGGTCGCGGTCACGACGGTGGAATGCGGGCTCAACGCCCACATCGCGACGCACTTCGCCGAGCCGGTCAAGTGAAGCGGCCGATCGCGGAGATCGCCGGGATCGGGGCGGCGGCGCCGGCGCGGGTCATCACCAATGCCGACCTGGAGCAGGTGCTCGACACCAACGATCAGTGGATCGTGGACCGCACCGGCATCCGGGAGCGGCGGAAGCTCGGCCCCGACGAGGCCCTCTCCGACCTCTTCGTCCGTGCCGCCCGCGACGCAATGGCGAAGGCCGGCGTCGCCTTCGAGGAGATCGACACCATCGTCTGCGGCACCTGCACCCCCGATCGGCGGCTGCCGTCCACGGCGTGTGACGTGCAGGGCAAGCTCGGCGGCGGGCCGGCCGCGGCGTTCGACGTGGTCGCCGCGTGCCCGGGTTGGCTCTACAGCCTGACGGTTGCCGAGGGATTGAT
>JBFXAS010000050.1:0-24831 GCA_050184075.1 Gemmatimonadales bacterium
GAAGCGGATCCCCTCGAGCAGCGCCTGCCAGCTCAGCCGCCGCTTGCCGGCGGGTCGGCTCAGAACGCGGATGCGGGTGAGCAGGAGCGCGAAGACGAGCCCCGCGAGGCCGCAGGCGAGGTAGGCGGCGGCTGCGGTCCCGGCGAGCGCGATCAGCGCTCCACCCAGCGCGGGGCCGATCACCTCGGCGGCCTGCCATCCGCCGCTGTTCCAAGCCACGGCGTTGGTGAACACCGGCAGCGGCACGAGACCGGGCAGGATCGCCTGCTTCGCCGGGAGCTGAAAGGTGCGGCCGACGCCGTAGAGCGCGAGCAGCGCGTAGTAGATCGGGATCGGCGCCCGCGCGAGCGAGGCGGCCGCGAGGCCGAGCGCGGCCGCGCCGATCACGGACTCCGCGGCGATCAGCACCAGGCGGCGGTCTCGCGAATCCACGACGTGCCCCGCCGGGAGCACCAGAGCGACCAGGGGAATCACCTGCACCAGCCCGACCAGGCCGAGCACCGCGGTGGAGCCCGTCCGCTCGTACAGCTCCCACCCGACGGCGACCGCGAGCATGCCCTGACCGAGCACCGCGAGCACGTGACCAAGGAGATAGCGCCGGAACGCCGGCCGTCGGAGCGCGGCGTAGGCGTCGTGGCTCATGGGACGGGTCGGCCGTAGAGCGCCTGGTAGAAGGCGTGGTTGCGGATCACCTTGCGGACGTAGTCCCGGGTCTCCGCGAACGGGATTCGCTCGGCGAACACGAGAGGGTCCTGGTCGGCGCCGCGCTGGGAAAGCCATTGAGTGACCCGGTCGGCCCCCGCGTTGTAGGCCGCGAGCGCCCGCTCCACCGAGCCGAAGCGATCGATGGCCTCGGCCAGGTGCTCGATGCCGAAGTCGAGGTTCACGTCCGGCTGGTAGAGCAGCACGGGATCGAATCGACCGACGCCGTTCCGGCGGGCATAGGCTTCGCCGACCGAAGGAAGGACCTGCATCAGTCCGCGGGCGTCGGCCACCGAGCGGGCCCGGGGCTCGAAGGCGGATTCCTGGCGGATCAGGCTCGCCACCAGCAACGGGTCGACTCCGGCGGCAGCGGCCTCGCCGACCAGCAGGTCGCGGAAGGGCAGGGGGTAGAGCATCTCGGCCAGGGCGCGGTCGAGCCGTGCGCCCCGCGCCTGGGCGTTGAGCGCCGCGCGCACGGCTCGCCCGGAGTGCCCGTGCTCGGCCAGCGCGCGGGCGGTGGCGAGCAGCCGGGCCGGGTCCCGGCCCGCGGCTTCCTCGAATCCGTCGAGCTCCCACTCGGCTTCGGCGCGGAAACCGACCTGTCGGAGGTGCGTGGCGCGGTCGAGCGCGTCCTTCGCAATGTCGGGCAGGGGTGTCGGCGGCGTGTCGAAGCGCCAGAGGATGCGGTCGAGTCGGCGGGCCGCCAGCACGGCGTAGTAGGTGTCTCCGTCGCGAGCCAGGAGCCGCTCCCAGCGACTCCGGGCGGCGACGGTATCGCGAGCGCGCTCCCAAGCCTGACCCGCCCAGAACATGCTCGCGCTGCTCTCGTCGGTTCCCGCGCGGGCCGCGAGCTCGTCGAACTCCCGCGCCGATCGCTCGACGTCGCCGCGCCGATAGGCGATGAACGCGGCCTGAAATCCGGCTCGCCGGCCGAAGACCGTGTTGGGGTAGCGCACGAAGGCGGTGCGAAAGATCGAGCGGGCGCTGTCGTCGCTCACCCGATCGACGGTCAGGTCGCCCATCAGGTAGAGCGCGCGCGCCGCCGGCTCAGCGTCCTCCGGATGCCCCTCGACGACCCGGGCCAGCTCGTCGAGCGCCACCGCCGGACGCCCGGAGCGGAGGATCGCGCGAGCGCGGAAGTACGCGGCGTCGCCGCGGAGCGGCCCGGGGCGGACGGCATCGTACATCGCCGTCGCTTCCGGATAGCGACCGAGCTGGGTCAGCAGGTTGGCGTTGGTGAGCCGGTCGCGATCGGTGAGCCGGCTCATCCCCGCCCGGGTGTACCCGGCGACGGCGCGCTCGGCTTGGTTGATCCGGGCCGCGAGTCGGGCAAGCCGGAGCTCCTCCACCGCGCTCCGATCGCGCACCCGGAGGTCGTAGAGGGCGATGGCCTGGCTCGCGTCGCTCGCGGAGAGCGGGGTCCCGATCAGCTCGGCCAGAGCGCGCCGCGCCCGGGCGCGGGTGGCGCTGTCGGACTGGCCGAGGCGGAGGCGGATCGCGGTAAGGCCCATGCCGAGGGCGTCGTACCTCCGAGCCGCCCGCTCCGCGCTTCCCTGGCGCTCCAGGGCGCGAGCCTCCGTGAGCGGAATGCGGTCCTTTGCTTCCGCCGCGTCGATCAGACGGTAGAGCCGATCGCGCTGGGCCGAGTCGGCCAGCAGACCGGCCGCGCGAAGTCGGAGCCAGTCCGCGATGTCGCTCGTGGTGGCGGCGGCTTCCTCATAGCTGGCCGCCGCCCGCTCGCCCAACCCGTTGAGCTCGAGCGCCCGCCCGACGATCACCGCCCAATCGGAGGCCGCCTCCGGATCGGCGGGCGGTCGGGCGGCTTCGACGTGAGCGAGCGCGTCCGCGCTCCGCCGCTGCTCGACCGCAGCCCGGGCGAGGAGCCGGCGCCCTTCTCCGCGGTCGACTCGATCGAGCCACGGGGCCCCCGAGAGCAATCGGGTCGCTTCGTCCCAACCCTCCCAGCCGATCGCCGCCCGAGCGGCAGCCAGACGGACGACGGGAGTCGCCGCGGTGGGATTGCCGAGTCGCCCCAGAATCCGGGTCGCCTGCCACGGCTTGCCCGATGCGATGGCACGGTCGGCCAGCGCGACGGCCGAGTCGACGGCATCGGTCGGGCCCTGAGCAGGAAGTGGTCGCGGGAGGAGGAGACTGCCGGCGAGGGCGCCCATCGCGAGCGCGGCGCGCCGGCAGAGAAGCATCTGAATCAACGAAACCGATCGAGACGAAAGACGAGGCGAATCTTACTGCGTTCGCCTCGGCGGGTCGACCGGGGATTCGGGGTCAGGCAGCCGGTCTGCTGTTGCCGCTCACCGGGGATTCGGGATCAGGCAGGCGGTCTGCTGTTGCCGCTCACCGGGGATTCGGGATCAGGCGGCCGGTCTGCTGTTGCCGCTGACCGGAATCGGCGGGCGACGGAGGAGCACGGTGTCGCCGCCGCGTCCGAGGGCGTTGCGTCGCCTCGGGAGGATGACCCGCCCGACCGAATGCCCACGCTCGTCGTAGACCTCGTAGCTCTCGAATCGATCGATTGGTCGTTTGCGGGTCATCGTAGCGTACCTAACGTCTCCTCGGTTCTGTCTCTTGGATGCTCGATCGGACGAGATGGTTGCGCAGCCCGGGACAGCGGGGGGGACCGCCCCGGGAGGCGCGCCCGATCAGCGGCCGTTCGGGCATTCCCCCGGCTGGAGGTCGAGGGAGAGCTCGGGCAACAGGTCGCCCCTCGGGATGACCACCCAACCGCCGCGATCGCGGTGCAGCTCGATCACGCCGATGTCGCCGCCGGCGCTCGGGCCGCCGCCGAACTCGACGTTTTCGCGGTAGACGGCGTAGGCCACGCCCTCCCCGTCGAGCACCGCGCCGAGGACCCGGCGATCGGGCACCGGGATCTGTTCCACGGACGTGGCGGGACAGCGCATGGCCTCGAGCTGCTGACGGATCGCGTAGCGGGGGTCCCGGGCTTCAAGCCACCGGGCGGCCGCTTCGCGAGGCGAGAGCCGGCGCAGTTCGGCGACGGTTCGCACCCCGGCGAACTCGAACGGGGTCGGGTCGGCGTAGCGGCGCTCGGCCTCACGCATCTGCCGGATCTGCCACTCGGCGACCTCGCGCGGCATCGAGGGATCCTGCCGCCGGAGATCCTCGACCGTGGGGAGGCGACGGTCGTCGGACCGGCCGGTCCGGGAGACGAAGTCCTCGAGCACCTCCTCGAACGCCCGCTGATCCAGCATCTGCGCCGCCTGGTCCCACCGCCGGGTCGCCACGGCATCGAGGAACTGCCTGGCCGTCTCTTCGGGCGAGCCGCTTTGGGCGTGCGTCTGGGCCGGCCAGTGCAGCAGGGCAGCGACGACGAGCGCGCGGACGAGTCGCATCGGGGTTGGCATCTTCGGTCTCCGGACCGTCTGAGGTGACTGCGCCAGATGCATGAGCCGCGCCGCGCGCGGCGAATCTGGAACACGTTGTCTTTGAAGCACTTGGAAAATCTCCGGCAGCGCCTTCAAGAGAATCGTGTCCGTGAATCGGGACGCGGGATCGGCTCGGGGGTCCGGCGAGGGCGGCGCGGAACGGTCTTGCCGACCGGTCGCCCTGGCGCCAGGTTTGGCAAACCAACCCACATCATCGGAGGCACTCGTGGCAGCTCGGACGCTGCTCGCCCTCGCCATCTTGGCCCTCTCGGCGGGCGGTCTGGAGGCCCAGTCCGGCCAGCGGCTCGGCCTGGCCGACTATCTCGACCTCGAAGACGCACAGGACCCGCAGGCGGCCCCGGACGGGAGCTCGATCATCTACACCCGCCGGTTCGTCGACAAGATGAACGACCGCTGGGACAACGCGCTCTGGATCATGGGTGCGGACGGCAGCAGGAACCGGTTCCTGGTCGACGGCGGCCAGGCGCGCTGGTCGCCGGATGGTGGCCGGATCGCCTACCTCGCGAGCGGCGAGCCCCGGGGGAGCCAGATCTTCGTTCGCTGGATGGACGCCGAGGGCGCGGTCTCCCAGGTCACCAGGGTCGATGGGGCTCCCAACAGCCTCGCCTGGTCTCCGGACGGGAAATGGATCGCCTTCCGGATGAACGTGCCGATGAAGGAGAAATGGAGCGTGGCGGTTCCGCCTCCGCCGCCCGGGGCCAAGTGGACCGAGGCGCCCTACGTGGTGGAGCGGCTGAGCTACCGCCGCGACCGGGTCGGCTACACGGACGAGGGGTTTCAGCAGATCTTCGTCGTGCCGGCCGACGGCGGGACCCCGCGGCAGCTCACCGAGGGCCCGTACAATCACGGCTCGCCGGAGTGGACACCCGACGGGAAGTCACTGGTGTTCGCCGGGCTCAGAGTGCCGGACCTCGACTACGAGTGGCGAGAGAGCGAGATCTACCGGCTCGACGTGGCGAGCGGCGAGGTCACCCAGCTCACCCAGCGGAAGGGGCCGGACGGCAGCCCCGCGGTGTCTCCGGACGGACGGCTGATCGCGTACACCGGCTTCGACTACACGACCGATACCTGGCGTGACTCCGAGCTCTACGTGATGAACGCGGACGGGTCGAACATCCGTCGGCTGACCCCGAATCTCGATCGCTCGCCCCAGGGCCTGATCTGGGCGAAGGACGGATCCGGCGTCTACTTCATGATCCAGTCCGAGGGCAACCGGAATCTGATGTACGCTCCGCTCTCCGGCGGTCAGGTCCGGACCATCACGAAGGGCAACCATCTGCTCAGCGTCGAGAGCATCGACCGGGCCGGTCGTGCGGTCGGCGTTCGCTCGGCCTGGCAGCAGCCGAACGACATCGTCGCGTTCAACGTCGCCAACCCGACGATCGCCCAGCTCACCGCCGTGAACGACGACCTGCTCGGCGGCAAGGAGCTCGCCACGATCGAGGAGATCTGGTACCCCTCGGTGGACGGCTTCAAGATCCAGGGCTGGATCGTCAAGCCGCCGGGCTTCGACCCCAGCCGCAAGTACCCGATGATGCTCTCGATCCACGGCGGACCGCACTCGATGTACGGCGTCGGGTTCAACTTCGGCTGGCAGGAGCACGCGGCGAACGATTACGTGCTGCTGTTCACCAATCCGCGCGGCTCGACGGGGTATGGAAGCGCGTTCGGGAACGCGATCAAGAACGCCTATCCCGGCAAGGATTTTGACGATCTGATGGCAGGTGTCGACAGCGTGATCGGCCGCGGCTACGTCGACTCGAGCCGGTTGTTTGTCTACGGGTGCAGCGGGGGCGGGGTGCTGACCTCGTGGATCGTGGGCCACACCACTCGCTTCGCGGCCGCCTCCGCCAACTGCCCGGTGACCAACTGGCTGAGCTTCGTCGGCACCACCGACGGGGCGTCCTGGTACCGGAACTTCGAGAAGCTGCCCTGGGAGGATCCGAGCGAGCACCTCCGCCGCTCCTCGCTGATGTACGTGGGCAGCGTGACCACCCCGACGATGCTGATGACGGGCGTGAAGGACCTCAGAACTCCGATTCCGCAGACCGAGGAGTTCTACATGGCGCTCAAGTACCGGAAGGTGCCGACCGCCATGGTCCGCTTCAACGAGGAATGGCACGGGACCAGCTCGAAGCCGTCGAACTTCCTCCGCACCCAGGCCTACCTGCGACACTGGTTCAAGCGTTGGGACAAGCAGAGCCCGGCCACCTGAGCCGGGCTCCATTCGCTGGAACGAGACGACGCGCCCGGGCCTCATGGCCCGGGCGTGTCGTCTTGGTCAGGGCCGGAACTCGAGCCCGAAGAGCACGCTCCGCCCGGCGGGCGGATTGCCGTTGTGGCGCTCGAAGTGCCCGCTGTTGGTGACGTTGTCGATGGTGAAGAAGATGTCGACGAGACGCTTGGCCTGGAACGACGCCATGAAATAGGGCTTCACCACCGCCGGGTAGCTGATCAGGTAGTCCGACACGGCGGGCCGGGCCTCGGAGAGGCTGGCGGCCACGCGCGCCAGCTCGGCCCAGTCGTAGCCGGTCCAGGGTCCGATGAACGAGGTGCCGAAGGAGAGGAAGACCGGGCCGTCACGGAAGTGGATCCGGGCGGCACCCACGGTGCTCGGGATCTCGGGCAGCGGGTCGCCGACGCTCAGGTAGCCCGAGTAGGTGCGGGAGAGCCGTTCGATCCGGCTGCTGGTGTGATAGAGCTGCAGGTTGGCGCCGAAGGCCTCGCTCTCGAAGCCGGTCTCGATCTCGATGCCGCGATTCCGGATCGCGCCGACGTTCTGATACTGGTAGCTCCGCTGAGTCCCTGGGGCGGACGGGAAGATCACCGACTGGATCAGGTCGGTGGCGCGCTGATCGAACAGGGTGAGGCGAGCGAAGGTGCCCGAGCCGCCGAACACGTCGACCCCGAGCTCGACGCCGGCCTGGACCTCCGGGGCCAGCGTCTCGTTGGGCTCCTGGCGGAGGAAGGCGGAGGCCATGCCCCGGCTCATCCCGGGCTCGGGCGGTCGAATGCCCCGTCCCCAGCCCGCTCGGAAGCGGAGGGTGCCCGTCTCGCCGATCGGTCTGGCCCACGAGGCGCCCAGGCTCGACGCGAGGGCGATCCCGAAATCGGGGCCGAAGCTCGAGTTCCACTCGGTCCGCGCGCCCGCGCTCAGGACCAGCGAGCCGATCGCCGCCTTGCCCTGGAGGAAGGTGCCGGTGTTGTTGACCACGTCGCCGTAGAGCCTGGTGTAGCGGGGGCGATCCGTGGTCTCCCAGCTGCCGCGAGCGCGATCCAGGTTGGCGTGCTCGAAGCCGACGGTGCCGGTGACCCGCGCCCCCCGAGCCTCGAAGTCAAGCGCCGACGAAAAGCGGAGCGACGCCCGCGAGGCGAGCTCGTGGGTGGCGCCGAGCGGCTGATGGAGCGTGGCCAGCGGGCTCACCCCCGTGCCGAGCGCGCCGCGAGCGCGATCGTAGCCCAACACCAGGGTCTGGACCCAGTGGTCGTTGGTCTGGTGGATGGCGGTGATCCCGATGGTCGCCGCGTCGACGGCGGATGGAATGGTGGAGTCGTACGCCGGGAAGGCGACGTTGCCCAGCGTCGCCCGCTCTTCCATGAAGTCGTACGCGGTGGCGCGTGCGGATGCCCGCAGTAGCAGCGAGCCGACCACCAGCTGGCCGCCGCCCTGGACGCCCCAGCTCCTGGTGTTGGGCGCCGCACCGGTCGTGCCGACTCGATCGAGATTGCCGCCTGCAAGGAACGACGCCGAGGCCCCACCCCACTCCGCGGCGCCGGCATGGGACTGCCGCACAAAGGTGGAGGCAAGCGAGGCCCGATCGAATGGGCCGGCCGACGCCGAGGCCCAGGCCCGGAGCTCGGGCGCGCCGCCGATGTGGCCCTTGCGGGTGGTGATGTGGACCACGCCGTTGATGGCGTCGGAGCCGTAGAGCGCCGCGCCCTGCGGGCCCCGGATGACCTCGATCCGCTCGATGCTCCGCGGATCGATCAGGGTGAACAGTGTCGGAGTGGCGAGCTCGACGCCGTCGACGTACGTCTTGATGCCCCGGGCCGTGAACGAGCTCGCGCCGCGCACCGAGGCGATCTCGGCCGGGGGGCCGCTCGGCCCGCGGTCCCAGAGCACAACACCCGGCAGCGCGGTGCGGATCAGGTCGGCGGTCCGGGTATAGTGGTACGCCTGGAGGTCCTCGGCTCGCACGACGCTCACCGCGTTGGGCTGCTCGCGCTCGGGCGCGCCTTGCACGGGCGTGCCCATCACGACGATCTGATCGAGGCGCTGGACCCCGGTGGCGACGGCGAGGGGCACCGCGCGGCCACCGTCACCGGCCGCGGCCCGGGCCAGCACCAGCGCACCCGCTGTGGGGATCACCGTCAGGTCGGTGCCTGCAAGCAGCTGACCGAGAATCGTCCCGACCGGCTGGGCCGTGACGGCGAGCGACACGGGGCGGGCCGGTATCAGGTCGCTCGCGTAGGCGAGCGGCACGCCGTGGATGGTCCGAAGCCTCGCCAGCGCGGTCGCGAGGTCGGTGGATTCGAAGCTGACCGAGATTCGCCGGCCGAGCGGATCGGCGCCGGAGCTCGGCGTCTGCGCGGCGAGCGGCACGGTCGCGACCAACAGCCCGATCGCGATGAGGACGGCGGCCCGCCGGCTCCGCGTCACTGCGGCCTCGGCGTCACCATGACCGAGCTCTCGGTCCGCTCGACGTGCATGTTCATCGTCTCGAGGATGGCCAGCGCACCCTCGAAGTCGCGGGTCTCGAAGGTCACGTTCATCCGGCGCTCGGCCTGGTTCGGATCGCCGAGCTTGAACTCGGTCCGGAACCACCGGCTCAGCTCACCGAGCATCTCGCCGAGCGGCGTTTCGTCGAACTTGAGGGTGCCTTCGCGCCACCGCACCATCTCGGCCACGGGCGCCTCGTGCCGGAGCGCCGAATGGCCATCGAACGCCAGCCGCACCACGTCGCGGGGCCCGAGCATGATCACGCTGTCGGCCGTACGGGCGGGCTTCACCGCCACCGCGCCTTCCACCACCGCCACCTGAATCGCTCCGGCGGCCGGGGCCAGGACCTCGAACTCGGTGCCGAGATCCTCGATCATCGCGTTACGGATCTTGACCCGGAAAGGCCGGGCCTCGTCGTGCTCGACCCGGAAGAGCGCCCGTCCCTCGAGCCGAACCTCGCGGTCGGTTCTGCCGAAGTCGGCGGAGTACTCGATCCGGGTGGCTGGGGCGAGGATGACCCGGGACCCGTCGGGAAGCTTGACCGTCTGCTGGATCCCGACCTCGGTGGCGATCACCGTCGGTCCCACCGGAGTTCTCGCCAGCAGGCCGAAGGCGCCGATCAGGACCACGGCGGCGGCGGCGTAGGGAACCCAGGCCCGGCGGGGCCGCTCGATGGGAATGACCTTGGGCGGACCGTAGCCCGGTTCGCCCAGTCGGCTCTGGACCCTGAGCCAGGCGGCGTCCACGTCCCAGCTTCGGGGAGCTGGCCGCTCGGCCCAGACGGTCTGGAGCTGGGCGAGCTCGGCCGCATGGGCCGGATCGGAAGCGGCCCATTGCGCTACCTGGGCCCGCTCGCCAGCCGTGGCCTCGTCCGCCAGATACCGTGCCAGCAGCTCGTCGTCCAACTCACGCATGTCGAAGTTTGCCAATAGGGTTCGCTAGTCCGACACCGGAACGGGGCCGCACCCTGACCTGGTCCGGAAACTCTACCATATTAGTCGTTCCCTCGCCCCAGGGAACGACGAATGAGCCAAGAGCCTCCTCCAGGCCGGAGCCTGGCCGCCCGCCTGCGGGCCGGCCAGCCCGAGGCGTTCGAGGAGGTCTTCCGTGCCAACTACCCGCGGCTCGCCGAGTATGCCCGCGGCCTGGTGGGATCGCAGGACGCGGCCGAGGACGTGGTCCAGGAGGTCTTCGTCGCTCTCTGGACCCAGCGAGACCGGGTCAGCACGCCTGACAACCTGGTCGCTTATCTCTATCGGTCGGTTCGGAACCGTGGGCTCAACTTCCTGCGGCACCAGCGCCTGGTCTCGGATTTCCAGACCCGCAAAGCCGCGGAAGGAGGGCCCGACGCGCCGCCGGCCGACCAGCAGGCCGAGGAGTCGGAGGTCGCCGCGGCAGTGCGGGTGGCGATCGACGCGCTGCCGCCGCGGAGCCGGGAGGTCTTTGGGCTGAGCCGCAACCAAGGGCTCACCTACCCCGAGATCGCGGAGACGCTGGGCATCTCGGTCAAGACGGTGGAGACGCTGATGGGCCGCGCTCTCAAGGCAATCCGCAAGCGCTTGGCGATCTATCGGGGCTGAGCCTCCGCCGGAAAGGTCAGGGGGGCCGGCGGCTCGGCGTGTCACCCGGGCGATGGAGAGCAGCTCGAGGGCAGCATGATGACTACCAAGTACTTGCGCCACCTCGCGATGGGGCTGGCCTTGGCGGGCATGGTCGGGTGCAGCGACGCCACGACCGAACCGACCGCGGACGACCAGTTCGTCGCCGTGCTCGAGAGCCTGGCCTGGGAGGCGAACCAGAGCGGTGACGCGGACGCGGGCTCGGCGTACAGCGCGGCCGCGCTGGCGTTCCGGCTGGGCATTCGGCCCACCGTGGTCGACGTCGCCTTCGATGGCGTGCCGACCCGGTACCGCGCGTTCGTGCACGTCGTGACCCATGCGCGAGCGGGCGCCGAGGCAATTCGACTCCGGACGCTGGTCGCGGTCCGCGGCGAGGGCCGTCCGGAAGCCGTCCTGTATCTCGCCACGGTGTCGGACAGCACGGCGCTGGTGCATCCGACCATGCCGCTCGAGCGCCGGGTCGATGTCCGGCAGCTCGCGTGGGCCGCGTGGCGTGACCTCGTTGCCGAGCAGACTTGGGTCGCGACCAGCGGCAAGGCGGGCATTCCGGAGCTCGCCATCGGGGCGGGCGGTCCCTGCCCCAACGTCGGCGGCGGAGCGACCGTGCAGTGCACCATCGCGGCCTTCAAAGTGCTGCTGGAAGGCGTGTTCCACCCTCAGGTCGGCAACAACCGGGGGCAGCTCGATTTCAGCGAGGAGCTTGGCATCTCGCTCCGAGCGAGCCCGGTATCCGGCGCCATTCTGGGTTTTCCCGGGTCCTGACTGCGCGCCGCTCCATCATGGGAGAGCGCCCGACCGCCAGTGGTCGGGCGCTTCGTACTCTGGGGCCGGGGTCTCGCGCCGGGCCCCGGCGGCGAGCAGCCGGAGCAGGCGAGTCCGCGAGATCGCGAGTCGACGCGCCGCCTCGCTCTTGTTGCCGCGGCACCGCTCGACCATCGCGCTCGCGGCGCGCTGGGTGATCTCCCGCATGGTGGCCGGGAAGGGCAGCACGCCGACCGGGGGGCCGGCGCCGGGGGGGCCGTCGTCCCGCGATCCGGCCGCACCCTGGTCGAGCGGGGCCTCGGAAACCGTTCGGTCGCCGAACCGGCTCGCCTGCGCTCGGATCCAGGCGAGAAGCAGCTCGCCGTCCTGTGGCAAGACGAAGTACTCGGTGGCGCCGGCTGAGAGTAGGGCGACAGCCGTGCGATGACCGGGGTCGGAGCCAACCACCGCCGGCATGACGCCGCCCAGAGAACCAGAGCGGAGGGTGTCGACCGCCCTGAGCTCGGTGACGCCGCTCGCGATCAGCCGCACCGCCGCGGGGCCCGAGTCCAGCCACTCCGCTACGGAGTCGGTCTCTACGAGCGGGAGGCCGAGCTCCTGGGCAATCCCGCCCCAGCCGGCTGCTTCCAATCGACCGAGCCTGAGCACTGCGACGACGGGCTTCGCGGATGCGGTGTGCTTCACGTGCGCGGAATCCTGGCCAATGAGGCGGCGACTGGGAGCGCAATCCGCGGACCGATGAGACCGGTTTTCTGCGTCGTGGCAAGTCCCAGTCATCCAACGACGTAGGTGCGGCGGACTCGACGGGGCGACGACCCTGTGCCATAACGGTCCAATGCGATCGCATCGTTCCGATACGATCGTCCTAGCCTACGGTCGGCGTGCGGCCTCCCTCGGCGCTAGCTTCCGACCCCACGCGGCCACGCCCGCGCTTCTCGAACCAGCGACGAAGAAAGGCACCGATGACGCGAAGCTCCCTGTGGGTCGCCACGTTCGTGAGCATCCTCGCCTGCCGCGCCGCGCCTGCCGCCGACCTGCTGCTGCTGGGCGGTTCGGTGCTCGACGGCACGGGCAGTGAGGCCCGTCAGGCGGACATCGCGGTTCGCGGAGATCGAATCGTGTTCGTCGGGGCGGCGGCCAGGAGCGGGGTGCGGGCGCGCGACACCGTGCGGGTCGACGGGCTTCTGGTGGCGCCGGGCTTCATCGACATGCACAGCCACGCGGAGCTCGAGGAAGACTGGGGCAAGGACGCCAAGCCGTTCCTGACCCAGGGCATCACCACCGTGGCGATCGGCGTCGACGGTGGGGGATCGGTCGAGGTCGACAGCCTCTTCGCCGGCTTCGAGCGAAGCGGGATCGGCGTCAACGCCCTCACCTACGTCGGCCACGGGACGGTCCGTCGCCGGGTGATGGGCATGGCGGCCAGAGTGCCGACCAGCGTGGAGCTCGACTCCATGAGGGCGCTGGTCCGGAAGGCGATGGAGGCCGGCGCGTTCGGGCTCTCCTCCGGCCTCTTCTACACGCCCGGGACCTACGCCACGACCGAAGAGGTGATCGAGATCGCCCGAGTGGCGGCCCCGTACGGCGGGATCTACGAGACCCACGACCGTGATCTCGGCGCCGCGTATCCGGGCATCGGCTATCTCGCCTCGACCGCGGAGGGAATCCGGATCGGCGAGGAGTCCGGCACCCGAGTGATCTTCAGCCACTTCAATCCGCAGGGCGCCCGCAACTACGGCCGAGCCCCGGAAGGCGCGAAGCTGGTGGAGGAAGCGCGAGCCCGAGGCGTCGAGGTCTGGGCCGCCCAGCACCCCTACACCGCCACCCAGTCCAACCTTCGATCGTACGCCGTGCCCGATTGGGCCGCGGCGGGCGGCGACAGCGCGATGCGGCGTCGCTTCGCCGACCCGGACACCGCCCGCCTGCTCGATCGGGAAACGACGGAGATGCTGGCGATTCGAGGCGGCGCGGAGAAGCTGCTCTTCGCCGACCCGCGCCCCGAGCTCAACGGTCGAACCCTGGCGCAGGTGGCCGAGGCCTGGACGCTGCCGGTGCCAGCCACGGTCCGCCGGATCCTCTCGACCGACAACGCGGCCGTGATGAACCTCGACCTCTACGACATCGACAACACCAGGTTCCTCGCCCAGAGCCCCTGGATGATGACCTGCACCGACGGTCGGACGCCGGCGCCCGATCAGGGCGTCACCCATCCCCGGGTCTTCGGCGCCTTCACTCGCAAGCTCAGGCTTTTCGTGCTCGATCAGCCGGTGCTATCGATGCCGTTCGCGATCCGGGGGATGACGGGGCTCGCGGCGGACTTTCTGCGGCTGCCAGACCGTGGGTACCTGCGCGAAGGCCTGGTCGCGGACATCGTGGTGCTCGATCCCGGGAAGATCGAGGATCGCGCCACCTACGAGAATCCGAGGCTCCGCTCCCGTGGCACGGTGCATGTGCTGGTGAGCGGCAGGTTCGCGCTCGAGGATGGAGAGCTCACGGGGTCGCTGGCGGGGCGACCGATTCGCCGGCCGTGATCAGGAGCGGAGCTCCTTGCGGATCACCAGCTTGAGTCCCGACCAGGTCTCGTCGACCGCGCAGACCTTGACGTCGACGAGACCGATCGGCAGGGCCAGCTCGCGAACGGTGTCCTCGGTGATCTCGCTCGGCACGCCGGAGCTCTTCTTGGGCCAGGAGACCCAGATCATCCCGTCCGGCGCGATGGCCTTGCGGAGCGAGAGCAACCGGGTCCTGAGCTCCGACCGCTTCATGACGAAGAGGTGCGCCGCCGCGAGACCGGGTGCCGCTCGCGCGGCCCAGGTCAGTTTCGGCTCGCTCGAGTGGATCTCCGCCCTGACGGTTCCGGGCATGCCGCTGGTCCAGACCTTCATGCCTGCCTTGAAGCCCAGTTTGCGGGCCAGGGGCGTGCCGGAATAGCCAGCCGGCGTCATTCGCCCTCCTTCGAATCTGGGTCCAAGCGAAAAGCCCGGCGGCGTCTCGCCGCCGGGCCTTCGCCCCGCGATCGGGAGCCGCGCGACGGCTCCACGCGACTCACGCCCATCACGGCTCGCTGACCGGGCTCGACTTCTTGTCCTTCGATCCGGCGTGCTTGACGTACTTGTCGAGCCAAGCCGACCACCGCGCCCAGAGGTCGAGCAGGGTCTCCTCGGTTGCGGGCCCGTGGTCCTCGAAGGGGTAGAGGTACATCGAGGTGGTCTTGCCCAGCCCGTTCAATGCGTGGAAGAGCCGCGGGGAGTGGCTCGGATGGGTGCCGACGTTCTGATCGCCGAGGCCGTGATACATGAGCAGGGCGCCGGTCAGGTTGTTCGCGTGGAGCAGGGGCGACATCGCGAGATAGGTCTCGCGGGCTTCCCAGAGATCGCGGCGCTCGTTCTGGAAGTTGAGCGGGGTGAGTGTGCGATTGTAGTTGCCGTCGCCCGCGATGCCGGCCTTGAAGAACGGGGTGTGCACCATCGCGTTCACGGTCGAGAAGGCGCCGTAGCTGTGGCCGCCGATGGCGATCCTGCTCCGGTCGACCAGACCCCGGGCCTCGACCGAGTCGATCACCGTCGCCAGGTTGTTGCGGAGGTCGTTCTCGTAGTTGTTGTTGTAGAGCCGGTTCTCGCCGATGATCGGCGAGTCGGGCTCGACCACGGCGTAGCCGAGCCGAACCAGGTATTCGATCGAGCGGGTGCCGAAGTTCGGGAAGGCGTTCCTGTTGAAGGTCCGCGCCCCGCGGTCGTACTCCTCCTGACCCGCGTACTCCCGCGGGTAGAACCAGAACATCGCCGGCAGCTTGGTGCCCGGCTGATAGTTCGGTGGCAGGGTCACGTCGACCTTGAACTTGAAGCCGTCGGGGCGCTCGACCACGAAGCTCTCGCGCGGCGCGGCGGTCAGGTCCGGCGTGTAATCCTGGTTCTGGGTCAGCTGGGTCAGCCTCCCGGCGTCGCTCCGATACGACTGCGGCACCGTCCTGGTGCCTTCGCGCGAGAGATAGAGCTGCTTGGCCTCGAGGTCCTGGTAGGCGAGCACCCGCTCGTAGACCCCGTCGTTGTCGCTCTCGAAGAGCCGGGTCTTGTGGCCGTCTTCGATGGTCACCTTGTCGATGAAGGTGCGGGGCCCGACCGCGAGCGGGTTCTTGTCGTACTGGGTGCCGTAGAGATACGCGGCGCCGTCGCTCGAGAGGGCCACGGCCTCGTCGGCGCCGCCGCCTCGGCGGAAGCGGAAGCCGAAAAAGCCGAAGCCCGCCGGCATGGTGCCGTCCGCGTTCACCAGCGAGCCGGGATTGGCATAGACGTCGTCCGCCCGGTAGCGGGCGAGGGTGTGCTTCTTCGAGGGATCGCTCAGCTTCACGGCGAACTGATGGGTGCTCTGGCCGGTCCGCTCGCTCGCGAAGAGCACCGAGCCGTCGGCCGAGTAGCGATGCCCGGAGAGACGATTCTCGTTCTCGTAGATCGAGGTCAGGTGCGCGCTGTCGAACGGCGCCACCCAGCTCATCACCCGATCCTTGCGCCGGTTGCGCCGGTTGTTCGGGTCCGAATCGTCGCGCGCGGTGCTGTCACCCGGCTTGGCCGCCTCCTGCAGCAGGAAGGTGAGCCCTTGGCCGTCGGGCCGCCAGGCGATTTCCCGCGGTCCGGCCTGGGCGCCGTCGCTGCCGCCCACGCCGGGCGCGGTCGGCGTCCGGCTGGTGTCCACGCCAAGATTGAGCGGTTCCTCGTTCAGCGTGACCAGCATGGTCCCGTCCATGCCCCAGACCTCTTCGATCGTGCCGAAGTTGTTGACGGGGACGACGTAGCTGAACGGCTTGGTCATCCGGGTGACGCGCACGTACATCCCGTCCGGCGAGACCTGGAACGACTGGACCATGGTCGGCGCGCCGATCGGCCGCGCCCGTCGGCTCTGGACGTCGACGGCGGCGAGCTGGCCGGTGACGTGCCACTCGAGCAGCGCCTTGTCGTGCGGCGTCGCCATCAGGCTGGCGTAGGTGCGCAGGTGATTCTTGTCGGACTCCTCGGCCAGCTTGACCTGGGGACCCGCCGGCACCGCCTCGTCGACCGGCATCGGGCTCCGACCCTCGGGGATCAACACCGTCACGAGCGCCTTGCCGTCGGGCATCCACTCGAAGTCCGTGTCGAGCGTCGCCAGCACCGCGGTCCGGGTCACCTGGCGCGCCCGGCCCGTCGCCGCGTCCGCGACCCAGAGGTGAGTGGCGTCGGGCGTGTGACCGAAGAAGGCCACGCTCTTGCCATCCGGGCTCCACTCGGGGTTGGAGATCCGGAGGCCGTCGGGGATCTGCACCGGAACCCTGGCGCCGTCGGTGCCCGAGATCAGCTCGAGCCCGGCGCTGTTGCGAATGGTCAGGGTACGGTTCCGATTGGCCCGGTAGTCGATGAACAGGCCGCCGAGCTCGTGGAAGGGCCTCGAGAAGACGTCCATCTTGACCGGCCCGTCGCCGATCTCGTTCAGGAACCAGCGCCGATCGGGGCTGGGATCGGACAGCGTGACGTTCAGGTACCGCGGCGCCAGCACCGCCTCAGCGACGCCGACGGGCGGGCGGACGAAGCGCTCGGCCTGAATTACCTGATCCACCGTCATGCCGGCGGCGGCCGCCGATTGGGCGACCGCCTGGCGACCCGGCACCGCGGCGACGAGGACGAGGAGCAGCGACGCGCCGGCCGGTCGGCGCCCGCGGGTGAACGGCGGGATCATGGAAGCTCCGGAATGGGTTGGGCCTGGGGGTAATCTAGGCCCCCCGGGTCACTCGTCCACCGGCCGGGCTCCGGCCTCAGGCCGCGTAGCGCCGCTCGTAGGGCACCAGCTCTCCGGCCTCGATGTGCCGCTTGAGCAACCGGAGGTACATCGCCCAGCAGTAGCTGCTGCGCCGGTAGTGATCGTTGGGCTCCCGCCAGCCGGTGTGGAAGAAGTCGACCGTGGTTCCTGCGCCGCTCGGCTCGAGCGTGCATCCCACCCGGGTGCCGCGCCAGTCGTCGTCCGCGTCGACCATCTCCCAGACCACCTTCCGGCCCGGCTCGAGCTCGACCAGGGTTCCGGCCCACTGATACTCCGGGCCGAACCCGAAGTCGTAGCGGGCGCCCCGCGCTGCCCGGCCCCGAGCGGTTTCGGTCCACCAGGCGTTCAGGCCTTCGGGGGTGAGCAGCATCTCGGCGACCCGCTCGGGCGGCGCGGCGACGGTGAAGCGATGGAGGATGTCGGGCATGGTCTTCGACTCCGAATTGGGTTGGTAGGTCAGGCAGTCCCGACCCGCCGGGCCAGTCCGTCCAGGACCCGGCTGAATCGGGCGGTGAGGGCCTCGACCTGGGCGACCGGGAGGTCGTAGGTCGAGACCCAGAGCATCGCGTGGACCTCAGTCGTGTGGGCTTCGAGCTCCAGCCGGAGCAGGGCGTGATTCAGGCTCTCCGCGACGAGGGCGACCTGATAGGGCGGATCCCAGACGATGAGCCGACCGGTGATCCGGTCGCCGGCGTCGATCGCCAGCTGGACCGCCGCGCCCTCCGCGGGCGGGGCGGGCGAGATCGAGAGCGGCCCGTCGGCGCCGAAGAGCGCTGGCCAGAGCTCGCCGGCCGTTCCCGGCAGCGGTCGCCGGGCGAGGGCGACGCGACGGTCCTGGCCCCGGTGGCCCTCCAGGTAGAGCCGGAGACCCGCGAGCTCGAAGTCCCAGCCCCGCTGCACTCCGCCGTACATCCGGTCCCAGTCGGCGCCCCGGCCGAAGCCGGAGGTGACCACCCGAAGCACCGTCGTGCCACCCTCGCCCTGGAGGTAGTAATCGGTGGCCATGTGATAGGGCTCGTGGTTGGGGAACGCGGTCCGCAGGTGACGCCCGGGCTCCCAGATCTGGATCGTGGACTCGGCGGCGTAGAGGTCGCCCCAGCTCATCCACATCGTGCCGCCGACGCCGGGATCGACCTTCGCCTCCAGGGGAAACCAGCGAGTGAGCTCGTTGGCGTCGGTCAGCGCTCGCCAGACCGCGTCCTTCGGCGCCGCCAGGGTCAGGGTGCGCTCGACGGTTCGGCCCGCCGATCGATCTGGGTCAGTCATCGTCGCTCCGCTCGCTTCGTAGGTCGCTGGGAGGGGCAGGCCAGGAGCCGATCAGCAGCCGAAACGAGCGGCCCTCCGGCGCCGCCTCGTCGTGGTACCGAGCGACCAGCGTGGCCACGGTGTTCGCCAGCTCTTCGGCGAAACGGTTCTGCGCTTCGGGCGACGCGAAGCGGATTTCGGACTGCATGGTGAGCGTGGGCACCTCGCGGCCCAGAGCGACCGCCCCGGCCTGGAGCGCCGCCAGCTCCTGGATCTGTCGCGCGGCGCTCGCCACCAGGTAGGTGCTCGAGGCGCGGTCCCGAACCAGGGCCGGATCGGCCGCCAGCGCGCCGAGGGCGGCCGGATCGATCAGGTACGACTTGGCCACCGACCGCACCAGCCGCTCGGTGCAGTTGCGGCGCTTGCGCTCGCCGACCTGCTCCACCAGGCCCTCGCGCTCGAGCAGGCGAAGGTGGTAGTTGACCAGCTGACGCGGGGCCCCGATGCGTCGGGCGACTCCGGCCGCCGAGTCGGGCTCGGTCAGCTCCCGGAGCAGCCTTTGGCGCATCGGGTTGAGCATCGAGGCCGCCTGGTCGGGTTTGGAAACCAGTCGGACCGCGGCATCTGCGTTCATGGAAGTCATAATACTCTAGACAAAAATAATTGTCAAATGGCGGATGACTGAGTTTTGACGCATCGTGGTCGTCTGTTGGGCGGGAATTCCGCAATTCGTGTCATGGAGGCCCACATGAACCCAGTCGAGCGGATCAAGACCGCGATTGGCCGCGGCATCCAGGCCATGGAGCTGAGGCCCACGCTCGGCCGGGGCACCGCGGTGACCCGAGCCAGATTGAGAGGCGGCCTCGCCTGCGAGGTCTCGGACGGCCGCTGGCGGCTCGCCGCCGACATGTCCGATCGTCACGGCGGCAAGGGGACTGGTCCCGATCCTGGGGTTTTCGGACGGGCGGCGCTCGCCTCTTGTCTCACCATCGGCTACGCGATGTGGGCGGCGCGGATGGGCGTGGTGCTGCAGTCGCTCGAGGTCTCGGTCGAGGCCGACTACGACGCCCGAGGCCAGTACGGATTGAGCGAGGACCCGCCGAGCTACGCGGAAGTGCGCTGCAAGGTGGCCATCACGAGCCCGAGCCCGCGCGCCGAGGTCGAGCGGATGGTGGAGACGGCCAACCGGTACAGCCCCTATCTCGATCTCTTCCGCCGGCCGATGCCGGTGAGCACGGAGCTCGAGCTGACCTCGACGGGGGGCTGACCGACCATGGATGCGCGGCTCCAGCGGCGGGTTCAGCGCTACGGCTGGGACAAGGCGGCTGACCACTACGAGCGCTACTGGACGGCGCAGCTCGCGCCCGCCCGCGGGGCGATGCTCCGCGCCGCCGCGTTGGCCCCCGGGGAGCGAGTGCTCGACGTAGCCTGCGGGACAGGGCTCGTCACCCTCGACGCGGCGCTCAGGGTCGGACCGGCGGGCGCGGTGGTCGGGACCGACCTCTCGGAGCGGATGGTGGTGGCGGCGCGCGAGCAGGCGATGCTCCGCCGGCTCGACTCGGTCCACTTCGAGCGGATGGACGCGGAGGCGCTCGACCTGCCGGACGCCAGCTTCGACGTCGCCGTCTCGGCGCTGGGAATCCTCTACTGTCCCGATCCGCTCCAAGCCTGCCGCGAGTTGTTCCGGGTCCTCAGGCCGGGCGGGCGGGTCTCCCTGGCGGTCTGGGGCGAGCGCAAGCGCTGTGGCTGGGCGGAAGTGTTTCCAATCGTGGAGGCGAGGGTCGCGAGCGAGGTCTGCCCCCTCTTCTTCCAATTGGGCACGGGCGACACTCTCGCCCTGACGCTCGAGACGGCGGGCTTCGGCTCGATCAGAGCCGAGCGGATCGGCGCCGTGCTCGAGTATTCGAGCCCCGTCGACGCCCTCGGCGCGGCCTTCGCGGGCGGACCGGTGGCGCTCGCGTATTCCCGATTCGACGAGCCGACCCGCGACTCGGCTCACGCCGAGTATCTCGCCTCCATCGAGGCCCACCGAGACGGCGAGGGCTATCGGATTCCCGGCGAGTTCGTGGTGGCTTCGGGCGTGCGTCCCTGACGGGTTGCGTCAGCCCGAGCGATCTCCGACCTTAGCGGATAGCACGTTTTCCGCGGGGCCCGATGCTCGCCGCATGTTTCTTCTGTGACTACTCCCTCGGCACCAACGACGAGATCGAGCAGCTTCCCGTCGGGCGGCGCCTGGCCTTCGACGAGTCGAAGGGCCGGCTCTGGGTGGTCTGTCCCGCGTGCGGCCGCTGGAACCTCACGCCGATCGACGAGCGCTGGGAGGCGATCGAGGCCTGCGAGAAGGCGTTCCGGGCCACCCACCTCCGGCTCCAGACGGATCAGATCGGCCTGGCCCGCCTGCGGAGCGGCCTCGACCTGGTCCGGATCGGGAGGCCGATCCTGCCCGAATTCGCGGCCTGGCGTTACGGCAACGAGCTACTGCGCCGCCGCCGTCGTGCGCTGGTGCGCCGCTTCGTTCCGAGGCTCGGTCCCACGGGGCTGCTGCTGGCCACGCCGCTGGTCGCCCTCGGGCTCGGCACCGGCCTGGGGTTGCTCTATGGCGGGGCAGCGGTGGCCTACGCCCGGCTCAGGCGTCAGACCGCGCTCAGTCTCCCGCTCACCACGGGTGACGCGTTGGACCTGACCCACGAGCAGGTGGACCAGGCGGAGCTGATCCGGGCCGAGGACGAGGACGACCAGTGGGCGATGTGGGTCGGCTGCTCGGCCGAGGACGCGCCGCGTGGCGCGCGGATCGAGGAGACCGTGGTTGGGCCGAGGGCGCTGCTCACCGGTCACGACGGGCGGATGGCGGCCGCGCGGATTCTCCCGCACCTGAACCCGGCCGGTGGCACCCGCGAAGGGGTCAACGAGGCGGTGCGATGGCTCGAGGCGGTGGGTGGCTCGGAGCGAGCGCTCCACAGCTTCGCCCGCTCGCGCTATGTCCGGCCGGTGTTCGAGAGCCAGGAGCGCACCCTCACCTCGGTGCACCCGGAGGCGCGGCTCGCGCTGGAGATGGCGCTCCACGAGGAGGAGGAGCGCCGGACTCTCCGCGGCGAGCTCACGATCCTCCGGTGGGCGTGGCAGCGGGAGGAATCGGTGGCCGCGATCGCCGATCGGCTGGCCACCGACCCGCCGGCGCTCGGCACCGGGGGCGGCTAGCCGCGCCGGCGCCGAGGTGCCGATCGGTCAGGGAATGAGCGGTCGGTCGGCCCGCTTGAGCAGGAACAGTCCCTCCGAGATGCTGGTCACCACGATGGTCCCACTCTTGAAGAACGGGTAGTTGCTCCAGGATCCGGCGAACGTCGGATCGTCGCCGCCGACCGGTCGGGTATCGAAGAAGCCCACCGGACGCGGGTTCTTCGGATCGCTCACGTCGAAGATCCGCAGGCCGCTGGTGTAGTTCGACTGGTACATGAAGTTGTCCTTCACGTACAGGTTGTGGTCGATCGCCTTGTTCTCCGAGACGTACTCGCCGGCGAGCACGGGATCGTCGAGGTCGGTGACGTCCCAGATCAAGGTCCGGGTGCCGGCCACCTTGCCGGAGGCCTCGTCGCCCTCGTCGTTGACGTAGAAGAACCGCTGGTCCTCGGTGAGCCAGCCCTGGTGGGTGTAGGCCACGTTGGGATAGCTCGCGTGGGAGATGGCCTTGGGCGTGGCCTTGTCGGTGACGTCGGCGATCCCGATGGCCGTCTCGGAGGCGTTGAAGCAGATTTGCCGGCCGGCGTAGGACGCGTCGGGGCCGTGATAGGCGACGCACTGGGCGTCGTGGGTGTATCCGGTCCGCTGGTTGCCGGTGCTCTTGTCGGCGAAGCAGCCGGCGAACTTCGGGCTCTTCGGCTCGCGGATGTCGATCATGTGGAGCGCGCCGCCGCAGGTCTCGCCGCCGGAGCTGCCGCCGACCGCGAAGGCGAATCCGTTGGCGGTGTCGATCACGATGTTGTGGGCGCTCGCGATCTGGTCGTACCAGGCGTCGGGCTTGAAGGTCTGTGGGGTGCGGACACCGCGCAGATGGGCCAGGTCGAACACCTGCATCCCGTGGTGCTGGGCGCCGTCGGCGACGATGAAGGCGTGGTCCTTGTACACCTTGATGTCGCGCCAGGCCGAGGCCGGCGACGCCTCGGTCTTGGGCAGGTCGCCCAGGTACTTCGGGTTCCCCGGGTCGGTGACGTCGACGAACGAGGTGCCGTCGATCCGGCCGACCAGCGCGTATTCGCGACCGCTCAAGGGATCGGTCCAGCCCCAGACGTCGTTGAGCGAGACGCCGCGCGCCCCGCCGAGCGACTTGATCGGGAGGAAGGAGAGCAGGTCGACGTCGCTGCAGTCGAAGGTCGCCACCTTGTGGCTGGTGCCGCACTCTTGTTTCGCGCCGGTCAGCGCCTCGAGTCCCTTGTCCTCCGCCCAGATCTTGGGGCCCTTCACGAAGCCGCCGGCGCGATCGACGATCAGCGCGGTGCCGGCGCCGAAGTCGTCGCCGGGGAGGCCGAGCACGGCGACGTCACCGGCGAGGGCGACCGCGGCGCCGAGGGCGTCGCCCCGCTCGGCCGCGGGGTTGGTCAGCTTGGTGGCGCTGGTCGGCCGGCCGTCGGGGCCGCGCGCCAGTCGGTAGATCGCGCCGCTTTGGTCGGCGCCGGGCGCGCCGACCCAGACTTCGTTGCCGACGGCGGTGAGGGTGGCGCCGAAGCGAGCCTGCCGGGCGCCGTCGAGGGGCCCGAGTCTGGCGACCTCGGTCCAGGTGCCATCGTTGTAGCGGAAGGCGAAGACGGCGCCGGTGTTGAAGTCGGCGCCGGGCGCCGCGACCAGGACCAGGCCGTCCTCGACGATCATCACCTCCGAGCCGAACTGGTTGTTCCGCACCAGGCCGCGGCCGATGATCTTGGCCTCTTCTTTCCAGGCGCCGGAGGCGTCCTTCCGGAAGAGGTAGGCGGTGCCGCGCGCGGAGTCCTTCTGCATCGCGCCGACCACCATCAGGTTGCCGCGCACGTCCATCGCCGAGCTGAAGAAGTCGCGCGGCTCGAGGTCGCCCGCGCCGACCGATCCCCGTTGGGTCCAGCTGCCGTTGGCCTCGCGCTGGAAGACGGCGATGCTGCCGCGACTCCCGTTGCCGCCCCAGGCCGCGACGTACGCGACGTCGCCCTGGAGCAGCACCTTGCGGCCCCAGGACTCGCCGGCGACGGAGCCCTCGGCCACCAGCTTGGCGACCTGGCTCCATTGTCCGGAGGCATTGCGCTCGAAGACGTAGGCGGCGCCGCGCGATTCGTCGATCGAGGTGGAGCCGACCAGGAGGCGGTTGCCGTCCACCGAGAGACTCCGGCCGAAGCGATCGAGCGGCGTGCCGTCGGCTGCCGAGAGCTCCGTGGCGTGCTTCCAGCTGCCGTCGGCCGCGCGTCGATAGACGTGCACCATGCCGAGGGCGTACTCGTTGATCGGTTGGCCGATCAGCATCTCGCCATCCCTGGCGGCGACGGCGCTCCCGAAGTTCTGGGCCGCCGCGGCCCCCGGGGCCAGCACAGCGAGTGAAGTCAGCGCGAGCCTACGCATCGAAACCTCCGACCTCTATCGGTCGATCGAGAAGAAATGAAGACGAGCGGGGGGGCCGAAGCCCGCCAATAGGACGTTCGTGACCCAGTCAGCGTTGCACGGGCACTACGACCGTCGGACGGCTCAGGGTTTCGGGCCGGCGGCCTGGAGGAGGTCCTCCAGGGCGGCGTGCACCATCTCATTGGTGGGACGGATCTTGTAGTTCACCTCGGTGAACTTCCAGTGGACCCGGCCGTCCCGATCGATCAGGTAGACCGTCGGATGGGGGAGCGGGCGCCGCTCGTTGGCCGAGTTGAGCAGGCCGTAGCGATCGATGACCCGGTGGTCCGGATCGGAGAGGAAGGTGATCCCATCGGGCGGGCGCCCGTCGGTCATCTCGATGCGCTCGATCATCTTGCGGATCTCGGGCTCGGGGTCGACGGACACGGCGAGGATCGCGACCGAGGCTCGTTGCGCGGGGGTCAGGAGGTCTCTCAGCTCACCGAGCTGACCGGCGCACCAGGGTCACCAGTGGCCCCGATAGAAGACCAACAGCACGGCCTTCTTGCCCTCGAACGAGGAGAGTGTGACCCGGGCGCTGCCGAGGCCGGCGAGCGTGAAGTCGGGTGCCCGGGTGCCGACGGCGACCCGGGTCGTGTCGGTGGGTGGCAGACCCGCGCCATCCACCGGTCCGAGGCGTTGCGCCCCCGCGGGCCGGGCCGCGCCGAGGGCGAGGAGCAGGCCACCGGCCAGGCCGAGCTTCACGCTCGAGATCATGCGAATCATGGCTTGATAGTGCCGGCGTCGCGATGGGAGGGCAAGGCGGCCGCGCTCGAACGTACGCAGGGCCGTTCGGTCGCCGGCCCTCAGGGATCGATCGTGACCACCAGTTGGCCCTCCCGCGAGGCGACGCCGACCCGGGTCAGGTCGCCGACGATCGCGTCGGCGGTCTGGAGCGCGGCCCGCTCGTGGGAGGTCGCGACCGCCCCGACCCGCATTTCCGCTGCCCGGGCAGCTACGA
>JBFXAS010000051.1:0-24483 GCA_050184075.1 Gemmatimonadales bacterium
ACGACGGCGGCGGCGCGGATCGCCGGCCGGCTCGACCAGGCATCGAGACCGCTGGGCAATGACATGGGCGACCGAGACCGGTTGGCGCGAGGAGCGATCGAACAGGGAGCCGCGGACGCTCCACTGTAAGGGGTCGGAATCGTCGAAGTCAAGGAACGGCACCGGGTTGACCCGCCTCAGCCCGGCTCCTTACCTTCCTGCTCTATGCGTTTGATCCGCCTGATCGCGGCGCTCGGCCTGATTGGCACGGCCGCCTGCGACGACCCCTTCGCCCTGGGCCCCGCGACGTCGACCAACTTCGTCGACACGCTGCAGCTCTACGCCGTCAATGGCACTTCGCTCGACCAGCCGAGCGCGCTGGTGCTGACGACCAAGCGCACCTATCGCCTGGGCATCGACCTCTTGCCCTACAACTTCGACTTCCTCTACCGGATCCAGGGTGATACCCTCCCGCAGCTGGTGCCCTACGGCGCGGTCGCCGCGGCCAGTGGTGTCTCGGGCCGCTCCGGGTATCAACCGAGCACCACGCCGTTCGACCAGATCCTCGAGGGCCAACAGGCCGGCTACGTCACCGACTCCGCAACCGCGATCGCCGTGGGCGACGTGCTCTTCCTCCGCTCGGGCCTGCCGAACGGCTGCTTCCTGCTGATCCCGTACTACGCCAAGCTCCGGGTGCTGGAGATCGACGCGGCCACGCGTTCGGTCTCCTTCGAGATCCTGATCAACAACAACTGCGGCTATCGGGGGCTCGAGCCGGGCCTGCCCGAGAAGTGATCGACCTTCGGCGGTTTCGGCAGGACCCCGAGGCGTTCCGCACCGCCCTTCGCCGACGGCAGGATCCCGCCGTCGAGGCCCAGCTCGCCGAGCTGGAAGGGCTCGATCGCGAGTGGCGGGCGGCGCTGACGGAGGTCGAGCGGCTGAAGGCGGCGCGCAATGCCGCGAGCGAGGAGGTCGCCCGCAGGAAGAAGGCGAAGGAGCCCGCCGACGAGCTGTTGGCGGAGCTCAAGCGGTCGAGCGAACAGGTCAAGGCGCTCGACGCCAAGACCCGTGAGCTCGACGAGCGACTCGCAGCCGTCGCGCTCGGCATCCCCAACCTGCCGCACCCCGCGGTGCCGGACGGGGGGCCCGACGCGAACCGGGTCGCCAAGACGTGGGGGGAGCCGAAGACGCTCGCCTTCGTTCCGAAGCCGCACTGGGAGCTCGGCGAGGCACTCGGCATCTTGGATCTGCCACGGGGCGCCAAGCTCGCCGGGTCGGGGTTTCCGCTCTACGTCGGCATGGGCGCGCGGCTGATCCGGGCCCTCGCGAGCTTCATGATCGACCTCCACGTGCGCGAGCACGGCTATACCGAGGTGGCACCGCCCTTTCTGGTGAACCGAGAGGCGATGACCGGGACGGGGCAGCTGCCGAAGTTCGAGGAGGACATGTACCGCCTTCCGGCGGACGACCTCTTCCTGATTCCGACGGCCGAGGTGCCGGTCACCAACATCTACCGGGACGAGATCCTCGAGCCGGGACGCCTGCCGATCGGCTTGGTCGCCTGGACGCCCTGCTTCCGGCGCGAGGCGTTCTCGCACGGTAAGGACACCCGCGGCCTGATCCGGGTCCATCAGTTCGACAAGGTCGAGCTGGTCCGGTTCGTCAGCGCGGAGAGCAGTGACGCTGAGCACGAGCGGCTGACCCGCCATGCCGAGGCCGTGTTGGAGCGGCTCGGCCTCTGCTACCGCCGTCTGGAGCTCGCCGCCGGGGATACCGGCTTCGCCTCGGCCCGGACCTTCGACCTCGAGGTCTGGGCGCCCGGGGTGGGCGCTTGGCTCGAGGTCTCGAGCGCGAGCACGTTCACCGACTTCCAGGCCCGTCGCGCCGGGCTCCGACATCGAGCCGAGCCGGGCGCCAAGCCCGAGCTGCTGCATACCCTGAACGCGTCGGCGCTGGCCTTTCCGCGCACGATCGTCGCCCTCCTCGAGAACAACCAGGAGGCGGACGGCACGGTCCGGATCCCGGAGCCGCTGGTGCCGTACCTCGGCACCGATCGCCTCACGCCGGCTTGAGCGGCCCGATGCACGACTGGACGGCCGCCCTCAATCCCGAGCAGCGGGAGGCGGCGCTGCACGTCGAGGGCCCGATGCTGGTCCTGGCGGGCGCCGGGTCCGGCAAGACTCGGGTGCTCACCACCAGGATCGCGCTCTTGATCGAGCGGCACGGCGTGCCGATCGAGCGGATCTTCGCGGTGACCTTCACCAACCGCGCCGCGGGCGAGATGAAGGAGCGGATCGGCTCGATGCTGGAGCGCGATCCAACCGGGCTGTGGATCGGCACCTTCCACAGTCTCTCCGCCCGACTGCTTCGGCGGGAGGCCGAGCGGCTGGGGTTTTCCCGCGAGTTCACGATCTACGACGAGACCGACCGGCTCTCGCTGATCAAGCGGCTCCTCGATCAGCGGGGCTACTCGAACAAGATCTTCCCGCCCAAAGTCGTCCAGAGCGTGATCTCGGCTGCCAAGAACCGGATGCAGTCGCCGGAGGAGCTCGCCCGCTCGAGCGCCGACCCGCTCACCACCACGGCCGCGGAGATCTTCCGCGCCCTGGGCCCCGCGCTCAAGGCCCAGAACGCGATGGACTTCGACGATCTGATGTTGCATCCGCTGACCCTCTTTCGGGAGCACCCGGAGCGACTCGAGTGGTACCGGCGCCGCTTCGCCTTTCTCCTGGTCGACGAGTTCCAGGACACCAACAAGGCGCAGTACGAGCTGATCCGGCAGCTCGGCGACCATCGCAACGTCTTCGTGGTGGGGGATGACGACCAGTCCATCTACGCCTGGCGCGGCGCCGAAGTGAAGAACATGCGGGAGTTCCAGCGGGACTTCGATCCCTGCGCGCTGGTCCGCCTCGAAGAGAACTACCGGAGCACCCGCGTGGTGCTCGACGCCGCCAACGCGGTGATCGCCGCCAACAGCGGGCGGATCGGCAAGACCCTGCGCACCCGACGCCAGGGCGGAGAGCCGGTCACCCTCCTCGGCGCGGCGGACGAGCGGGATGAGGCCGAGTGGATCGTCGCCGAGCTCGGTCGACGGCGGGGCTCGGGTGACTTCACCGCGTCGCAGATGGCGGTGCTCTACCGCACCAACGCCCAGTCGCGCGCGCTGGAGGAAGCGTGCCGCCGCGCGGGATTCCCGTATCGGGTAGTGGGCTCGGTGAGCTTCTACGATCGGCGCGAGGTGAAGGACCTCCTCGTCTACCTGCGCTTGGTCGTGAATCCCGCCGATGACGAGGCCTTCCTCCGCGCGATCGGCGTCCCCAAACGGGGCATCGGAGGTACCAGCATCGCGCTGCTCCAGGAGTCGGCCACCAACTGGGGCAAGCCGCTGCTCGAGACCGCCGCTGCCGGCGACCGGATCACGGGTCTCCGCCCGAACGTCCGGGAAGCGCTGGTCCGCTTTGCCACGATGATCGACGACCTGCGCGCCCGGGTCGGCGGGGCCCAGCCCGCCGAGGTGATCGCGGCCGTGCTCGAAGCGATCGACTTCCAGCGGGTGCTTCGGGACGAGGGTCCCGATGGCCGCGATCGCTGGGAGAACGTCCGCGAGCTGGTGGCCGCCGCCGCCAGCTGGTCGGAAGTCGTGACCGAGGACGCGGAGGAGGCCACCCCGCTGCAGCGATTCCTCGCCGAGGCCGCGCTGCTCTCCTCGCACGACTCCTCCGCCGGTGACGAGGCGGGCGTGACCCTGATGACGATGCACACCGCCAAGGGTCTCGAGTGGCCGCTGGTCGTCGTCTCGGGGTTGGAGGACGGCCTCTTTCCGCTCTCCCGCGCAACCGAGTCGCCCGAGGGGCTGGAGGAGGAGCGGCGGCTCTTCTACGTCGCGCTCACTCGGGCCAAGGACAAGCTCTACCTCACTCACGCTCGGATGCGGCGCCGGGGTGGGGAGCTCCTGCCGAGCATGCCATCCCGTTTCCTGGAGGCGCTTCCACCCGGCCTGCTCGACGAGCGCACCACCAGCTCGCTCTTCGCCCCATCCTGGGGCAGCGGCGGCCTCGGCGGCCGGCAGAGCCGTCCGGGCCGCTGGAGCGACCGCCGCGCGCCGAGTTGGTCTCGTCCCGCGCCGTCGCGGGCCGCGCCGGAGCCGGTGCCGGTCGAAGAGCTTTCGCAGGACGCGCCCCGCTACGTGAAGGGCGAGCGGGTCCGCCACCGACGTTTCGGCGGCGGCCAGATCCAGGGCCTCACCGGGGCCGGGAAGGACCTCAAGGTCACCGTGCATTTCGACGACGACGAGGTCGGCACCAAGCAGCTGCTCGTCGCCTATGCCGGCCTCGAGCGCGAATGGGACGGCGAATGAGCGTCACACCGGAGGTCATCGCGCGGATCGCGAGACTCGCCGCGCTGGAGCTCGACCCGGACGAGCTGCCGAAGCTCTCGGCCGAACTCAGCCGGATCGTCGACTTCGTCGGCCAGATCGGCCCGGACGAGTCGTCCGACGGTAGCGCCGAGCAGGTGACCGCGCGGCTGCGACCCGACACGGTAACGAGCGACGCGATCCCCTTGGCGTTGTTCGCCCCGTCGCTGCGAGACGGCTTCTTCGTCGTGCCCCGACTCCCGGCGCAGGAGGACGGGTGAGCCTCGAGGCCGTGGTCGGCCGGACGGCCGATCGGCTGCGAGAGAGCGAGCCGCTCAACGCGACGCTCGCCTGGTCGCCGGAGGCGCTCGACGCGGAAGCCCGGCGGGTCGGGGCGCTCGCGGGCGGACCGCTCTACGGGATGCCGGTGGCGGTCAAGGACAACCTGGTGACGGTCGACTACCCCACGACCTGCGCCTCGCGAATCCTCGAGGGCTACCGCTCGCCCTTCGACGCGACGGCCGTCCGCCGCCTCCGAGAGGCCGGAGCCCTGATCGCCGCGAAGACCAATCTCGACGAGTTCGCGATGGGCGGATCGACGGAGCACTCGGGTTTTGGCCGGGTTCGCCATCCGATCGATCCGGACCGGGTCCCGGGCGGCAGCTCGGGCGGCTCCGCCGCGCTGGTCGCCGCCGGCGTCGTGCCGGCCGCGCTCGGCTCCGAGACCGGCGGCTCGGTGCGGCAACCGGCGGCGTTCTGCGGCTGCGTCGGGATCAAGCCGAGCTACGGCCGGATCAGCCGCTACGGGCTGGTGGCGTTTGCGTCGTCGCTCGATTGCGTGGCCGTGTTCGGCCGGGACGTGGAGCACGCCGCCCGAGTGCTGGCCGCGATCTCGGGTGCCGACCCACGTGACGCGACCAGCCGGGACGAGCCGCCGCTGGCGTTGCCCGAGCCGCGGGCGGACCTCCGCGGGCTCCGAATCGGATTGCCTGCGGAGTATCTGGGGGAGGGGCTCCACCCCGGGGTGCGGCGGGCGGTCGAGCTCGCCAGCGAGCACGGTCGCGCGCTCGGGGCCGAGATCGTTCCGGTCTCCTTACCGCACACCGAGACTGCGGTCTCGACCTACTACGTGATCGCGCCGGCGGAGGCTGCCGCCAACCTCGCCCGCTACGACGGCGTGCGCTACGGCAACCGGGCTGCCGGCGTGGCGAGCCTCGAAGCCCTCTATCGGGAGACCCGTGGCCGCGGATTCGGCAGGGAGGTGCAGCGACGGATCCTGGTCGGAACCTACGTGTTGAGCGCGGGCTACTACGAGGCTTACTACGGGCGCGCCCTCCGGGCGCGGCGACGCATCGCGGCCGATTTCGCGCGGGTCTTTGGCTCGGGCGTCGACCTGCTGCTCACCCCGACCACGCCCGAGCCCGCGTTCCTCGCGGGCGCGAAAACGGTCGATCCGATCGAGATGTACCGCGCCGACGCGTTCGTGTGCCCGGCGAGCCTCGCGGGCCTGCCGGCCATGAGCCTTCCCGCGGGGCGGGCCGGCGGCCTGCCGGTTGGCGTTCAGCTGATCGCGCCCGACTTCGCCGAAGCGGAGCTCCTGGGCGCCGCCTACGCGATGGAGCGGGCGCTCGACGCGACAGCGGAGCTCTCGTGACCTGGGAGACGGTGATCGGTCTCGAGGTCCACGTCCAGCTGGCGACGGACTCGAAGCTCTTCTGCGGCTGCTCCACCGCGTTCGGCGCGCCACCGAACACCCACGTGTGCCCGGTGTGCCTCGGGCTGCCCGGGGCGCTGCCGGTGCCCAACGCGCGCGCCATCGAGCTCGGGGCGAGGGCGGCGCTGGCGCTGGGCGCCACCGTGCATCGCGCCAGCGTGTTCGCCCGCAAGAACTACTTCTATCCGGATCTCCCGAAGGGCTATCAGATCTCCCAGTTCGACCGACCGCTCGCCACCGGCGGATCGGTCGCGATCGAGTCGACCGAGCGCGGCGACGTCGCGATCGCCCTCACCCGCCTCCATCTCGAGGAAGATGCGGGCAAGCTGATCCACGATCGCTTCCCCGACCTGACGGCCATCGATCTCAACCGGGCCGGTGTCCCGCTGGCCGAGATCGTCTCCGAGCCCGACCTGCGGTCGCCGGCGGAGGCGAGGGCCTACCTCAACGCCCTCCGCCAGATCCTGATCTACGCGGGCGTGAGCGAGTGCAGCATGGAGTTGGGGAGTCTCCGGGTCGACGCCAACATCTCGCTGCGCCCCACCGGCAGCCGGGACTTGGGCACCAAGACCGAGGTCAAGAACCTCAACAGCTTCGCCAACGTCGAGCGGGCGCTCGAGGCCGAGCGGAGCAGACAGCGGACAGCGCTCGAAGCCGGAGAGCGGGTGGCGCAGGTCACCCTGCTCTTCGATGCCGGCTCCGGCGCGGTGCGTCCGATGCGCTCGAAGGAAGAGAGTCACGACTACCGCTACTTCCCGGACCCCGACCTGCCACCGCTCGGGCTGGACGATGCCTGGATCGCCGGAGAGCGCGCCCGGCTGCCGGAGCTGCCGGCGGCCAAGCGGGCGCGATTCGCGACCGAGTATCGGCTGCCGCCCTACGACGCCGGGGTGCTGACGCAGGAACGGCCGGTCGCTGACTACTTCGAGCGGGTCGTTGCCGCGGGCGCCGAGCCCAAGGCCGCGTCCAACTGGGTGATGGGCGACGTGCTCGCCGGCTACAAAGTGTCCGGGGCCTTTGCGGTCGAGGCCCCGCGGCTCGCCGAGTTGATCGGGCTGGTCGCCGATGGACAGGTGAGCAACCTGGCCGCCAAGACCGTCTACGAGGCGCTGCCCGCCGATCCTCGCGCACCGCGGGTCGTCGCCGAGACGCTCGGACTGATCCAGGTGCGCGACACCGACGCGCTGGCCGGCTGGGTGGACGACGTGGTGGCCGGGAACCCCACCGAAGTCGCGCGCCTTCGGGCGGGCGAGGCCAAGCTGCTGGGCTTTTTCGTGGGGCAGGTGATGAAGGCCAGCCGGGGCAAGGCCGATCCGAAGCTGGTAGCCAGGCTCCTGACCGAGAGACTCCGATGACCGCGATCCTCGAAGCAGATGCGATCCGGATCGCCCGGATCCGATCCCAGTTTCCCGCGCTCGCCCGGCGCGTCGGCGACCGGCCCGTCGCCTATCTCGATGGACCAGGGGGCACCCAGGTTCCCCGGGCGGTGGCCGAAGCGGTCAGCGACTATCTCCTCCACCACAACGCCAACACCCACTGGGAGTACCCGACCAGTCGGGAGACGGACGCGCTGCTCGCCGACGCGCGCCGGACCGCGGCCGACTTCCTGAACGCCGAGCCGGAGGAGATCGTCTTCGGCCCGAACATGACCACGCTCACCTATCACGTGAGTCGCACCCTGGGACGGGGTCTCGGGCCCGGTGACGAAGTGATCACCACCGAGCTGGACCACCATGCCAACGTGGCCCCATGGACCGCGCTGGCGGCGGAGCGCGGCGTCACCATCCGTCGGGTCCCCTTCGGGGTCGACGACGGGCGCCTCGACTGGGCGGCGCTCGAGGCCGCCATCGGTCCCCAGACCAAGGTGGTCGCGATCGGCTGGGCGTCGAACGCCCTCGGCACCATCACCGACGTCGCGACGGTGTGCGGCATGGCCCGCCAGGCCGGCGCGATCAGCTTCGTCGATGCGGTGCACTCGGCCCCGCACGTCCTGCCGGACGTGCGGGCGCTGGGCTGCGACTTCCTGGCGTGCTCCCCGTACAAGTTCTACGGCCCGCACCTGGGTCTGCTCTACGGGCGCCGGGCCCTGCTCGAGAGTCTGCCCGTCCCGAAGCTCGAGCCCGCCCCTGAGCGGGGCGGCGAGCGCTGGGAGCTGGGCACCCAGAATCACGAGGGCATCGTGGGCGCGGCAGCCGCGATCGACTTCCTGGCGGGTCTCGACGGCGACGCGGCGGGGTCGCGCCGGGAGCGCTTGGTGCGGAGCTACGGCTGGCTCCACCGCCGTGGCGCGGAGCAGGTGAGAGCGCTCTGGGACGGACTGGCCGGGATCCCAGGCGTGCGGCGGGTGGGACCGCCGCCCGAGTCACCACGAACGCCGACCGTCTCCGTGGTCACCCCGATCCCGTCCGCCGAACTGGCGAGCCGCCTCGCCACCCAGGGCGTCTTCGTGAGCCACGGTGACTTCTACGCTGCCACCGTGGTCGAGCGGCTCGGGGTCGAGGGGCTGGTCCGCATCGGCTGTTCCTGCTTTACCGATCCCGAGGTAGAGCAGGTGCTCGAGGCCCTCCCGCGGGTGCTTCGGTAGGTCGTCAGGAGCTCTTGCTGGCGGGCTTCTTCTTACCCCGGGGGCGCCGCTTGCCGTAGGTGCCCCGGACAATCTTTCCCCGTCTGGTGCGCTTGTCACCCTTCCCCATGATCGCTCTCCTCGCTTGGTAGTGTGATGGCGAGGGAATCGGGTCCACCCGCCAGTAGGTCAGCCCACGGGCGCTCGATGAACGACGAGCGCCAGAAGCCCAAGTCGGTCGACGGCAGCGGATAGCGCTCCTCGGCCTCGGTCAGGAGACGCTCCGGCTCGATCAGCCCTCCGCCCAGCAGCGCCCGCCGGCGCCATTGCTTGACCCGACGGAGCGCCTCGGCGCCGGACGGGTCGAGCCGCCGCGCGTGGCCCGCCAGCGCCGCCACTTCGTGCAGCATCTCCATGGTGAGATCGTAGCTCAGCGACAGGTGGCGCTCGACGTCGTCGTGCGAGAGTGCCCATCGGCTCCGCTCCCTCGCGGACTTGATCACCTGCTGCCAGCGCCTGGTGTGGGCGAGGTGCACCATCCCGCGAAACAGCCGCCGATTGGTCTCCACGCTGAAGATCGTGGGCGAGATGATCCGCCCGAGATGCCGATCGGCGGCGGTGTGGTCCATCTGGATCAGGTCGCGCGCCTTGCGCGAGAAACGGTCGGTGAGATGGGTCTCCGCCCGGAGCTCCCAGTACGAGTGCCCCATCGATTTCGAGCTGCTCGTCAGCAGCAGCTGCCGGGGCACGAAGTAGTTGTGCGCGACCGTGTCGGCGGCCAGGTGGGCGAGATAGCCGAGCCCGAAGGCCCGCAGCGCGTCGGCCTCGGCGAAGTCGAAGGTCTCCTGCCCAACGTTCCAGTAGTGCGAGTGCCGGCCCGGCGGCACGTAGTGCTTGGCCAACGACGTGTCGGGCGCGATCGAGCCGTAGAGAAAGTCGTATGGGAAAGCGTGCAGCAGGTCCGCCACCAGTGGCGGCAGCAGCTTCAGATTCCCGAGCACCGTCTCGCCGAGGAAGATGTGCGTGCCCGGCGTCCACGCGTGCGCGTCGGTGGGGAAGAGGACCAGCAGGAGCACCGCGACGACGGCGCCGACCGCCAACCGCCGACGACTCAACGGCGTCTCCTGAGGAGCCGGCGCAGCTTCCCGATCGCCCCGGCCCCGTGCCGAACGTTCCGGAGGGTCGCGGCGACGCTCAGCGCGGTGTCCTCGACCTCGTCGTGGACCACCTCGTAGAGCGCGTCGAGCTCCTCGAGCCGGTCGCGCACCCGCCGGGCCCCGCGGCGGACCCCACGGCGGAGGCGGCGGCTGGTATCCACCAGCGCGATCACCTCCTCGCGAACCTTGTCGGCCAACTCCTCGCCGGACTGCGCGAGCCGGCCGAGGCCGTCGATGGTGGGCTTGAGCTCGCGGCGAAGCTCGGCCAGCTCCTTCGCCATGGTGTCGCTTTGCTCAGAGAAGCGCTTGAGGACCGCCCAGGAGACGACCGCCATCGCCACGAAGGCGAAGGCGATCACCACCAGCGCGATGGCGGAGACGGGGCCGACCCAGGAAGGCATACGGATAAGATAACGACAAAGCTGGCTTGACGTTGCGACCGCCCCAGGGTGAGGTTTGGCGCCATGGCACCGCGCTTCGTGGTGGAGGGTGGTCGACCGCTCAACGGGACCGTCCGACCGGCCGGGAACAAGAACGCCGCGCTTCCGATCCTCGCCGCGACGCTGCTGGCCGAAGGCGCCGTGGAGGTCGACAACGTGCCCCGGATCCGCGACGTCGAGATGATGATCGCCCTGATAGCCGATCTCGGGGCCACGGTGGAGTGGACCGGCCCCAACACGCTCAAGGTCGACCCCGCCGGGGTGAAGTCCAAGCCGCTCGACCCCGCGCTCTGCGCCCGGATCCGGGCCTCCATCCTGCTCGCCGCGCCGTTGCTGGCGCGGTTCGGGCTGGTCCAGTTGCCCCCGCCCGGCGGGGATGTGATCGGCCGCCGCCGGCTCGACACCCACTTCCTGGCCCTGGAGGCCCTCGGCGCCGAGGTGATGGTGGGCGATCGCTACGAGATCGAAGCCAAGCGGCTCAAGGGCGCCGACATCTTTCTCGATGAGCCCAGCGTGACCGGGACCGAGAACGCTCTGATGGCCGCGGTGGCGGCCCACGGCACCACCACGCTCCGGAACGCCGCCGCGGAGCCGCACGTCCAGGACCTGGCCCGGTGCCTGGTGGCCATGGGCGCCGACATCGAGGGGATCGGGACCAACACCTACACCGTGAGGGGCGGAAAGCCCCTGGGCAGCGCGCGTTACCGGATCGGTCCGGATCACATCGAGATCGGCAGCTTCATCGGGCTCGCGGTGGTCACCAACGGCCAGCTGGTGATCGACGGCGTTCGCGCCGACGACCTCCGCGCCACCCTGATCGGGCTCGATCGGCTGGGCATCCACCCCAGGATCGAGGGCAACAAGCTCACCGTCGACCGGGACCAGGAGCGGCGGATTCGCCCTGACGTCGGCGGCCACGTCCCGAAGCTCGAGGACGGCCCCTGGCCAGCGTTTCCGGCGGACCTGATGTCGATCGCGATCGTCGCCGCCACCCAGTGCGCCGGGATGCTGCTCGTCTTCGAGAAGATGTTCGAGTCCAGGCTCTTCTTCGTCGACAAGCTGATCGGGATGGGCGCCAGGATCGTGCTCTGCGATCCGCATCGGGCCGTGATTTCCGGGCCCGCTCCGCTGCGGGGCGGGATCGTGGAGTCCCCCGACATCCGGGCGGGGATGGCGATGCTGCTGGCGGCGCTCGCCGCCGAGGGGACCAGCGTGATCCACAACGTCGGCCAGATCGAGCGGGGGTACGAGCGGATCGACGCCAGACTCACGGACCTGGGCGCCAGGCTGGAGCGCTTTGACGATTGAAGGGCGCGCGGTGGCCCTGACCGAGCGCCCGATCGCGGGCGCTCCGGTGCCGCTCTTCGAGATTCCGGGCTGGGACGCGGGGATCGGAGTGGTGGCGGGTGTCACGGGCCGCGGCGGCCCCGCCCATTCCTTCGATCTCAAGTTGGAGAGCATCCCCCCTCGGGGGCCCACGCTCGATCGCTGGAGCGCGCTGCTCGCGGCGTTTCCCGGGTTTGAGGGACTGGTGGCCTCCCGGCAGGTCCACCAGACAGCGGTTTGCTGGCACGAGCGGGTGGAGGGCCTCACGGTCCTGGCCGGATTCGACGGCCACGCCACCTCGACGCCCGGGCTGCTGATGGCGATCTCGCTGGCCGATTGTATCCCGGTTTACCTGGTCGATCCGAGCCGACGGGTCGCCGCGCTGCTCCACGCTGGTTGGAGGGGCACCGCGGGTCGGATTCTCGAGGAAGGCGTCGGATTGCTGGCCAGCGAGGCCGGCAGCCGGCCGGGAGACCTCAGCGTCCATTTCGGGGTCGGCATCTGCGGGCCGTGCTATGAGGTGGGTTTCGAGGTCCTCGCCGCCTGCGGCCGGCCAGTCCCGGAGTCCGGCAAGGGCCGGTGCGACCTCCGCGAGGTCCTGGTCGAGCAGGCCGGCAGTCTCGGCATCGGCAAGATTTCCACATCCACCCGATGCTCCGCGCACCAGAACGAGCTCTTCTTCAGTCATCGGGCCAGCTTGGGCCAGGACGGCAGAATGGTCGCCTACCTTGGTCTGGTGCCGTGAGATGACCTCGACCCGGCCGCGGGATCGGTGGCCGGGAAGGGGAGCAGAACGCGCTGGAAGCTCGTCGTGGGGCTCGCGGGCGCGCAGTTGGGTGCCGGGGTCGGGTCCGGGGGCCTGACCGAGGCGGAGGACACCGATGCGCCCTTCGTCGCGATCGTTTCGCCGAAAGCCGACCCCGGGCTGGGGGCCTTCTCGGCCCAGGTCGTCGACGGCTTCGGGATCCGGGCGGTCCGATTCCAGGTCGACGGCGACCTGCTCTACGAGGAGCTCACTGCGCCGAGCCTCTCCGACGGGAACACCCTGGGCGTCGGGAAAGACTCCACCCTCCGGGTCGAGGCCAAGGACTTCGCGGGGCACACATCCACGACCTCGATCGGCGAAACGGTCGAGAACCAGCCCCAATGGGGATCCTTGGCCCCGGTCGGGGCAGCGGGACCACGAGCCATCCTGGCCCATCCGGGCCGATTGACGCCGCGAGGGGCGGCCTCTAGCTTTACTCGGCTGGAGCGGTCGGGTGGATGGGTTGGCTCACGGGTGGATGTGGGGTGCTCCCCCACATTTTTGTTTTCGAGCCGGGCGCGCTTGCCCCACCGCTCTGGGGGCCGTGCCTGGCTTTTTCCTTATACCCAACCGCACGCGCCGGGACTCTGGGGTACTGAGATAGGCTGCCCGCCGTCCGGTCGATGGCGAGGCCTCACAACTGGCAGGATGGGGTGCTCGATGGCTGGCTCCGTCGAAATGTTGGCCGCGTTCCGCGAACTGACGGCCACCAAACAACTCGACCGCTCGGATCTCCTCGATCTGCTTCGAGACGGGATTCAGGCCGCATTGGTTCGTAAATACGGGCCGAACGTCAAGTTCGAGCTCGAAGTTGACGAGCTGAAGGGAACGATCCGGGTCATTCGGCTCCGCTACGTGGTCGAGGAAGTGGAAGATCCGAGCGTTCAGATCTCGATCGAGGAGGCGCAGTACGAGGACCCCGACTTCGAGGTCGGCGACGTGCTCGAGGAGGACGTGCCGTTCGCGGCGTTCGGACGGCTCGCGGTCCAGGCGGCCAAGCAGCGGATCATCCAGCGGGTGCGCGAAGGCGAGCGGACCAAGATCCGCGAGGCGTTCGGCGACAAGGTCGGCGATCTGCTCTCCGGCGAGGTCCAGCAGATCGAGCGCGGCAAGATCGTGCTGCTGCTGCCCAAGTTCCGTGAGGCGGAGGCGATCATCCCCTATCGGGAGCAGAATCGCCGCGAGCATTTCCACCAGGGCGATACGATTCGCGCCGTCCTGAAGCGGCTCGAAGAGACCCCCAAGGGGCCCCGGTTGGTGCTCTCCCGGGGCGACCCGGCCTTCGTGGCCGCGCTCTTCCGGCTCGAGGTGCCCGAGATCATGCAGGGCGTGGTCGAGATTCGTGGCATCGCCCGCGAAGTCGGCAGTCGGACCAAGGTCGCCGTGATCTCGAAGGACGACGCGATCGATCCGGTCGGCGCCTGCGTGGGACTCAAGGGCTCGCGGGTGCAGGCGGTCGTGAACGAGCTCTCCGGTGAGCGGATCGACATCGTCCCCTGGTCGCCCGATCCCGAGCGCTTTGCCCGGCTGGCGCTGGCCCCGGCGCGAGTCGCCAAGGTCTTCTCCGACCCCGACTCGAAGACGATCCAGGCGGTCGTCGACGAAGATCAGCTCTCGCTCGCGATCGGCAAGAACGGGCAGAACGTCCGCTTGGCCTCGGAGCTGACCGGCTGGAAGATCGACCTCTACTCGAGCCGCGAATGGCTCGAGCGCGGGGGCGAGGGACCGCTCTTCGCGCCGGCGCCGCTCGAGGACGAGGTGGTGAGCCAGGTCCAGCTCGCGGAGCTCAGGGGGCTCTCGTCCGAGCTGGTCGGGATTCTCGGCAATGCCGGGTTCCGCACCCTCAACGACATCCTCGACTTCGAGCAGGAGGACGTCGAGCGGGTGCCCGGCATGACGCCCGCCGCGGCCGAGGAAATGATGGCCTTCCTGTCCGATCTCACGGCGGAGGAGTCGGAGACCGCGGAAGGCGACGCCGAGAGTGAGGGTGAGGGCGAGGGTGGGTCGGACGAGGAGTCGATGTCGGGCGAGTCGCCGCGACCGACCGCGCCCGCCGGAGAGGAAGCCCAGCCGACCGAATGAACGGCTTGCTCGGCTTGCTCGGACTTGGCTTCCGGGCTGGCAACGTGATCATCGGCGTCGAATCGGTCCGGCGCGCGTTGCAGGGTGGGGAGTGCCGCTGTCTGGTCGTCGCGAGCGACGCGAGTCAGCGGGCATTGGAGAAGACGGCACGGTTGGCCCGGGCGCGGGGAATCCCGCAAGTGCCCGGCCCCACGGCGCAGGAGCTGGGGGCCGGACTGGGCAAGCCGCCCGTGATGGTGGTCGGCGTTCGAGATGCCGCCCTCGCCGAGGGTGTGCTTCGACTCGGAGCGCCCGGCTCGGGTTCGACGGAGGATTGAGTGGTCAAGACGAAAGTCAAAGATCTGGCAAGCGAGTTCGGGATCGAGTCGTCGCAGCTCCTGGAGATCCTCCGGGACATGCACGTGGTGGCTCGCACCGCCCAATCGGGTCTGGACGACTCGCAGGTGGCGGCCGTGCGGCTTCGGTGGGAGCGCGAGAAGCGGAAGCAGTCGGGATCCGACGCGCCCAAGAAGACCCGCCGCCGGACCACCAAGAAGGCGGCCGAGCCCACGCCCGAGGCCACGGCAATCACCTCGCGGACCAGCAAGCGGCGCCGCACGGCGGCCGAGGTTGCCGAGTCGGAGGCCCAAGCGGAGGCGGAGCGGGCCGCCGCCGAAGCGGCCTCGTTCGAGAAGGAGAAGCCCAGTCCGTTCGCGGCGGAGCCCGCCCAGGCCGCCGGCCCGATGCCCTCGCTCGAAGAGCGAGCCCGCGCGTTGTTCCGCGACGTCCCGGCCGAAGAGGCGCCGACGACCGAGACTCCGGAGGCGCCAGCCGAAGCGGACGCCCCGCCCGCTCCTGCCGCGGGGACCCCGCCGCCGCCGCCCACGGCGGAACCGCCCAAGGTTCCGCAGCGGCCGGCCGCCGCCGCACCGCCCAGACCGGCGGCCGGGCAGGGTGCGCCGCCGCGCCGGCCATTCATCCCGCCGCGTGTGCAGCGGCCGGCCCAGGGTCCGCGTCCGGTGTTCAGCAGCAGCTCACCGCCGCCGCCCCGAGGACAACAGGCTGGGCGGCCCGGTGGCGGACCACCTCGGACCTTCGGCCCCGACGCCCAGCCCTCGCGGGGCGGCGGGCCGGCCCGCAAGAAGGGACGCAAGGGCAAGCGGGCGTTCGTCGATCAGGACGCGGTGCAGGCGAACATCCTGAAGACCCTCGCCGGCATGAAGGGCGGGGGGGGGCGGAAGCGGCGCTCCGACGAGCCCAGCTATCGCGATCTCCTGGCCAGCAAGACCGCCGAGGAGCGGGAGCGGGAGAAGACTCGGATCCGGGTGAACGAGTTCATCTCGGTGTCCGAGCTGGCCGAGCTGATGAAGGTGCCGTCGACCCAGATCGTCCAGTTCGCGTTCAAGGAGCTGGGGCTGATGGTCACGGTCAACCAGCGGCTCGACTTCGACCAGATCGACCTGATCGCGTCGGAGTTCGGGTTCCAGGCGGTGCGCGAGGACGAGTACGCCGCCGAGTTGGCCGCGCCGGTCGAGGACGCCGAGGAAGATCTCCAGCCCCGGACGCCGGTGGTCACCATCATGGGTCACGTCGACCATGGAAAGACGTCCTTGCTGGACTACATCCGGAAGGCCAACGTGGTCGCGGGCGAGTCCGGTGGCATCACCCAGCACATCGGCGCCTATCACGTCACGCTGCCGGACGGGAAGACCATCACCTTCCTGGACACGCCGGGTCACGAGGCCTTTACCGCGATGCGGGCCCGCGGTGCCCAGGTCACCGACCTGGTCGTGCTGGTCGTCGCGGCCGACGATCAGGTGATGCCGCAGACCGTCGAGGCGATCAGCCACGCCAAGAACGCGGGCGTGCCGATGATCGTCGCGATCAACAAGATCGACCTGCCCTCCGCCAACGTGGCCAAGGTCAAGCAGGACCTGCTGCAGCACCAGGTCGTGCTGGAGGAGTTCGGCGGCAACGTGCTCCACGCGCCGATCTCGGCCAAGAAGGGCACTGGCATCGACGGCCTGCTCGAGCAGGTCCTGCTCCAGGCCGAGCTGCTCGACCTCAAGGCCAATCCGGACGCCCCGGCCGGCGGCACCGTGCTCGAGGCGCAGCTGGACCCGGGCAAGGGTCCCCTGGCCACGGTGCTGGTCCAGCGGGGCACCCTGCACGTGGGCGACAACTTCATCTGCGGCAAGTTCTCCGGCCGAGTCCGGGCGATGACCGACGAGCGCGGCAACGCGGTCGAGGAAGCGGGCCCCTCGATTCCGGTACGGGTGCTGGGCTTCGAGGGCGTGCCCGCGGCCGGCGACTCCTTCGTGGGCGTCGCCGAGGCCGCCGAGGCTCGCGACATCGCGCAGAAGCGGCAGCGGCTCGATCGCGAGGCGCAGAACCGCCGCAGCATGCGGGGCGCGTCGCTGGAGGACATCAGCCGCCAGATGCAGGCCGGTGAGGTCAGCCAGCTCAAGCTGATCATCAAGGCCGACCAGGGCGGTCCGGCGGAGGCGCTCGCCGACGCGCTGGCCCAGCTCAGCACCAGCGAGGTCCGGGTCGACGTCATCCACCGCGGCGTGGGCGCCATCAGCGAGAGCGACGTCCTGCTCGCCAAGGCGTCCGGCGCGATCATCCTCGGCTTCCACGTCCGGCCCGACGCCAACGCGCGCGCCACCGCGGAGCGCGAGCAGGTGGACGTTCGCACCTATCGGATCATCTACGAGGCGGTGGAGGACGTCCGGGCCGCGCTCGAAGGCCTGCTCAAGCCCGAGCAGCGCGAAGTGGTCCTCGGCGAGGCCGAGGTGCTCGAGACCTTCAAGGTCAGCAAGGTGGGCACCATCGCCGGCTCGCGGGTCACCTCCGGGCTCATCAACCGGACGGCCAAGCTCCGCGTGGTCCGCGACGGCAAGCTGATCTACACCGGCAACGTCAGCAGCCTGAAGCGCTTCAAGGACGACGTCAAGGAAGTCAAGGAAGGCCTGGAGTGCGGTATCGGCGTCGAGAACTTCAACGACGTCAAGGTGGGCGATCGAATCGAGGCCTTCCGGGTCGAGGAGGTCAAGCGCTCGCTGGCCGCTCCGTCGGCAGGGACGGGCTGAGGAGGGCGACGGGTGCGAGGCTCTCCGTCGCGTCGGCGACCCGATCAGGTCGCCGAGCTGGTCAGACAGGTGGTGGCGGACGCGCTGCTCCTCGAGGTCCGCGATCCGCGGGTGCAGGGCGCGTCGGTCACCCGGGTCGAGGTCACGCCGGATCTGTCGCGCGCCCGGATCCGGGTGCTTGCTCGGGGCGACGACGCCGAGCGCGAGGCGACGCTGGCCGGCCTGGAAAGCGCCAGCGGCTTCCTGCGTGGACGGGTGGCGAAGGCGCTCTCCGCCCGGACCACGCCCGAGCTCGACTTCGTGCTCGATCGCGGGCTCGAGCACGCGGCCCGGATCAACGAGCTGTTGGCCCAGATTCGCCGGGAGAGCGGGTCCTGATCGGAGGGCTGTTGGTCGACAAGCCAGCGGGTGTCACTTCGCACGACGTGGTGGCACAGGCTCGGCGGCTGTTTTCGACCCGGTCCATCGGCCACACCGGCACCCTCGACCCGTTCGCGACCGGGTTGCTGGTGCTGGTCATCGGTCGGGCAACCAGGCTCGCGCGGTTCGTCGAGGCCAGTCGGAAGGCGTACCTCGCGGAGGCCCGGCTCGGCATCGCGACCTCGACCGACGACGTGAGCGGGGACCCGATCGGCCAGGAGTGGACCGCGGCGTGGCCGTCGCGGGACGCCGTCGAGGCCGCGCTGGGCCAGCTGGTGGGTCGGCGCGACCAACGCCCGCCGGCGTATTCCGCCAAGCGCCGGGGCGGCGAGCGGAGCTATGCCAGGGCCCGTCGCGGCGAGGCGGTGACCCTGGACCCGGTGCCGGTCGAGATCCACGAGCTGGAGCTGGTCGCGTGGAGTCCGCCGCTGGCCGGATTCCGGGCCGTGGTCGGCCCGGGAACCTACGTCCGGGCCATCGCCCGAGACCTGGGCGAGCGCCTCGGCACCGGAGCCCACCTGACAGCGCTCCGGCGAACCCGGGTGGGTAGCTTTCGGGTCGAGGAGGCCCACCGGCTCGACCGGCTGACCGGGCGGGAGCAACTTCTCACCCCACGGGAGCTCCTCGGCGACCTCCCGGCGGTGAGCCTGATGCCCGACGAGGCGGTCTCGGTTCGGCACGGCCGGTCGGTGCCGGGCAACGGACCGGCCGAGGGGATGGCGGCCTTGCTCGACGGGGGGCGGCTGCTCGCGGTGGCGGAGCGACGACAGGAGCGCTGGCAACCGGTCGTCGTGCTGCATGGCGACTGAGTTGCCGCCGCTGCCCCGTGGCTCGGTGGTGACGGTCGGCACCTTTGACGGCGTTCACCGCGGGCATCGCGCGGTGATCGAGGAGTTGGCACGGCGGGCGGAGCGGGCGGAGCGTTCGTCGGTGCTGGTGACCTTCGAGCCGCACCCGGCGGCGGTGGTGCGTCCCGAGGCGGCGCCGGCCCGGCTCACCCTGGCGCACGAGCGCGCGGCCGCCCTGGCGGAGACGGTGCTCGACTACGTCGTGGTGCTCCGGTTCGACCGGGCCCTGGCGGCGATGGCGCCGGAGGAGTTCGTGCGGAGGGTGCTGGTGCGCCGCTGCGGGGTTCGGGAGCTGGTGGTGGGCCACGATCATGGCTTCGGGCGAGACCGGCAGGGTGACCGCGTCATGCTCGAGCGCCTGGGACGGGCGGAGGGCTTCGCGGTGGACGTGGTCGCTCCGGTCGACGACGACGGGGTGATCTCGAGCAGCCGGATCCGGCAGGCCATCGAAGCCGGCGACCTCGCGACCGCGCGACGGTTGCTCGGTCGGCCCTACCGGATCTCGGGGCGGGTGGTGCGGGGCGCCGGACGTGGCCGGGGCATCGGCGTGCCGACGATCAATCTGGCGCCTCCGCCGGGCAAGCTGTTGCCGCCGGATGGCGTCTATGCGGTTCGGGTGGAAGCCGGCGGCCGGCCGGTCGGCGGGATGATGAACCAGGGGGCGCGGCCGACCTTCGGCGACGCCGACCGATGGTTGGAGGCCCATCTCTTCGACTTCGCGGGCGAGCTCTACGGCCGCGACGTTCGAGTCGAGTGGGTCAAGCGGCTCCGCGGAGTGCGACGGTTCGGGTCGGCCGACGAGCTTCGCCAGCAGTTGGCGCACGATCGGGAGCAGGCCCGCGACGCGCTCGCGGGGCTGGTCCCACAACCCTAACGAGCGCGGCGGCACGACCGACGCGGTGGTGGCAACCCGATGTTCACGACTCTCCGCAATCGTTTCATCGTCATCGCGATCCTGATGGTGGCCGCGGTGTTCTCGCTCTGGGACACCTACCGGACCTCGCCGTCGAACAGCCCGGTCAACCTGGGCCTCGACCTCCAGGGCGGGATGCACCTCGCGCTGGAGCTCGACCAGTCCGAGCGCGTCTCCCAGGACCCGGCCCAGGACACTGACCTCGCGCTCACGGTGCTCCGCAAGCGGATCGACGAGTTCGGCGTCGCCGAGCGGGTGATCCAGAAGGTCGGTGACGAGCGGATCGTGGTCGAGCTGCCGGGCATCAAAGACCCGGAGCGCGCCAAGGACATCGTCCGGCGGACCGCCTTCCTGGAGTTCCGGATCACCGACAAGACCGGGGCCTTCGACCGGGCGCTCCCGAGCCTCGATCGCGCGCTCCGCGATCTGGGCATCACCGCGACCGCCGGCACCACCCGGCCCAACGCCGTGACCTCGCTGCTCGGGGGCGACTCGACCCAGGCCGAGCAGGATTCCACCGCTCCGCTCACGGGCGGCGCGCTGTCCAGCCTGATTCAGCCCGCCGGCGTCACCGGCGTGAGCCCGACCCCTGGCGAGTACGCGGTGCTCGAGACGGCGTGGCGCCGGGCCGACAGCCTGCTCAGGCTCCCCGAGGTGCGCCGGCTCTGGCCCCGCGGTCTCGACCTGCGCTGGGCCGGCCAGCCGGTGAGCGTCGGGGTGGAGCAGTACCGCTACCTCTACGTCCTCGACGAAGAGCCGATCATCACTGGCGCCAACCTGGTGAACGCGCAGGCGCAGCTCGACCCGCTCACCAACGGGGCGGAGGTCAACTTCGAGCTCGACCGCGCCGGCGGGCGCAAGTTCGGTCAGGAGACGGCCCGCCACGTCGGCGACTACATGGCGATCCTGCTCGACGGCGACGTCCAGGGCCGCCCGCCGATCATCCAGAGCCGGATCGATCGCCGGGGCCGGATCCAGCTGGGCGGCCGGAGCCTGCAGGAGGCGCAGGACCTGGCCCTCACCCTCCGGGCCGGCTCGCTCCCGATCCCGCTCCAGATCGTCGACGAGCGGCAGGTCGGTCCGAGTCTCGGCGCCGACTCGATCCGGGGCGGGGTCACGGCCGCGCTGGTCGGCACCCTGCTCGTGATCCTGATCATGACCGGGTACTACGCCCTGAGCGGCCTGCTCGCCGTCGGGGCGCTGGTGGTCTACTCGGTCTTCACCTTCGGCACGCTCTCGATGTTCGACGCGGCGCTGACCCTGCCCGGGTTGGCCGGCTTCGTGCTCTCGATCGGCATCGCGGTGGACGCCAACGTGCTGATCTTCGAGCGCATGCGTGAGGAGCTCGATCAGGGCAAGACGACCCGGCTGGTGGTCGACGAGGGCTACATCCACGCGATGCCCGCGATCATCGACTCGAACATCTCGACCATCCTGACGGCCCTGTTCCTGTTCCAGTTCGGCACCGGGCCCGTGCAGGGCTTCGCGGTCACCCTGATCGTCGGCATCTTCGCCTCGCTGATCACGGCGGTGTTCATCACCCGGACCTTCTTCCTCTGGTGGCTCAAGAAGCGGCCCGACGCGACCCTGTCGCTCGGCAAGCTCCGCGTCTTCAAGGACGCGGCCTACGACTTCATCGCGATGCGTCGCCCCGCCTTCGCGATCACCGGCGCGATCCTCCTGCTCGGCGCCATCGTGCTGGCCATTCGCGGCGTGAACTTCAGCGTCGAGTTCACCGGCGGGACGCTCGTGCAGGTCCATACCGAGCAGGTGGTCCCGACCGAGAGCGTCCGCTCGGCGCTCGGCCAGCACGGCATCAGCAACCCCGAGATCCAGCCGTTCGGCAGCCCGAACGACCTGGTCGTGCGCGCGCGGATCGAGGGTGATACCGCGCGCAACGCGAACGACACGCAGGCCACCGCCGCCGCCGTCGCGGCCGCGTTCGACGACGTGGCGGGCCAGGGCAAGTATGAGATCACTCGCACCGAGTCGGTCGGCCCCAAGGTGGGCGCGGAGCTCCAGCAGCAGGCCTTTTTTGCGATCTTCCTCTCCTTCTTCGCGGTGCTGGCCTATCTGGCCTACCGATTCGAGTGGCGCTTCGGTCTCGCCGCCGTGATCGCGACCGCGCACGACATCCTCGGGACGATCGCCTTCACGGCCATGATGCGGCTGGAGATCAGCCTGGTGGTCGTGGCGGCGTTCCTCACCATGGTGGGCTACTCGCTCAACGACACGATCATCATCTTCGACCGGGTCCGTGAGAATCTGAGAAAACACCGGCGAGACGACTTCATCTCGATCCTCAACCGCTCGATCAACGAGACGCTGCCGCGGAGCGTCCTCACCCACGGCACCACGCTGGCGACCCTGCTGGCCCTGGTGATCTTCGGGGGCGAGGTGATCCGGCCCTTCTCGCTGATCATGTTCTTCGGTGTCTTCACCGGCACGTTCTCGTCGATCTTCATCGCGGCCCCGGTGCTGCTGTACATCGAGCGCCGCTGGCCCGGCGCGGATGCCCGCGCGGCCCGGGCGGGAGCCAAGCGGCCAGCCGCGCCGGCCGGCCGACCGGCCCAGTCCACCGCCCGCTAGAAGCCGAGCTCGCCGGTCTCCGTGTCGTCCGCGGAGGCCGGCCTCCTCACCACTCGTGTCCTCGCTCGTCGACTCGCACTGCCACCTGGCCGACGAGGCGTTCGCGGAAGATCGCGACGCCGTCCTCGCCCGAGCCTGGGAGCGTGGGCTCGGGCACGTCGTGGTGATCGGCGAGACGCCCGACCGGGCGAGGGCCGCGATCGAGCTGGCCGGCGGCAACCGGCGGCTCTCCGCCACCGCCGGGCTTCACCCCCACGAGGCCAGACACTGGGACGACCGCCTGGCCGGGGAGCTCGAGCTCCTGGTGCGCGACGACCGCGTGGTCGCCGTGGGCGAGACCGGGCTCGACTACCATTACGACCATTCGCCCCGCGAGGTCCAGCGGGCGGTCTTCGACCGGCAGCTCGAGCTCGCGGGCCGGGTCGGCAAGCCCGCCGTGATCCACGCCCGTGAGGCGGACGACGATGTGATCGCCGCGCTCGAGGCGCACCCGGACACCCGGGCGGTCCTCCACTCCTTTTCGAGCGGGAGCGGGCTCCTCGAGGCCGCCATCGCCCTCGGCCACTACGTCTCGTTCAGCGGGATGCTCACCTTCAAGTCGTTCCGCCGCGACGACGAGATCCGGCGGGTGCCTCCCGACCGACTGCTGGTCGAGACCGACGCGCCGTATCTCGCGCCGGTGCCGGAGCGCGGCCACCGCAACGAGCCGGCCTTCGTGACCCATACCCTGAGCAAGCTGGCCGCCATCCTCGACCTCGAGGTCGGCGAGGCGGCCAGCCTCACCACGACGAACGCGGCGCGACTCTTCGGACCGCGCGTCGCTGCCACCACCATGACCCCTTCGGAGAGGAGTGTGCCGTGACGACGGTTCCGTCCGATATCGAGATCGCCCAAGCCGCGAAGCTTCGGCCCATCGTCGACGTCGCCGCGGAGCTCGGCCTCGGTCCCGACGAGATCCTGCCGTACGGCCGCTACAAGGCGAAGATCACCGCCGAGGCGGTCGCCAAGCGGCAGCCGAAGGGACGCCTGGTGCTGGTCTCGGGCATCAACCCGACCCCAGCGGGCGAGGGCAAGTCGACGGTGACGGTCGGCGTGAGCCAGGCGCTTCGCCGCCTCGGCCGACACGTGGTCGTCTGCATCCGGGAGCCGTCGCTCGGTCCGGTCTTCGGGGTCAAGGGCGGCGCCGCCGGCGGCGGGTACGCGCAGGTCGTACCGATGGACGAGATCAACCTCCACTTCACCGGCGACTTCCACGCGATCACCTCGGCCCACAACCTCCTCTCGGCAATGGTGGACAACCACATCCACCACGGCAACGCCGCGGGCCTCGATCCCCGGCGGGTCACCTGGCCCCGGACAATGGACATGAACGATCGGGCCCTCCGGGGCGTGGTCGTCGGCCTCGGCCACATGAATGGTGGGCCGACTCGCGAGGACCGCTTCGTGATCGTGCCCGGCAGCGAGGTGATGGCGATCCTCTGTCTCGCGAGCGACCTCGCGGATCTCGAAGGGCGCCTGAGCCGGATCGTCGTCGGCCTGACCCGCGACAAGCGGCCCGTCACCGCCGCCGACATGAAGGCCTCCGGCGCGATGACGCTGCTCCTCAAGGACGCGATCCTGCCGAATCTGGTGCAGACCCTGGAGGGTGGCCCCGCGCTGGTCCACGGCGGGCCGTTCGGCAACATCGCGCACGGCTGCAACTCGATCGCGGCCACCAGGCTCGGCCTCTCGCTGGCCGACATCGTGATGACCGAGGCGGGCTTCGGTGCCGACCTGGGCGCGGAGAAGTTCCTCGACATCAAGTGCCGGATGGGCGGCCTCGAGCCCGAGGCGGCGATCGTGGTCGCCACGGTGCGGGCGCTCAAGATGCACGGCGGAGTCAAGAAGGACCGGCTGGGCACGCCCGACGTGGCGGCGCTCCAACGCGGCATGGTGAATCTCCAGGGCCACGTCGAGAACCTCCAGAAATTCGGCCTGCCGGTGATCGTGGCGCTCAACCGCTTCGTCTCCGACAGCGCCGAAGAGATCGACACGGTGCTCCGCGCCGCGAAGGGCTGGGGTGTTCGCGCCGCCCTCTCCGACGTCTGGGAGAAGGGGGGGGAGGGCGGGGAAGCGGGTGCCCGCGAGGTGCTCGAGGTCCTGGCCGAGGGCAAGAGCCGCTTCGCCCCGATCTACGACGCGAGCCTCCCGATCAAGACCAAGATCGAGACCATCGCCCGGGA
>JBFXAS010000052.1:0-24397 GCA_050184075.1 Gemmatimonadales bacterium
CACCGGCGAGCGGTCGCGACTCCGCCAGAAGCTCGCGAGAAAGCCCCGCTTCGCCGCGTCGGTACCGGTCGCGGGCCAGGCGTCGAGCTCCTTCGGCCCGGCGATCACCCGGAGCGGCCCGAATGCGCGGTCCAGCGCGGCGCCGCTCAGCCGGGAGAAGTAGGCCTGATCGGAGATCGAGGCCGGGGCGGCGGCCACGGCCGGATCGATCTCGAAGCGGGCCTCCCGCACCACGGGCTGCCCGCCGAGCGCGAGCTCGGCCCGGATGGTGAAGCTCCCGGGCTCGAGGTCGCCCACGTCGATCCGCCCGGTGACCAGGCCGATCCCGGCCGCGATCCGAACCGGGGTCGGCGCGGTTCGGCTCAGGGCCGCGCCGGAGCCATCGACGACCACCAGGGTGAGCGTTCCGTCGACGGCCGTGCCGGCGTAGGTCTCGAGCAGGTAGGCGACCGAGGCCGAGCTGCCTCCGACCGCAACGTCGGGTGCGATCGCGAGCACCAGGTTGCCCCTGCGGAACTCGCCCGGGTGGGGGATCGAGTCGGCGCGCGAGGCCTGCCGGGCCCAGGTCGAGAGCAGGAGATCCGACGCCGGCGGCGGCGCGGCGTAGGCGTCGATCGGCACACTGGCCGTGGCGGCACGGCCGGAGACGGAGTCGACCACCCTCGCTTCGAGGTGATAGCTGCCGCTGGCCAGGTTGAAGCGCAGGAGGTCGAGTCGGTCGGCGTCGCCGCGCGGGAAGGGCAGCGCCGTGCGCTTGCGCCAGGACTGCTCGTAGAGCACGCCCGAATCGCCCATGACCCGTACCGAATACCCGAGACTGACTTCGCCGGTGGGGCCGGCCTGCGGCAAGCCGTCCGGGATCCGGAGCATCGCGGTCACCTGGGTGACGCCGGGCGATTGGCCGGGATCGGCCCGATAGAAGCGGACCGCCGTCACCAGGAGACCCGAGTCCGTCGGCTGCGCGAGCGCGGCCGCCAGGAGCAGGGTGGCGATCAGGCCGCTCACCTCGTCCGCCCTACGGTAGGATCAGCTGTCGCTGCGGCTCCGCCGGGGTGACCCGCGGGCCTTCCGGAGCCCAGTAGACGTTCACCTCGCTCCGGACGCCGAAGCGGCCGGGCAGGTAGACGCCCGGCTCCACGGAGAAGCCGACGCCCGGCATCAGCAGGCGATCGTCGCGGGTCTCGTAGTCGTCGCAATGGGGCCCCGATCCATGCAAGTCGCGGTCGATCGAATGTCCAGTGCGGTGCACGAAGAACTCGCCATAGCCGGCCTGCTCGATGACTTGCCGCGCGGCACGATCGATCTCGAATCCCCTGAGGGGACGTCCGGCCTCGACCGCCTTCCACACGAGCGAGAGCGCGGCGTCGCGGGCGTCCCTCACCACCGTCCAGACCCGCTCGACCTCCTCCGGCACTGTCTTGCCGGCGAAGCCCATCCAGGTCTGGTCGGCGAACACGGTCTCCAACGTGCGCCCGGCGAAGAGGTCGATCAGCACCACCTCGTCCTTGCCGAGGGTGCGGTCGCTCCCGGCCACCGGGGCGTAGTGCGGGTCGGCCGCGTTCGGTCCGAACCCGACGATCGGGAGGAGATGGTCGCGGTCGACCTGGAAGCCCTCTCGCTCGATCGCCGCGATCACCCGCGCCTGGACGCCGGCTTCGGTGGCCTTCCCGACCTCATGGACCACCTCGGCGATCATCGCCTTGGCAACCCGGGCCAGCGCTTCGGCCGCGTCGAGGTGGTCTCGCGCCTCCGCCGCCGACCAGCGCGCCGTGAGCTGGGTGACCAGCGTCGCGCTGGAGACCACGCGCGCCCCCGCCGCCTCGACCAGCTGCACCACGCCGCTCGGCACCCGATCGAGATAGGGCACCGCGTCGCGCGCGGAGACTTCCATCGCCACGGTCTTGCCGCCGACCACGCGCTCGAGCGCCCGGTCGAGCTCTTCCCACCGGGCGTAGCCGATCACCTCGCCGGGAAAACCGGCGAGCGGCCCGAGCTCGATCTTGTGGGCGATCGCGACCGGGGGCCCGCTCTTCGGCAGGTAGACGAAGATCCGTCGGGTGCCCGGCGTGATCCTGAGCATGCGGAGCGCGATCGGATTGGCGCCCTTGAAGTCGAACAGGAGCCAGCCGTCCGCGCCCGCGGCTTCGAGACCCTCCACCAGGGCCGCGCGTTCAATGTTCGCCAGGTGCTTCATTTCCACTCCTCGGCTTCGGCCGCCCGCCAGCGGCAGGCGTGGTCACCCTTCGCCAGACAGCGGTCGTGGACCATCGCGCCCTCGAAGCCGCTGGTCACCCGGAGCAGCTCGGCCAGGAGCGCGCCGTAGAACAGACAACCCGATCCCGTGAAGCCAGCCCAGGTCGCGAGCGACTCCTCGAGCTCGAGGGTGAGGACGTCGTCGGGACGGACCAGCGTGAGACCGAAGCTGCGCTTGACGATCCGAATCGCACGCCGCTCCCCGATCCGGCGGCGGGTCTTTCGGGGGAGCAGCCACTTGAAACCGCCGTTGGCCCGGCTGCCCTTGGCGGCGAGCCGGGCGGCCCGCCGGCCGGCGTCGGAATAAACCAGCGAAGCGTCCGACCGACGTCCCACCAGGCGGAAGACCTGGCAGGCCTCCTCCACCCCGATCAGCTCGCCGCGACTCGCGGCCTCCTGATAGCGCTCGATCTGAGCGGCGACGGTCGAGCTCATCCCGAGCCGGCGAGTGGCCGGCTCGATGGCAAGGTCGGCCAGGCCGTCGTCCAGCGGGGTGTCGAGATTGCGAATCGCCTCGAGCAACGCAAGCGGAACGATGGTGTGGACGGTCGCGGATCGCGTCACGGAGGTCGGCATGGGTGACGGTGGTCAAGTCTAAGGACGAGAATCGAGCACACCAAGGGCATATCTTTGGCCCCGATGCCAATCTGGCTCGGAATCGGTCTCTCCCTGCTCGTCGCGAGCCTCGCCCACCTGCTCCGCGCGCTCACGGCGAGCGGGGCCGCCGCCGCCACCCTGGTCGGGGCCGTCATCCTCGCGACCACAGGGTGGGACGGCGCGGCCGTGCTCGGCGGCTACTTCTTTCTGGCGAGCGGCGTCGGCCGGATCACGAGTCCGCTCCGGGGCCAGGGCGCCGACGCCAAGGGCGAGACCCGCGACCACTGGCAGGTGCTCGCGAACGGCGGGTTCGCCGCGCTCGGCAGCCTCGGAGAGCTGGTCGTGCCCGACCTCGGGTTCTGGCTGGTCACCGTGATCCTCAGCGCGGCGGCCGCCGACACAGTGGCCACGGGGGTCGGCGGTTTGAGCCCCCGGCCGCCCCGGGATATCCTCAGGTGGGGTCGGGTGGACCGCGGAGCCAGCGGCGGGGTGACCCTGTTCGGGTCCTCTGCGGGTGTCGCGGCGGCGGCCCTGGTTTCGCTGGTCGGCGCGGGGATGCGGCCCGACGTGGCGGGCCAGCGCTATCCGGCCGCGATCGCGATCGGGCTCTTCGGAATGCTGGCGGACTCGGTGCTTGGCGCGTCGGTCCAGGCCCGTTTCCATTGCCCGCGCTGCGACCGCGAGACGGAGCGCCGAATCCACCGCTGCGGCACGGAGTCGAAGCACCGATGGGGGTGGCGATGGTTGGACAACGATGGCGTGAACGCCCTCTCGACCGGTCTGGCGGGCGGACTCGGCTTGCTCTGGTGGCTCTCGCTCTCGCGCTGAGCGCCTGCGAGGGCCAGCCTCGCGATCCCTTCGGGCTCGGCGATGCCGGCGATCGGCCGAGCGGGCGCTCGAGCTCGCCGTCGCCGGTGGTGGGCACCTGGGAAGTCGTGCTGGTGGTCAACGCGGACACCGACGTCCAGCGGTGGACCACCACCTGGCGCTTCGGCTCCGACCGCACCTGCGACTTCAAGCGGGTCACCCTCTCGCTGGTCGAGGGCATCTCCCGCACGGTCGAGCGGAGCTGCCGCTACGTCGATCGCGGCGGCACGCTCGAGGTCAGCTACGCCGACGGCACCGCGCCGTCCAGTCTGCCATACGAGATCCCCGCCTTCTCCAACGACCGGCTGATCCTCGAAGGGGTGGAGTACGAGCGAGTCGGCTGACCGCCCCGCGCGGACCGACGTCCTGATCTCGGGGCTGGGTCCGGCGGGCTCCGCTCTCGCGATTCGGCTCGCGCGAGCGGGGCTCGACGTGCTCGCCGTGGATCGGGCGAGCTTCCCCCGCGAGAAGGTCTGCTCCGAGTACATGAGTCCGGAGACCGTCCGGCATCTCGAGCGGCTCGGTGTGCTGCCGGCGATCGAGGCGCGAGGCGCAGCCCGGCTCGCGGGCGTGGACGTGATCGGCCCCAGCGGCGCGCGGCTCAGAGGCCGCTTCGCGGAGGTGACTGGCGCGGATCGGCGCCAGAGCGGCCTCTCGATCTCCCGCCGGGTGCTCGACCTGGCCCTGGTGGACGAGGCCCGCCGCTCCGGAGCCCGAATCGTCGAGCGCTGCCGGGTGCGGAGCCTCACCTACGAGCGTGGCGCCGTCTCGGGCGCCTGGCTCGAGCAGCGGCGCGGCGCGCGCGCCGTCCGGACCCGACTGGTGGTCGGCGCGGACGGGCTGCATTCCACCATCGCCCGGCTGATCGGGGCGCGGCGGCACGGAATGCCCTCGCGCACCGCCTTCGTTGCCCACGTCGCCGGGGTTCGCGAGGTCGGCGCGGTGGCCGAGCTCCACGTCGGATCCCGCGGCTACGTCGGGCTCAATCGGATCGAGAACGGCCTCACCAACGTGGCGGTGGTGGTGCCCACCCGGGACGCCGGAGCCGCCCGGGGCGATCTCGAGGGCTTCTGGCACGATCGGCTGCAGTCGCTGCCGACCACCCGGGACCGGGTCGAGCGGGGCGCGATCGCTCGCGGGGTGATGGCGGCGGGACCCTTCGCCGCGTGGTCGAGCCGGGTCGTGGCGGACGGCGCCCTGCTCGTGGGCGACGCCGCCGACTTCTTCGATCCGTTCACGGGCGAAGGCATCTGCTCCGCCCTCGAAGGCGCCGAGCTGGCAGCGGGCTCGATCGTCCGGGCGCTCCGCGCGCCCGGCATCGTGGCCGCGACCGCGCTCGACGGATACCGCCTCGCGCGGCGCCGCCGCTTTCTCGGCAAGTGGGCCGTGGAGCGGCTGATCGGCTACGGGATGCTGACGCCTCGCCTCTTCGACCGGGCGATGGCGCGTCTGGAGCGCCGCGGTCTCTCCCACACCCTGGTCGGCGTCACCGGCCATCTCCTGCCCGCGCGCGAGGTGCTGCGCCCGGGCTTCCTCGCTCACCTGGTGATCTGAGCCGCCATGCCCGCTTCCCGTCCTCCGGTCACCTCCGCCCGCTTTCGCCAGCTCTGCGGCCGCTTCGCCACGGGCGTGGTGGTGATCACCACCAGCGACGCCAACGGCGAGCCCGCCGGCATGACGGCCAACAGCTTCACCTCGGTGTCGCTGGACCCGCCGCTGGTCTCGGTCAACATCGACCGGGCCGCCGACTTCCACCGTGCGATCATGGCGGCGTCCGGCTTCGTGATCAACGTCCTGGAGAGTCAGCAGGAAGAGGTGTCACGCCGCTTCGCCGGGCCGGCCACGCAGCGCTTCGACGGGATCGGATACCGGCAGAGCGGAGAGGGCGCGATCGTCCTGGACGGGGTGGTGGCCGCGATCGAGTGCGAGCTCCAGACCACCTTCGACGTGGGCGATCACACCATCGTGGTGGGGCGGGTGGTGGGCGGCATGACGCGCGACGCCCGGCCACTGCTCTACTTTCGGGGCGGCTACCACACGTTGAGCTGACTCCGTGCCCGACACCATCCCCCCGCCGGGCGGGGAGCTGCTCGACGACCTCGCCGCTCCGAGCGAGCTGGTGCGGCGGTCGCTCCTCGACATCGCCCGGAGCAACCGGTGGCTCGGCGGCGCCGCCGCCGCCTGGCACGGGGTCGACCGGCTGCTCGCCGGTCGGCGTCCGGCCTCGCTCACGCTGCTCGACATCGGGACCGGCGTGGGCGACATCCCCGCGGCGGTCGGCCGGCGGCTCGAGCGAAGGGGCACGAGGGTGACGTCGATCGGGTTGGAGCGTCACCCGGTGGCGGCGAGGCTCGCTCGCGAGGGCGGACTCGCCACCATCCTGGGCGACGGGCTGGCGCTCCCGCTCCCCGACCGGGCAGTCGACCTCGTGCTGGCGAGCCAGGTGGCCCATCATCTGCCCCCGGAAGGGGTGGTCGCCCTGGCCCGCGAGGCCTCCAGGGTGGCACGGCTCGGCGTCGTGGTGGCCGACCTCCGCCCCTCCCGCTTCGGCCGGTGGGGGTTCTCGCTCGTGAGCCGTGTCCTCTCCTTCGACCGCGCCACCCGCGACGACGGGCAGCTCTCCCTGAGGCGCGGATTCCGACCTCGGGATCTGGCCACACTGCTCGACCGGGCGGGCGTCTCCGCGACGGTGACCGCTCGGTCGCGCGCCCGGATCGTCGCCTACTGGAGCACCGACGGATGATGCGCACCGTGGACGTGATCGACATCGAGGCGCCGATCGAGCGCGCCTTCCGGGCGGCGAGCGAGGTCGAGCGCTGGCCCGACCTGTTGGCGCACTACCGCTGGGTCCGGATGCTCGAGCCGCTGGCGGACGACGGGACCGGTGGGGTGGTCGAGATGGCAGCCTGGCGGCCCTTCGGCCCGCTCAAGTACCCGACCTGGTGGCGCTCGGAGATGCGGGTTCGCGCGGCCGAGCACGAGGTGCGCTACCGGCACATCGGGGGCGTCACCACCGGAATGGACGTGGTCTGGAAGCTCACCGAGACGCCGTCGGGCACCCACGTCGACCTGATCCACGACTGGGCCGGGCCGGCCTGGCCCCTGATCCGGCGTCCGGCCGCCGAGTGGGTGATCGGGCCGGTGTTCGTGCATGGGATCGCCTCGCGCACCCTGGCCGGGCTCAAGCGTCACCTGGAGGCGAGCTCGTGAGCGAGCGCCGGGTGGTGATCTCGGGTCTCGGCCTGATCACGCCGATCGGGATCGGGGTGGACGGTCTCTGGAACGGACTCACCGCCCGCCGATCGGCGGTCGGCCCGATCCGGCGCTTCGACCCGACGCCGTTCCGGACCCGGATCGCCGCGGAGATCGACGAGCTCGATCCGGCCGAGTACCTGGGTGTCCGCCGGGCGAAGCGGCTCGACCGCTGCAGCCAGTTCGCGGTGGCCGCCGGGCGGATGGCGGTGGAGGACGCGGGGCTCGCGCTCGAGCGGGAGGATCGCGAGCGGATCGGGGTGATGATGGGGACGGCGTTAGGCGGCGTCTCTCTGGCGGAGGCCCAGCACACCCGCTTCCTCGAGGGCGGGCTCCGGGCGGTCGATCCCGGGGTGGCGCTCACGGTCTTCGCCGGCTCGTCGAGCTGCAACCTCGCGATCGAGTTCGGGCTCACGGGCCCGAATCTCACCAACGGGATGAGCTGCGCCTCCGGGGCGATCGCGATCGGCGAGGCCTTCCGGGCGATCCAGCGGGACGAGGCCGACGTGCTGCTGGCCGGCGGCGCCGAGGCGCCGCTCGCACCGCTCACCTTCGGCGCGTTCGCGCTGATCCGGGCGATGTCGACCCGGAACAGCGACCCGACCACCGCGAGCCGGCCCTTCGACCGCGACCGCGACGGCTTCGTGATGGCCGAGGGCGCCGCGGTGCTGGTGCTGGAGGAGAGGAGTAGGGCCCTGGCGCGAGGGGCGCCGGTCTACGCCGAGGTGGTCGGCTACGGTCTCACCAACGACGCCTACCACATGGCGGCGCCGCTCCCGGGCGGGCGGCAGGCCGCTCGGGCGATGGAGAATGCGCTCCGCAGCGCGCGCCTGGCACCGGGCGAGATCGCCTACATCAACGCCCACGGGTCGTCCACCTCGCTCAACGATGCCACCGAGACGGTCGCGATCAAGCGCGTCTTCGGCGAAGCCGCGCGCCGGGTCTCGATCAGCGGAACCAAGGGCTACTACGGTCACGCGCTCGGCGCGAGCGGAGCCTTCGAGGCCGCGATCTGCGCCCTGGCCTCGCGACGACGCTGGCTTCCGCCGACGGTCAACCTCGCCGCCCCCGACCCGGAGTGCGACCTCGACTACCTCCCGGGCGAGGGCAGGCACGACGACCCCGAATACCTGCTCTCCAACTCCTTCGGCTTCGGCGGCATCAACGCCGCCCTGGTGCTCAAGCGGGCCGACTAGCCGGGTCACGGGAGGGCCACGGCCCCACGGCAACTTCGGCCCGTCACCGAGCTGGAGCCGTCCGTGCCCGAACATTCGAAGCAGAGAGCCCCAGAGACATCGTTCGACGCGCTGGTCCTCGCCGGACGTCGAGGTGACGTCGACGAGCTGGCCGAGCAGGCAGGCGCCACCCATCGCGCGCTGATCGAGGTGGGCGGCGTACCCATGCTCGAGCGGGTGGTCACGACGCTCCGCGCGGTCCCCGACATCGGCCGGATCGTCGTCAGCATCGACCGGCCGGAGCTCGCTCGCCGCGAGCCGGGATTGGCGGCGCTCGAGGCCGCGGGCGCCGTCAGCCTCCTCGAGGCGACCCCCTCGCCCAGTCGGAGCGTGCTCGACGCGCTCGACCGATTCCGGGATCGACCGCTCATCCTGACCACCGCGGATCACCCGCTCCTGACCCCCGAGATGGTGGGGCACTTCCTGGATCGGGTCCGCCGGGGCGGGGCCGACGTGGCGCTCGGGCTGGTCCCGGAGCGGGTGGTGCGGGAGCGGTTTCCCGAATCGAAGCGCACCTACCTGGCGTTCCGGGACGGCGGCTACTCGGGCGCCAACCTCTTCGCCTTCCAGGGCCCGGCCTCGCGTCGCGCCGCGGAGTTCTGGACCCGTGCGGAGCGGCTTCGGAAGCGGCCCTGGCGGCTCGCTCTGAGCTTCGGCCTCTGGTCGCTGGCGCTCTTCCTCGGCCGCCGGCTGAGCCTGGCCGACGCGATGCGACGCGCCTCGCGGGCAATCGGGGCTCGGGTGGAAGCGATTCCTCTGCCCTTCGCCCGGGCCGCGGTCGACGTCGATCGGATGGGCGACCTGATTCTGGTGCGCCGCCTGCTCGCGGCCGATCGGACTCCGGCCCATGTCTGAGCTGCTCCGCTTCGTGACCGACGAGCTCCGGGTTCCGGTGCCCGAGGCCGTGGCCGAGGTGAGCGACGCGATCAGGACTCGGCACGGCGACGCGACGCTGGCGACCCTCTTCTACGGCTCCTGCCTCCGGCGCGACACCCTGGAGGGAGTGCTCGACTTCTTCGTCCTGGTCTCGAGCTACCGCGCGGCCTACCGCAGCGCCCGACTCCGCTGGCTCAACCGGGCCGCGCCGCCCAACGTCTTCCAGCTGGAGGTCTCGACCGGCCAGGGCGTGCTCCGGACCAAGTACGCCGTGATCTCGATCGCCGACTTCGAGCGGGCGGCGCGATTCCGGCATCTCCACCCGCACGTTTGGGGACGCTTCGCTCAGCCGGCCGTGCTGGTGTGGGCCCGCGACGACAGGACGCGGAGCCGGGTCGCCAGCGCCGTCGCCGCGGCGACTGCGACCGCAGCGCGGAGAGGGTTGGCGCTCGCCCGGCCGGAGATGCGGCGGGGTCGCGAGCTCGAGCTCACCGGTGCCGGGCTCTGGCAGACGATCTTCGCCCGGAGCTACGCCACGGAGCTCCGGACCGAGGCGCCAGCCACGATTCGATCCGTCTTCGACGCCGCGCCCGAGCGCTATCGACGGGTCACCGGGCTCGCGCTGGCCAGGCTCGAGCGGCGAGGGACGATCGCCCACTTCGAGCAGCATGGCGACCGGATCGTCGTGCATCATCGAGCGCTCCGGCGTCCGCTCGACCGACTGGGGTGGTGGCTCCGTCTGCCGCTCGCCAAAGCCGCCGCGGCTGTCCGGCTCCTCAAGGGCATCGCAACGTTCGACGGGTGGCTCGGCTACGTGCTCTGGAAGCTCGAGCGGCACACCGGCGTGCGGATCTCACCATCGGCCCGGCAGCGGCGGCACCCCCTGATCTTCGGGTGGCCGCTGCTCTTTCAGGTGCTCAGGCGTGGCAATCTCCGCTGAGTCGCCGACGGAGTCGCGCTGGATCCGCCTGAGTCGCTCGCCGGGCGGGCGCGCGGCGATCCGGGTCGCACGCTGGCTCGTCCTGGCGGCGACCGTGGTGCTCCTCGGCATGGGGCTCCGAGGCGTGGACTGGGCGGCGCTCCGGGCCGCGCTCCCAACGGGACCCACGTTCTACCTGCTGTTCCTGGCCTGGTACCTCTGGCTGCCAGCGAGCGATCTCCTCGCCTACCGAACGGTCTGGCCACTCCCCTTCCTGCGGAGCCTGCGGGCCTTCGTGATCAAGCGGATCTACAACCGCGAGGTGCTCCAGTACTCGGGCGAGGTCTTCTTCTTCGGCTGGGCCAGAGGCGCCCTGCCCGCCCGCTCGGCCGGCGAAGTGGCGCGGATGATCCGGGATCAGAACATCGTGCAGTCGGTCGCCTCGACCGCGATCGCCCTCCTGCTCGGCGCGGTCTTCGTGGCGCTGGCCGTGCCCGCGCTCGCCCGCGAGCTCACGGCGAGCCACACCCACTGGTTGGTGGGGACCGCCCTGCTCCTCCTACTCGTGATCGGCGGTCTGATCGCGGTGACTCGCGGGTGGTCGTCGCTCGGCCGCCGGGTCGCGCGGCGGCTGCTCGCGATCCACTCGCTCCGCTTCGTGGTGGAGCAGGTGCTTCTGATCGCGCTCTGGCGGGTGGCGGCGCCCGAGGTCCCCTGGTCCGCCTGGTTCGCGTACGCCGCCGTCTCGCTGGTGGTCTCGCGGATCCCGCTGATCACCAACCGCGAGCTGGTGTTCGCGTCGGTCGGCGTCGGAATGGCCTCGCGGATGGCGCTGCCGGTGGAGCCGATCGCCGCCACGATGCTGATGGTGGCCGGGGCGAGCAAGCTGGTGACGATGCTGGTCTATCTCTGGGACTGGATTCGAGGAAAGCTCGGAGGGAAGCTAGGGCGCCCACCAGCCTTCGGTGCCCCGGGTGAGCCGCCGGGGCGGCGATCCGTCGAGCGGAACCAGGTAGACCTCGTCGACACCCGTGCCGGCGCCGGACACCAGCAGCGAGCGTCCGTCCGGATGCCAGGCGGCTTGCGCCCGCACCTCGAGGCCGGTGGTGAGCCGACGCACCGCGTCGCTGGCGACGTCCAACAGGTAGAGATCGCCCGCTCCCCCGGCCCGGTCTGACGTGAAGGCCAGCCAGCGGCCGTCCGGTGAAAACGACGGAGCCCGATCGTTGGCCTGGCTCGCGTGGAGCGATCGGACGGCTCCGCTCTCGAGCTCGTAGCGAAAGAGCTGATCGCGGCCCTCCGGATTGGCGAAGAAGGCGAGGGTCCGGCCGTCGGGACTCCAGGACGGCACCTGACTGCTCCAGGACTCCGCGGTGAGCCGGCGCTCACCACTCCCGCTACTGTCGACCAGGTAGAGATCCCAGGCGAGATCGTCGCTCCCCGCGCGAGCGAGCCCGCGCTGGAAGGCGATCCGTTGGCCGTCGGGCGAGGCGACCGGCACGCCGTCGAAGCCCGGCGCCACCAGGAGGCGACGCTGGTCCGATCCGTCGGCCCGCATCGTGTAGAGGTCGACTTCGTCCGAATCCGGGTGGTCGCGGGGGGACTGGAAGACGATGCGTCTGCTCGGGCCCAGGAAATAGGGATGGGCGTCCCGTCCCGGCGCCTCGGTCAGCCGCCGCGGCGACGAGCCATCCGCCCGCATCGCGTAGATCTCCCAGTCGCGATCGCGGGTCGAGGCGAACACGATGGTCTCGCCGTCCGGAGACCACTGAGGCCAGGCGTTGGCGAAGCGGCCGTCGGTGACCCGACGCTGGTTCCGGCCGTCGGCGTCCATCACGAAGAGCTCGAACGGTCCCCCGCGATCGGAGTAGAAGGCAAGCTGTCGCCCGTCGCGCGACCAGGCCACCTCGTAGCTGGTGGCCGAGTGGTCGGTCAGCGGCTCGCTGGCGCCGCCCGTGAGCGCTCGCCGGTGGAGCGCCGCGCGACCGGCGCGCTCCACGAAGTACACCACCCACCGCCCATCGGGCGACACCTCGGCCCCGGCCTCGAGCGCCGGGGTTCCGACCAGGAGCTCGGGCTCAGTCCCATCGGATCCCATCACCCAGACGTCGCCGTTGCCGGAGCGCTCGCTCCCGAAGACGATCCGACCGTCGGGCGTCCAGGCCGCGTGTCCATCCCGACCCGGACTCCGGGTCAGCCTTCGCGGGTTCCCACCGTCCGCGTCCATCAGGTAGACCTCTTCGTCTCCGTCGCGGTCGGAATCGAAGGTGATCCGCCGCCCGTCGGGCGACCAGGCGGGGTGCCGCGCGAAGGCGGACGCGCGGCTCGACCCCGGATGGGTGAGCCGGCGGAGCCCGGTTCCGTCCGGCCGAATCGCGTAGAGGTTCCAGGTCCCGTCGCGGTTCGAGTCGAACACGATCAGCGACCCGTCGGGCGACCAGTCGGGATGGGTGTCGTCGGCGGCGGAGTCGGTGAGCCGGCGCTCGCCGGAGCCGTCGGCATTCACCAGGTAGAGCGAAGCCCGCCCGTGCCGGCGCGACTCGAACACCAGCCGTGACCCGTCGGGCGACCAGGACGGATTGATGTTGAGGAAGTTGGGCGGCGCAGGCGACTGCGCGAGGGCGAAGAGCAGCAAGAGGGACGTCGACATGCCGGGAATCGTGAGGTCGGGGGGCTCCCGCCGCTTGTAGATCCTTGCGCGCCCGCTCAGGCGGCGCGGTGCCGCACGAAGCCGACGCCGACCGCCATCCGTCCGGTCAGATAGGCCGAAGGCGTCATCCCAGCCAACGCGCGGAACTCGTGGATCAGATGGGCCTGGTCGACGAACCCGCACTCCGCCGCGAGGCCGGCCCAGCTCGGCCGCTCGCTGCCGTGGGCCCGTTCCAGGATCGACCGGAGCCGGCCCACCCGCTGGAGCCGCTTCGGCGTGAGGCCGACGGCCCGGCGACAGAGGTCGATCACCCGTCGATGCGACATCCCGAGCTCGTCCGCCACACCTCGGATCGACCCGGCGCCGCTGGCCGCCACCCTGCGCACCAGGGTCGAGACTCGCACGACGTCGTGCGGCGCGCCGCACCAGCCGACTACCGCGCGCTCGACGTGGCCGAGTCGAGCCGCCACCGATCCAGCCCCAGCCAGCCGGTCGACGACTTCGGCGACCTTCCCGCGGCCGACCAAGTCCTCCAGGTCGGTGAGCCGCCCGGCGAGCTCCGCCGCGGGGACGCCGAGCAGCAGGGCGGCGACCCCGGGTTGAAGCCGGACGCCGACGATGGCGCAGTCACGGGTTTCCTTCGCCACCAGCACGGTGCCGGCGCGAGGGCCAAGCACCCAGCCGAGGCTTGGCGCGAGGCTGGGCAGGGCTCCGCCGTCCCGAAGCTGGAGCCGGCCGATCGGTCCGAGATTGAAGTAGAGCTCCGCGGCTCCGTCGGGGAGCGCGGCCTCCACCGAAGCGCTGCAGCGGGCGGCCTCAACGGTCCACACCTGCTCGATCAACGGCGCCCCGAGTGGTGACGCGGCGCGGGAGACGCAGCGGAAATGTGCCGGTGGGTCCCGGCGGAGATCGCGAGCGGCCTTCATCGGCTTGGTCGTCGCGCCGGCGCTCACTTCATCGCGTTGAAGGCGTTCAGGATCTCGAGGAAGTCCGGGCTCGAAAAGGTGGTCTCACCCTCTTTGACCCGCCGGGAGCCCGGATAGAGCTCGCGGTCCTTCCTGACCTTGAGCACCATCGTGTAGGGCGCCGGAATCACGTAGGGCTTGAAGCGGCTCCGGTTCCGCACCGCCTGCTCGACGCCCCGCTGGACCTCCTCCTGCGCCCGCCTGGGCGAGAGCGAGATCACGGCGTCGTTGATCTCCTGCTTGACGGCGACGCCATCGACCGCGCCGAGCAGGCCGCGGACCTGGTCGACCACGGCGCGGTCGCCGGCGATGAAGACCACCGGCACCCCGGCCAGCCCGGCCACCACCGAGTTGTAGCCGGCCTCCGGAAGGGAGATCCCGTTCACGGAAAAGTCGATCACGTTGCCTGTCGAAGTGTGCTCGAGGATCGCGTTGGGGGTGCCGGCCCTGGCGTGGTAGCCGAGGAACACCACCGCGTCGAAGCTCGAGTCGATCCCCTCCATCATGTTCCGGGGACCCACGCTCACCCCGCGGAGCAGCTTCGCCCGCGGGTCGAGCCTCTCGGGCAGCAGGTTGTTCTTGGCTCCATGCGAGTCGCGCACCAGCACCTCGGTGGCGCCGGCGCGGAAGGCGCCTTCGATGGCCGCGTTGGTCTCGCCCGCCATGATCTCGCGGAAGTGGCCGTAGTCCGGCCCCCGCGGGTCGACGTCCGGCCCGTTGACCACCCCGGCGAGTCCCTCCATGTCGACGGAGATGAACACCTTGACCCCGCGCTGCCCGGCCGCCACCCCCGGCAGCACCGCCAGCATCCACCCCAGGAGCAACCCGATTCGACCGATCATTCACCCTCCCCGCGATCCACTACGACGTCTGAGCCCTCTGGTTCCCCTCCGCCTCGACTCCAAAGGGAGGCGGCGGGCTGGCCCGGCAGCACCAGCGTCTTGGGCGGGCCCTGCCCGACCAGGACCCCCGCAAATGCGCCAGCCCGCCCATAACGCCAAGCGCCGGGCCAGCCCGTCGCCTCCAGCGCCCCCTACGACCGCCGACTTCGCCGCCAGAGGCTCAGCGCGTACCCGACCGCGACGACGGCGATGACGACATACGCGGCCACCATGTACGCCCCATTGTCCGGAGGTCCGTTCATGCGGCCGCCTCCTCCTGCGCCCGCCGCGCCAGCCCGTATCGCGTGGTGACGAATCCGATGTAGAGCGGGAGGTGGAAGACGGCCCACGAGACCAGCAGGGTGCGAAGCATCTCCCATGGCAGCGTCGGCTCGCTCGGTTTGAGGACCACCGGCTGCGGATGAATGGTGCGGAAGAGGTAGACGCTCAGGTGGACGAACGGCACCAGGACCAGCGCCATCACCCCGACCACCGCGGAGTAGCGCGCCCGCTCCTCGGGATCGTCGATCGCCGAGCGGAGCGCGCGATACCCGATGAAGAGCAGCACCAGGAGCAGCGTGAGCGTGAGCCGGGGCTCCCACTGCCACCAGGCGCCCCAGATCGGCTTGGCCCAGATCGGCCCGGTGGTCAGCATCATCGCCCCGAAAGCCAGCCCCACCTCGGCGGACGACTCGGCGAACGCGTCGATCCGCGGATCCTTGAGCCAGAGGTAGGCGACGCTCGCGACCCCGGTCAGCAGGAAGGACACCAGGGTGGTGGTCGCCGCGGGGGCGTGGACGTAGAGGATCTTCTGGGCGAGCCCCTGCCAGCGCTCGGTGGGGGTCACCACCAGCGCGAGGAAATACACCAGGCCGAGGCCCACGAGACCGATCACCGTGATCACGAGGCCCCGCCGGATCAACCGCGCGCTCGCCGGAGGCGCGGCGGCCATGGAGCCGAGAGCAGCATCCGTCATTCGTCCACCACCGAAGGAAAGAGCAGCAGGGCCGTCACCACGAAGGCGACATCATAGAAGGCGAGAAATCGGAACCATCCGACAATCTCTCCCGGAGGCCGACCCGCGAGCAAGCGACCCGTCGCCTGGACGCCGACCAGCACCGGCGGAAGCAGGAACGGGAGCAGCAACACCGGCAGCACCAGGTCCGCGAAGCGGGTCCGGACGCTGAAGGACGCGAAGAGCGTCCCCACGGCCACGAACCCGATCGTGGCGAGCAGCAGGAGCAGGAGGATCGCGCCGATCGCCCCGCCTAACGGAAGGTTGAAGAAAATCACGAAGAGCGGAAGGGCCACGGCCTCGACCGCCAGCACGAAGGCCAGGTTGCCGAGGTACTTGCCCAGGAAAATCGCCCCGCGGGAGACGGGCGCGAGCAGGAGCTGCTCGATGGCCGCGTTCCGCTCCTCCATCGCGAAGGAGCGGTTCAGGGCGATCGTCCCGGCAAACGCCACGGTCACCCAGAGGGCACTCGGCCCGATGGTGGCCGCGCTCACCGCCGTCGCGTCGCGGGCAAAGTTGAAGATCACCAGCACCAGGCCGGCGAAGGCCAGCGCCGAGAGGAGCGCGGTGCGGGAGCGCAGCTCGACCCGGGCGTCCTTGGCGGCGATCGCGAGCACCACCCGGAGGAGCTCAGCCACGGAGCAACCCGCCGTAGGTGGTCCGGAAGCGCTCCAGCGGCTCCGCCGTGCTGCTGCTGTGCGCGATCCGCCCGCCGTGGAGCACCGCGACCCCGGCCTCGAGCCGCCAGACCTCGTGGAGCTCGTGGCTCACCATCAGGACCGCGGCCCCGGCGGCCGCCCGGTCGCCCACCATCGCCACCAGCCGCTCCGCGCTCGGCGCGTCGAGGCCGGTGAGCGGCTCGTCGAGAACCAGCAGCCCGGGATTCGCCACCAGGGCGCGAGCCAGCGCCACCCGCTGCATCATGCCCCGGCTCAGGGTCCGGACCGGGACCCTCCGCTCCGGCCCCACCTCCAGCCGGTCGAGCAGCCCGAGCCCGGCCGCCTGGGACACCCCGTAGAGCTTCGCGGTGAAGGCGAGATTCTCCTCCGCGGTGAGATCCGCGTAGAGCAGCGACTGGTGGCCGACGAAGCCGATCCCGCGACGCGCGGGGCCCACCACCCGGGGGTCCTCACCGCCGACCCGGACCGAGCCCCTGGACGGCTTGAGCAAGCCGACGGAGAGCCGCGCCAGGGTCGACTTCCCGCACCCGTTGGCGCCGACCACCAGCGTGATCCGGCCGGCCGGCACCTCGAGCGAGACCCCGCCGAGCACCTCGCGCGACCCGAATCGGCGGTGCACCCCTTCGACCTCGAGCACCAATCCTCACCGTGGAGAGGGACCGCCGAATATACCCGACCCGCGCCCGCGGCTCGGGGTCGGCATCCGGGCCCTGGAGCGGAGCGCGCTGCGCGGTCGCTTGGCGCTCTGGGCGGCTGGCGCACGCCGGGGCACAGGGACGTAGGCGGACCCGCCCAATGCGCTGGCGCCGACCGCGCAGCGCACTCCGCTCCGCCGGGTTCCACTCCCGGCGGGCCCGGGTCAACTGTGGGATTCGATCTCGAAGAGGTCGTCGAGCTTGGTCAGCACCAGCAGGAAGCGGAACTCGTCGCGGAGGTTGCGGAGCACCACCCGCTGCTCGCGCTCGGCGGCGCGGCGCTGTACCAACATCATCGCGCCGAGACCAGCGGAATCGATTCGCCGGGTGCCGCCGAAATCGATCACCAGCACACCACCCGCGCTCAGCTCGTCGAGCGTCGCGACCGCCGAGTCCCGGAAGTCGCCGCGCGAGTCCAGGCCGAGCACTTCGGGCGCCTGAATGGCGCGGGTGGTGTCCGTGGTCGACAAATGCCGTAGTCTCCGTTGGGAGGAAGTCGCCAGGGTGGCGCGAGTGCCGACGGGTGGCTCGCTGACTGGCGAAGACGGTGCCAGCGACCACGGGCCGCTCGGACGGAGATAACCGGCGCCCGCGAAACGACTTTGAACCCGGCCAGTCGGCGACATGGCACTTGCGCCACACCGCACTCCGCTCGGACTCTCGGGGAATGCAAACTCGTTGCGGCACAAGCGGATCGTTGCTCCCACCGGTCGAAAAAAGCTGCACCCGCGGCAAGAACCTGCACACCGGTCGAGAGATCGAAAGCTCGCGGCGCGACTGGCGACGGCATGACGCCGGGGATCAGATCACCACGCCCTCTGCGAGCACCCATACTTTGGTGGCGAAAAAGAGCCGGATCATGTCCTCGTGATCGCCGGCCTTGACCAGGATCACCAGGGCGTTGCCGTCGGTCCCGCGGGTCGGCCGCACCGCTTCCTTGCGTCGCATCCGTCGGGCGAGCGGCGTGAACCAGTGCGGCAGCGCCTTGCGGTCGTCGTTCGACACAACCGACTTCGACTTCTCGCCCGTCGCGTCCGCGAAGGCCACCTGGCAGTACCACTTGCCCCGCGCGGCCGGCTTGGTGGCCGGCATGAAGGTGAGCGAGCGGTCGGTGAGCTCGTCCCAGACCTTCTTGGGCGGAACCACCTTGGGACGCACCTCGACCCGAGCGCGGGAATCGTCCGGGATCCGGACGATGAACTCCCAGCGGTTGCCCGAGGCGTAGTTCCCGTCAGTGACGACATACGAGGCCTCGGTGCCCCGCATCGCCGTACCCGCGAAGGTCCACGAGGCGGGACGGGTCTCGAGCGGCACGGCGGTGACGCGGTCCAGCTTGTAGCGCTTGCGAGTCCGCATGGCAGGCTCCTGGTGGCGCGCCGTGCGACCGGAGCCCACGGCGCGGTGGGAGTAGAGCGGCCCCGAAAAGGTAACCAAACGTGCCGCCGGAGCCGGCGCCGTCGCGAGCGGAGGGCTCAGCCGGCGGGAAGCGGCCCAGCAAAGCACCCTATGGGCTCCCGGCAAACCTCATTGCGGCAAAGCGTTACGACGAAGCGACCGGCCTGGGCGCGACCAAACCGCCGTCGGCTCGCCTCCCCCCGAGGACCGCGATAACTTGAGCGGCATGTCAGACCAAATCGATACCCTGCTCTCCGAAGACCGCCGCTTTCCGCCCCCGCCCGCGTTTGCCGAGCGCGCCGTGGCCATGGCGGACCTCTACGACCGCGCCCGCGCCAACCGCGAGGCCTTCTGGGCCGAGCAGGCCGCCCAGCTGCAGTGGATCGAGCCCTGGAAGCAGGTCCTCGAGTGGACCCCGCCCCACGCAAAATGGTTCGTGGGCGGCAAGCTCAACGTCTCGGCCAACTGCCTCGACCGGCACCTCACCGGCGCCCGCCGCAACCAGGCGGCCCTGATCTGGGAGGGCGAGCCCGGCGACAAGCGGGTCCTCACCTACTGGGAGCTGGCCCGCTTGGTCAACCGGGCCGCCAACGCCTTGAAGTCGTTAGGCGTGAAGCGGGGCGACCGGGTGGCGATCTACCTGCCGATGATCCCGGAGGCCGCGATCGCGATGCTGGCCTGCGCCCGGATCGGCGCGATCCACTCCGTGGTCTTCGGCGGGTTCTCGGCGGAGTCCCTCCGGGACCGGATCAACGACGCCGAGGCCGTCGCGGTGATCACCTCCGACGGCGGCTACCGGCGGGGCGGGATCGTGCCGCTCAAGCGCTTCACCGACGACGCCGTTTCCGGCTGTCCCACGATCCAGCACGTGGTGGTGGTCCAGCGCCTGGTCGGCACCGCGTCGGCCGAAGCGGGCGCGGCGATGAAGCCCGGTCGCGACCACTGGTGGCACGAGCTGCTCGCCGCCGCGGCGAGCAAGTGCGAGCCCGAGGCGATGGACTCGGAGGACCTGCTCTTCATCCTCTATACCTCGGGCACCACGGGGAAGCCCAAGGGCATCGTCCACACCACGGGCGGCTACCTCACCCAGACGACGTTCACCACCAAGGCGGTCTTCGACCTCAAGGACGACGATGTCTTCTGGTGCACCGCGGACGTGGGGTGGGTGACCGGACACTCGTACGTGGTCTACGGCCCCCTCGCCGCTGGCGCCACCGTGGTGATGTACGAGGGCGCCCCCGACTGGCCGGATCGCGCCCGCTTCTGGGAGATGGTCGAGCGGCACGGGGTGACCGTTTTTTACACCGCCCCGACCGCGATTCGCGCCTTCATGAAATGGGGCCCGTCGCATCCGGCCAAACACAATCTGAGCTCGCTCCGCCTGCTCGGCACGGTGGGCGAGCCCATCAATCCCGAAGCCTGGATGTGGTACCACCAGTACATCGGCGGCGAGCGCTGCCCGATCGTCGATACCTGGTGGCAGACGGAGACCGGCGCGATCATGATCTCGCCGCTCCCCGGCGTCACCACCACCAAGCCCGGCTCGGCCACCCATCCCCTGCCCGGGATCGTGGCCGAGCTGGTGGACGCGCAGGGCCAGCGACTCGAGCGGGGTGGCGGGTTCCTCACCCTGACCGAGCCGTGGCCCTCGATGCTCCGCACCATCTACGGCGACGACCAGCGCTTCCGCGACACCTACTGGAGCCGCTTCCCCGGCCGCTACTTCGCGGGTGACGGCGCCAAGCTCGACGAGGACGGCTACTGGTGGGTGCTGGGCCGAGTGGACGACGTGCTCAACGTCGCCGGACACCGGATCGGCACGATGGAGGTCGAGAGCGCGCTGGTCGACCACCCCTCGGTGGCCGAGGCGGCGGTCGTCGGCCGGGCGCACGATCTCAAGGGCCAGGCGCTCGCGGCCTTCGTGATCCTGAAGGAAGGCCAGTCGCCATCCGCCAGCCTCAAGGACGACCTTCGCGAGCACGTCGGCACCAAGATCGGAGCGATCGCGAAGCCGGACGACATCTTCTTCGCGGCCGACGTGCCCAAGACCCGGAGCGGCAAGATCATGCGCCGGCTCCTCAAGGACATCGCCGAGGGACGGGCGCTCGGCGACACCACCACGCTGGCCGACCCGAACGTGGTCGCGAGGCTCAAGGAGCAGTACGAGGGAACCGAAGGCTGAAAGCCTGGGCGGGCGGCCCGCCGGCGAAACCGGCGCCGCTCGCCTCTCGTTGATTCGAGGAGGGCCGAACGACCCCGGGCCCGGAGGCCGGAGGCATGCGATCACGCCCAACTCGACACGCGTCACCTGACTCCGACAGTCGGTGCTGCCGGACCGCTTGCTTCGCGGTTCGCGAAGAGCGCCACCGGCCGCACGACCACCTCCCCCGGCACCGGCACGAGACTCCCCTGCTCACGCTGGTCCTCGCCGGCCGTCATCGCGAGACCTTCGCGGGACGGACGATCGAGCTCTCGCCGTTCGAGCTGCTCGCGAAGCCCGCCGGCGAGCCGCACGCGGATCGACTGGGAGCGGAGCCGGGCCTGGCCTTGCTGGTCCACGCCTCGGACAGCGCAACGGCCGAGGTTCGGGAGGCGATGGACGCGCTCGGGGTGATCCAGCTCCGCTCGGCGGACGCGGCCGGCGCGGTACAGCGGGCGACGAGGGCTCTGCGCCAGCCGGATCCGATCCGGAGCCTCGGACTCGAGGGAGCCCTGCTCGAGCTCCTGGCCCTCGTGAGTCGCCGACTCGGAGGTTCCGGCACGGCGACGCCGTCGCGCGCGGTGAGGCAGGCCGAGGAGCTCATCAACGAGGAGCTGCACCGCCGGCTCACGATCGCCGAGATCGCCGCCGCGGTCGACGTCTCACCGGCGGGGCTGGTCCGGGCCTTCCGACGCGAGCGAGGTTACCCGATCGGCGACTACGTGCGGCGAGCCCGGGTGGCCGCCTCCCTCCGGCTCCTCACCGAGACCGACGCGCCGCTCGCAGACGTAGCCTCCCGTTGCGGTTTCTTCGATCAGAGTCACCTCGGCCGGGTCCTCAAGCGCCAGCTCGGCCTCACACCGGCCGAGGTCCGCCGCGGCCGTCATTGACCGAGGCGGCGCTCGCGGTCGAAGTCGCCGAGGCCGGGCCAATGGAGGCGAACCACGTCCCCGCGCTCATCGAGCTCGAAACGGATCAGCGCCGTTCCCAACAGTCGATCCCGCCACACGGCGCGAAAGGTGTCGTAGTGCCAGTGCTGGAGCGGAACGCGAAATGCCCCGAGTTCGAGCATCAACTCGCCAGAGGCCGAATCCGCCGTCACCGCCGCCTCGCCCAGCAGCGCACTGGTGTAGCGACCCACGTATCGCGGCCGCGGATGGGATGGCCGGGTGCCGGTGATCCGAGGCTCGGATGGGGCGCCCGCCGCGCGCTGCAAGGTGTCGAGGCGAGCGAGGAGGCGGCCGGGCCAGTCAGGCACGACGTCGGGCGCGGCGAAGCGGCCGACGACCTCGTACAACACCGCCGCCGGAAGCCCCGACGCGTTGAGGTTGGCGAGCACCGCTACGCCGAGGCTCAACTCCGGCACGAACCCGATCATCGCGGTCATGCCGTCGATGTTGCCGCCGTGCTGGACCACGGTGTAGCCATCGAGCTCGTGGACCAGCCAACCGAGCCCGTAGCCGGCGAACGCTGGCTGGATCAGGCCGGCGAGCGGCTTGCTCTGCAGCACGACTTGCGGGCGGACCAGCTCGTCGAACATCGCGCCAGGTAACAACTCGACGTCTCCGATCCGACCACGGCCGAGGAGGAACCGGAGCCAGCGAGCCAGGTCGGCGGCGCTGGCATTGATCGCTCCGGCCGGGGCGGCGGCGCTCCCGTCGAACAGCTCGACGACCGACACCGTCGCGTCGACCTTGGCGTGGGGCGCGGCGGCGTTCGGATGCCCGTCGAGGGAGGCGATCGAGACGCTGGCATCGTCCATTCCCAGGGGCCGGAGCAGCCGTCGTGCGATGAACGACTCCCACTTCGTGCCGCTGATCCGCTCCGCCACCGCCCCGGCGACCATGTACATGGTGTTGTTGTAGAGATAGCCTGCGCGGAAGGACCCGACCGCCTCCAGGTGACGCAGCCGACCCAGCACCTCCGCTCTCGCGATCGGTCGCCGATACCACAGCGCGAAGGGATCGGGCAGACCGGTGCGGTGGGTCAGCAGGTCCCGCACCGTGATCGCGGCGGTGAGGTGGGGATCCGCAACCCGAAACTCGGGAACGTGGTCGATGACGGGATCGTCCCACCGGAGCCGCCGCTCGGCCACGAGGAGTCCGAGGCCGGCCGCCGTGAAGGCCTTGGTCGACGAAGCGATTTCGAACACCGTGTGCGGGTCCACCGACTCCAGCCGACCGATCCTCCGCACTCCGAAGCCGCGAAGCAGAACCACCGAGTCGCGGTGCACGACCGCCACCGCGAGGCCCGGCACTCCGGCCGCGACCCGCTGCGACTCCAAGTAGGGCTCGAGGCCGTCGAGCGGCGCCTGGCCGGCGGCGGGCTCAGCGAGCGCCGAAAATGCGGCCAGCGTGAGCAGGAGGGCCGTCGCGATCGCGGATGAGGTCGTGGTGTCGAGCATCTGCGTCCCGGATCGAAAACGGGCAATCTGGCGTCGCGTCCGAGGAGCTCGATAGGACAACCCGATCCGATCGGACCGGGCAGGCTCGCACCGGTGAGTCCCGTCCCAGGAAGGCCTCATCGGTGCTATCCCCGCCGGACGCGACGGGCGAACTTGATCGCGATGCCCCCTCCTTCCCCGAGCCGGCGAGCCTGGACCGGCTGGCTTCGCCTGGCGGTTGTCGGCCTCGTGGTGACGGCCACGCCTGGCGCCGCCCAGAGCAGCGTACGCTTCAACTTCAAGGACTCGGCCCGCCACACGTTTTCCAGCGAGACGAGGAGCCTGATCGAGGCGATCGGGATACGCGCCATCGCCGACGCCCGGGCTCTGCTTCCGCTGCCGCAGCGGATCGAGATCGAGATCGCCGACGGCACCCGGGTCATTCCCGAGACGGGCGAAGGCGGGGTGGCACTGGCACCTGGGCGGATCCGCTGGGTCGTGGATGCCGAACGGGCCGGGGGCCCTGCCGCCATCGCCGAGCGCGAGCTGCGGGCCACGCTCTACCACGAACTCCATCATCTGGTGCGCGGCTGGACCATGGCCGACGGGTACGCCGGGGGAAGGATGATCGACGCCGCCGTCGCCGAGGGGCTCGCCACGGCTTTCGAGCGCGATCGGGCCGGACGACGCCCGCCGTGGGGCGAGTATCCCCCCGACGTCGCAGCTTGGGTCGAGGAGATCCTCCAGCTCTCCGATTCGGCCAAGTATCGGGACTGGATGTTGGCGCACCCGGACGGCCGACGGTGGATCGGCTACCGAGCAGGCACCTTCCTCGCCGACCGGGCTGTGGCGCGGTCGGGGCTGCCTCCTTCGCTCCTCGCGCACTTGCCGACCACGCTGGTCCTGTCGCTGGCCGGCGTCGCCAAACCGTGCGCTCGACTCGAGCACGAGGTCTCCCTCGACGAGAGCGAATCCGGCGCATCCATCGCTCGGGCGCTGGCCGAATGGACCATCGCCCGGGCCGCCGACCGGGAGCGCTTCGCTTGCGAGCTCGGCATCCTCACCTCGCGCTCGGCCCTCCTCTTCGGAGCCACGCTTCGCGCGTCGCCTGGGGGCCCCGAGGGCAGCGCGCTCATCTTGAGACTGGAGCGCGAGGCGGACGGCCCGTGGATGGTCGTGGACCGGGCCGACGCCGGCGCAGCCGCCTCACCGTCCGGGGCCCGCGATGGGCTCCCGGAGGATTAGCGTCTCACCCGCCAGACCTCCAAGGTGCCGCTCTCGGTTCCGACGACCAGATCATCGCCGTGCGCGAGGGGCGTGGAGCGGACGTTGCCGCGGGTCTTGATCCGCCAGCGCTCCGCGCCGGTCCGCTGATCGAGCGCGATCAGGTAACCCCGGTCGGCGCGGCTGTAGATCTCGGTGGTCGCGACGATGACGAGGTCGTCCCGGAGCAGCACGTCGCCGAAGACGTTGGCCCCGACGTTGGTCGACCATCGGCCCGCGCCCGTGCCGGGTCGATCGCGCGCACCATGTG
>JBFXAS010000053.1:0-24288 GCA_050184075.1 Gemmatimonadales bacterium
CACCTCGGTGCCCGGGCTCCGGGTGGTCTGTCCCGCCACGGCGCTCGACGCAAACGGCCTCCTCCGTACCGCGATCCGCTCGGAGGATCCGGTGCTCTTCCTGGAGCACAAGCACCTCTATCGCCAGACCTACAACAAGGCGCCGAACCCCGGTCCCAACTTCATGATCCCCTTCGGCAAGGCCAAGGTGGTTCGGGAAGGGACCGACCTGACCGTGGTGACCTACGGCGCCACCGTGCAGCGGTCGCTCGTTGCGGCCAAACAGCTCGAGGAGGAGGGCGCCGGCTCGGTCGAGGTGATCGACCTTCGGACGCTCTCGCCGGTCGACTGGGAGACCATCTATCGATCGGTCCAGAAGACCAATCGGGTCCTGGTCGTCTACGAGGACGGACTCTCCTGGGGCTACGGTGCCGAGATTGCGGCCCGGATCTCCGACGAGCTCTTCCCGTACCTCGACGCGCCGGTCCGCCGGGTCGCGGCCACCGACACCTTCGTGGCGTACGCGCCCGAGCTGGAGGACGTGATCCTGCCTCAGGTGCCCGGCATCGCTCGCGCGATGACCGCGCTGCTCCAGTTCTGATGCGCCTCCGATCGGGCGCGGTCCTCCTGCTGCTGGCCGCCGCGCTCGATCCCCGGCCGGCGGCCAGCCAGGCGCCCTATCAGTACGACTTCGTCCGCGAGGATTCGCTCTCGCGGACGATCGATCTCGACGCGCCCGATCCCGCCCAGATCCATCAGATCCTCGCCCGTCGTCGAACCCGGGTGCTGCGTGCCATCCCCGACGGCGCGATGCTGATCTACTCGGTCGAGTGGGTCCAGCCCCGCCGCCTCGAGTTCCAGGTCCAGCACAGCGACAATCACGACTTCATCTATCTCACCGGTATCGAGGGGCTGGAGAGCGTCCGCTCGGCCCTGCTCCTCGTGCCCGGCGACGATCGCGACTGGGAGGTGCTCTACAGCTCCGCCGCCGACCTCGATGCGATCCGGCGCACCTCCGGGATCGCCGATGTGCGGCCGTTCGCCAAGCTCGAGGAGGAGCTCTCGGTCGCGCTCACGGACTACCGCGACTGGCGGATCACCCAGATTCGGCGCTGGCCGCTGCCGGCGGCCCTCGCCCGGCGCTGGAGCAGCGAGCAGAAGACACTCTACCTCAACTATCCCCGCTTCTATCGCCTGGGGATGCCCGAGCCCGAACGGCTCGCCGAGTTCGACAAGCTGCGGCGCTTCTCGCCCGACGTCCGGCTCCGCGATGCGGCCGACCTGCTGGACCCGATTCGCATGTACCACGACGCGCTGGGGCTCGCGAGCCTCCGGCGCGCGGTCGCGATCACCGGGGAGGGGATCGTCGAGGCCTTCCGGGCCGCGCGACCCGGGATGACCGAGACCGACGTGATGCAGATGATCGACTTCGTCTATCGGTACCGGGGCGCCGACCTGGGCTTCCCCACCGGCGTCGAGCGTCATCCGATGACGGGCCGCCCGCCGGAGCCCAGGATCCCCGAGGGCTTCATCCAGTACCGGGCCCGCTCGAGTCGCGCCGTGCTCGCCCCTGGCGACCTGCTCCACACCGATACCGGCGCCGAGTTCAACCACTACTCCGCCGACATCCAACGCAACGTCGCGATCGACGGCACGCTGAATCCGAAACAGCGGGAGCTCTACGAGATCGCGCTCCGGGTCCAGAAGACCGTGATCGACTCGATTCGTCCCGGGGTCACCTGGTGGGAGCTCCATCGGCTCGCCGAGCGGCTGCTCCGAGAGGCGGGCGGCTACGATCAGTACTACCGCTACGGCATCGGGCACTTCATCGGAATGGAGGTGCACGACGAAGGCGACTACACCAGACCCCTCGAGCCCGGCATGGCGCTCTCGATCGAGCAGGGCGTGGCCCCGCCGGGCCTGCCGCGGGTGGCCTTCGAGGACGACGTGATCGTCACCGCCACGGGGCGCGAGTGGGTCAGCCGCTCGATTCCGATCGAGATCGCCGAGATCGAGGCCCTCCGGAAGACGCCGTCCAGCCTCGACGCCTTCACCAGGAAGCCCACGCCCCGCCAGTAAGACCGGGCCGCCGCCGCCGTCTGGCGGAAGACTCGCTCGATCGATACCGTAGAATCGGGCCGCCCCGCGGTCCGGTCGGGACGGCCCCTCCTTCCGCCACTCGCGGACATACGAGGAGGTGCCCATGCAGCGGCTGCCGCTCCTTCTGGTGGCAGGAGCGCTGGGAGTCGGCTGTGCTCCCGACCCGACCCTGGCGGATTCCGCCGTCACAGCCAGCGCGGACGGCGCGCCGGCTCCCAGCGTCGATTCGGCGGCGCTCGCGAGTGCCGCCGATTCCGTTCGGGTGGCGTTATCAGGCCGCCGTCAACGCCGGCGACGCGGTCGCGCTGGCCTCGCTCTTCGCCGCCGACGCCGAGATCATGGATCCGGACGTGCCCGCGACCCGAGGCATCGACGCCATCCGCGGGACCTTCGAGCGGAGCTTCGCGAACGCCGACTTCTCGGAAATGATTATCGAGCACCTCGAGCTCGAGCCGTTGGGCGAGGTCCTGCTCACCATCGGGACCAGCTCTGTGGTAATCCACCCGCGAGGCGGGAAACCGACCCGGGAGCGGAGCAAGTTCTTTGCGATCAGCCGGCGGCAGCCCGATGGGTCGCTCAAGATCTGGCGGGTCTTGAGCGCGAGCGGCCGCGACTCGCGCTGAGGCGTCGCGAGCCGGCCGAGGGCAGTCTCGCCGAACGGTGCCGCTACCGGCACCAGGATCCGCCCGGTGCTGGTGGAGCCCAGCCCGTCGGGCGACCAGGCGATCCGGTCTATCGACGGATCGACGCTCCCGTTGACCGACGACGCTTCACCGATCCCGTCGAGGAGGTGATCCGGAGGGAGCCGTTGCCGGACGACGGGTCCGTGGCCGGGTCGGGGGACGGCGAGGTCGGCGGGCACGGCTGGCCGGCGTTCTTGTTGCCGGTTACTGTGACGCCGCCGGTGACGTTCATCGAGCGGGCCCAATCTTCAGCCAGGCACTGGTCCAGCTTCGGATTTTCCAGGACCAGGAGCCCGCCGCGGATCCGCCCCGTGACCCGGCTCGCGTCGAGCAGCTCCTGGTTCCGGACGATCTGTACCTGTCCCTTGATGTCGACGCCGGGGGCCACGACCAGCCGAAGCGATTGGGTGTCGTTGAAGAAGACGCCGCCCTCGGCGACGACCGGGCCGAACGTCAGGTCGCGGAGCCCGCCGCCGCCGGCCGTGATATCACGATCCACCTGGGCCAGGACCGGAGCCCGGAAGTCGAACTGACACCGCGCGGCGCCAGTCGGGCCGCCGTTGAAGACGGCGCCGCCAACCGTGCTGAGCCCGTCGAACCGGAAGGTCACGATGCTGGCGTGGGGGCAGACGTTCTCGGCGTTCGTCACGACGACATCCCCCGCCACCACGAGCGAGTCGATCCGATAGACGTTCGGTGAATAGTCCGGCGACAGGTCAAGCGTCCCGACTTCGCGCAGGGAGCCCAGCTGGTTCAAGTCGGTCAGCGCCAGGCCGGAGACCGCGAAGTCACGGTCGACGATGACCAGCGACGCGAGGTCGGTCAGGCTCCTGAGCTGCGGGTTGCGCTGAACGGTCAGGTCCTGGCGGATCCTGGTGACGTTCCGGAGCGCCGTGAGATCTCCAAGGAGCGGGTTCTGCCTGATCGAGACACTGCCGGCGAAATCGGCGGCCAGCGGTTTGAGGCCGGCCAGACTTCGGAGCTGCGGCATGGCGACAAGCTCGAGCCCGCGGCTCGGCGCGGTACCCAGCTCCCCGATCCGTGCGCCCTGGAGGCTCTGAAGCGAGGTGAGCGGAACGGCTTCCAGACTGAGGTACCCGATCTCCGTCACGTTCAACAGCCCGGCCAGGCTGGTGATGTTGACGTTGCTGAGGATCAGCGAGTTCAGCTCCTCGATCCGCTCGAGGCCGTCGAGCGAGGAGATCGTCGAGTTGGCGACCGACACCCCGCCCAGCCGCTGGATGCTGGAGAGGCCCTTCAGATCGACCAGCGGCCCGGTGAGGGCGAGTGTGCCCCGGACGGTGTGGAGCACGGGCAACTGGCGCAGATCGGTGGAGGTGGTGCCCCGGATCGTGAGGTTTCCGGTGATCTCGGCAACGTCGCTGAGCGCGGCCAGACCGGCGTCGTCGACCACGGTGACGTCGCCGTCGATGCGCCGGCCGGTGGGACAGACCGGTGCGAGGTGCTCGTCGCTGCCGGGCCGCACCACCACCTGGACTAACGGCGACTCGCTGACGACGGTCGAGGCTCCGTCCAGCGCCTGAGTCACGACCGCGTACGGCGTAGATTGGCCGAGGGCGGGCAGCGTCAGCACACCCGGGCTTGCCGGGTCCGCGTGCACGAGCGACTTGACCACCCCGAAGTTGGCGATCCGGACCTCCGTCCGGACCCGGGTGGCGCCCGCCAGCCCGCATCCCGCGGGATCGACCACGATGTCGCCGCTGTCGAGCAGGGTCGGCAGGTCGGCGGCCTGATAGTCCGGGTCGTCGAAATAGCGCTGGAGCACCGCGAGGTCGGTGAGCATCGGCCCGCCGCGTCCGAACGCCTTGGTCAAGTCGTCGAGGACACCGTCTCCGTTGAAATCCCCGCGCGGGTAGAGATTCTCCGCTGCCGCCGCCTCGACGACGCCGTCCCCGTTCAGGTCCTTCTTCGGATGATCGGCCGGGCCGTCGAGGACCGCGGCCGCGCCGGTGGCCTGCAGGTACCAGTCACGGAAGCGCCGGAAGTCGCGCATGTCGATCGTGCCGTCCGGCGTGCTCGCTTCGCCGGTATTGAGACTCCCGTCCGGCCGGACCCGCTCGTCGCCGTCGGCGGTGCCGTCGTCGACGTCCACGAGGGACTTCGCGAACGCCTCGTTGCCGTGGCGCTGGTCGAGCCCGAGCACGGCGGCAAAGCCGTCGACCGAGGGCGGCGAGCTGTTCACGGGCCGCCCGGTGGCCACGAGCAGATCTCGGACCGGGTTGGTGGTCGGAGTGGGGTCGGGCAGGGTCGGGTCGAGCGCCAGCAGGTAGCTCACCAGGCCCGCGACGAACGGTGCGGCGAAGGAGGTGCCGCTGGCCTTGAGATAGGTGCCGCTCCCGCCGGCCGCCAGCAGGACGTTGGCTCCTCCGGCGGTCACGTCGCCGCCGGAGTTGCTGAACCCCGCCGGCAGGATGCTCCCGCCGGGCGGCACCTGGGTCAGCGCCTCGACCACGATGACCGGCGCGAAGCCGTGCTGAACTCCCGCGTTGGCGGGCCCGCCGGTGTCTCGCGCCGACAGGGCATCGTTGCCAGAGGCGGCCACGAAGTACGGCAGCGACCGCCCCGTCGCCTGGACCGCCAGCATCGCGTCCATGAACATCTGACCGCTTGCGTCGGCGATCGAATGCCGGGCAGCGGCGGTTGGCATAGGCGTCGTCGTCGACCATTTCATGCCGAGGCTCCGATTCACCACCCGGACGCTCGGATTGGCGATCAAGTGATCACCGAGCTGGCGAAGCGCTTCGGTCGCGTCGTCCGCCGCATGGAGCGCCGTCATGCGCACGAACGGGTCGACGCCGTCCAGGCCGCGGCCGTTTCCGAACGTGCCCCCGGCCACCGAGGCAACCATGGTGCCGTGGTAGTCGATCGGCTGGAGCGCCGGGTTGACGACCATCGAGTCCGGGGTCGCCAGCGACGCGAAGGTGACGTCTTCGTGGCTCGGGAAGAAGTGCTTGTCGACCAGCAGCAGGTCGGTCCGGCGCCCGGATCGGCGGACCCGGTCGTTGAAGTGCCAGAGCTGCGGAATGCGACCGAACTCGAAGGCCCAGTTGTCGGTCTGCGCGCTGGTCTCCCAGGTCCATCCGGTCGGCGGGGTCGCCGATCGAGCTGGCAGGACGTTTACGGTTGCCCGGTGGTTCTGGAGGGCCGCCCGCGCCAGGGGACTCGCGCGAAGTACGGCCAGGGCCTCCTCCATGCCCTGATGGGTCGTCGTGGGGAGCTGAACCATCAGGATGCCCCCGGCCGCCGCGGACCGTGACGGCATTCCGCCGACGATCCGTCCCTTGATGCGGGCGAGCAGCGCGTCGACCTGCGCCGCGGTGGCGGAGGCCTGAAACGAGACGGAGAGCACGCTGGGCGACAGCGCCAGTCCGGGAAACGTCGGGTGGTCCGCGCGATACGTGTCCGGTCCGGGTTGGAAGACCACGTTGGGGATGGCCTGACCAATCGGGGTGTCCGGCGGCGCCGGCAGGGTGTCCGCCTGGACGATCGTGATCACCGCCGTCCCGCTGCGGGACCCGGCCGTGGCGGTCACCACGGCCCGCCCGGTCGCGATCGCGGTCACCAGTCCCGTGGAGGAGATGGTGGCGACCACCCGATCGGACGTTGACCAGGTGACGGATCGCCCGGCCAGAGTGTTGCCCTGAGCGTCGCGCACGGTGGCGACGAGCCTCACCGTGTCTCCCGCGAACAAGCCTACCGAATCCGGTGTGACGACCACCGCCGCAACCGGCGCGGGCGGCGGTGGCGGCGGAGGCGTCGCCGGGCCCGCGGGGTCGCTGCCGCCGCAGCCGTTGAAGGTGAGCACTGCAGCAACGGCCAGTGCGCTCCCGCGCCGACATCGTCCGGTCATAGTGGGCCTCCCTTGGGCCAGACGTTCATTGGTCCGAGTGGTGGGTGGCTCGGGGCTCCGCCGTCGGGCGCGGCCGGCGGCGGACCGGCCGCCGTCCAACCCCGCACGCAGGCGAGCAGCTCGTCGCCCGACCCGAAGCGCCGCTTCTCGCCGGTCGTCAGGTTCTCGAGCACTCCGGTGACCCCGGCCTGGTCCGAGCGGGTCTGAAGCACGAAGTATCCGTAGCACGCGGGCGGGTCGGTGGGCGTCGGACCGCTCGTCCCGCGGGGGTCGAGGTCCATTCGATTCCCCTAAGTGAGCCGTGGCACCAGGACCGGCAGTCTCGGGGACTGGCGGTGGCACCGTTCGAGGGAGATCTTAGGGTCCATCCGCAAATCCGCCGTTATTCCAGCGTCAACCGTTTGAATCGAAGCGACTTCTGATCGTGGTCCCTGCTGTGCTCGCGACCATGGGACGGCTCGAGTTGTCCCGCGACGGCCGCCCCGTCCTGGCCCGCCGGCGAAAGGAGCTGGCTCTGCTGGCCTACCTGACCCGGCGGAGCCCGCGGCCGGCGGACCGAGCCGCGCTGGCTTCTCTGCTCTGGGGTTCCCGGGGGGACGAGGCCAGGGCGCGCGCCTCACTCCGTCAGGCGCTATTCGACTTGCGGGAGGCCCTCGGCGATGACGTCGTTCAGGCCGACCAGGCGACCGCCCGGGTCGACCCGCGCACCATCACCCTCGACGTCGCTTCGTTTGAGGCGGCCGTTGCGGCGGGCCGACTGGCCGAGGCCGCGGCGCACTGGCAGGGTCCCTTTCTCGACGGGCTCGAGGACCTGGGCGACGAGAGCTGGCTGACGTGGGTGCAGTCGGAGCGTGCCGCCCTGCGGGCCAAGTTCGGCGTGGTGCTGAGCCAGCTCACCGACGCGGCGGAAGCCGGCGGCGATCAGCCCGCGGCCATTCGCTGGTCCCAGCGACACCTCGAAGTGATGCCGCACGACGAGGCCGCGGCGATTCGGCTAGTCAGCTTGCTGCGCCGTTCGGGGCGAGCGGCGGAGGCGAAGAGCACGGCCGCCGGATACATGGCCCGTCTCCGACACGATCTCGATACGGAACCGAGCGCCGCGCTCCTCGAGCTCGACGCGGAAGCCGGATCGCCGATCGCGATCGGGCGACCGGGCGGCCGCGGGCTTGTCTCACCGGATCTGACTGGCCGTGCCGCGGCGCTCGCCGCGCTGGCGGAGGCCTGCGACGGCGCGGTCGGTGGCGACGGCCGAGTGATTCTGGTCGAGGGCGACGAGGGAAGCGGAAAGACCAGGCTGGTCGAGGCCTTTGTCGCCAGCGGCGCCGGGCTCGGACGGCAGGTCTTCCTGGGGCGGGCCTTTCCGTCGGAGAGCGACCAGTCCTGGGCGGCGCTGCGATCGGTTCTGGCGCAGGCGTTTCTCAACGGTGCCGGCGTGGCTGGGGCGCCTCCCGACGCGCTGGCGAGCGCCGCGGTCGTCGTGCCGGAGCTGCGGGAGCGCTTCCCCACCGTTGGCGCGCCGCCGGCGGAGCACCGCCCGGGGCCGGCCCTCTACCGGATTCTCGCTGAGATGGCCGCCGAATCCCCGATCGTCCTGGTGGTGGATGACGCGCCGCACGCGGACGGCGACAGCGCGGCACTGATCGCGGAGCTGATGCGCCGGCCGCCCCATGGCCTGCTGCTGGTGCTGACCGGACGGCCCGACGGCTGGCTGGATTCTCACCTGGCCGCCGGATATCGGGACCTGCCGGATGCGGCCACCCGGATCGTGCTCAGCCCTCTTTCGTCCGTCGACGCGGCCGCGCTGATCGGATCAATGGCTCCGTTCGAGCCCGCGAGCGGCGCCGCGCTCGCCGACCGCCTCTGGCGCGAGACCGCTGGGAACCCGGGCCACCTGGTGCATCTGGTGCAGCAGCTCGCGGACGACGGCCGGCTTGCCCCGAGGCCCGACGGCATCTGGGTTGCCGACGGGCTCGATCGGCCGCTGCCGCTCGAGGGCGGCCTGCGGGACAGCGTTCGCGATCGGCTTGCCGGGCTGAGCGATCAGGCCCGCCGCCTGATCGAAGCCGGCGCGGTTCTCGGCCCGGTCGTCGATCCGCAACTGCTCGAAGTGGTGAGCGGACTCAGCCCGGTCGAGTACCGCGATGCCCTTGGCACCGCGCTCAGCCGGCGGCTCGTTCGGGAATCCGCGGCCCGGGGCGGCCGGCTCGAGTTCATCAACGAGGCGAGCCGCCGCGCGGTGTACGGTCAGATCGCGCCGAGCGCCCGGTCACGACTGCATGCGGCGGCGGCGGGGGCCCTTGCGCGTGGGGTCGGTGAATCCCGCCCCGAAGAGATCGATCGCCACCGGCGCCTTGCGGCCCCACGCCGGTCTCGCCTGCTCCGAGTGGCGCTGGCCACGGCCGTGCTGGCGGCCGCGGCCGTGGGTACGTTGACGGTTCGCAGTCGCGGCGCCGCGCGGGTGAGTCCCGGCACGCCCGTGCTCGTCGCCTCGTTTCAGAACGCCACCGGCGACGCCGACTTCGATGGATCGCTGCAGACCGCGGTCGAGATCGGGCTCCAGGAGTCCGGCCATGTGTGGCTCCTCTCGAAGGCGCGGATCGGCGACGCGCTCAAGCGGGGCGGCCACGGGGTGGCGGACACGATCGTCACCGGCGAGCTCGCCAGAGAGGTAGCCGTTCGGGAGAACGTGCCGCTCGTGATCGAGATGGCGCTGGCCCGGCCCGGGAACGAGTACCTCCTGACCGGCCGCATCGTGCGTGCGGCCACCGGCGGCGACCTGCGCAGCTTTCAGACCCGGCTCGCGAGCCGCGAGGCGGTGCTCGGTGGCCTCTCGGACGTCGTCGCCCGGATCCGCGCAGCGCTGGGCGAGGCCGACTCGCTGCGTCCCGCCGCCGAGCTGCCGGCGCTGACAACAGCATCGATCGCGGCCCTCAAGCTCTACGCCGATGGCGAAGCCGCGTGGAACCGGCGCGACTGGGTTCTCGCGGAGACCCTGCTCCAACGAGCGGTCAGCCTCGATTCGACCTTCGCGATGGCCCACGTGCTGCTCGCCCGTCATTCGCACCTGCGGGCCAACGACCGCCCGGCCGCGCTCGCGGCTCTGGCGGCCGCCAGGCGCTGGTCGGCTCATCTCACCGCCCGCGAGCTGCTGGCCCTGGAGATCGAGGAGGCGTCGAGTCGAGGCCAGAGCCGCACCGCCGCGGCGCTGACCGAGCTGATGGCGGCGCGGTACCCATCCCCGGCGTCGGTGGGCAGCCACGCCACGACGCTGATGCGGGCGGACCGGTGCGCGGAAGCCGTGCCGGTGTTCCGGCGCGCGCTGGGGATGGCACCGCGGTCGGTGTCCAACTGGATCAACCTGGCCACGTGTTACCAGATCATCGACAGTCTGCCCGCGGCGCTCCAGGCGTACGCCGAGGCCGAGCGGGTGGATTCCACGATTCTGAGCCGCGACAATCTCAACCAGGAATGGGGGCGAGTCTTCGTGCGGATGGGACGGCTCTCCGCGGCCGATTCGGCGTTCCGGCGGATGCTGGCGCAGCCGGACGCGCCGAATCGAGCCCGGGGACTGCGATCCCTTGGCCTGCTGGCGATGACCCGCGGAGACTACCGCGCGGCCCTTGCCGACTTCAGCGAGTCGAGTCGTCACTTTGCGGCGGCGGGCAGCCCACTTGGGGCGGCTCGGAGCGAGACGCTCGCCGCCCAGGCCGCCGCAGCGCTCGGCGAAGATGCGGAGGCCCGGGCCCGGCTCGGCGCGGTCGCCCGGATGCTGACCAACCGACCGCTCGAACCGGTCTACCATTTATATGTAGGACTGACCCATCTTCGCGTCGGCGATGTCAGCGGCGCCCAAGTGTGGCTGACGAGGCTCGACCGACTCGCGGAGCCCGGGGCGCAGTCGGATACGGCGGTGCGGAACCTGCTCGCCGCGAGGATTGCGATTGCCCGGGGTGATCTCGCTCGAGCCCGGGTGCTCGTGCCGGAGCGGGTGCCGGCGTTCGCGAGCTTTCTGCGGCCGTTGTTGCTCGAGACCATGGGCCGAATCCACGAGGGGCTGGGCCATCCGGACTCGGCGCTGGCGGCCCTGCGGTGGGCGCAGGCGTTTCCTACCTGGGGCACCGAGCTCCAGGAGCAATGGGAGCGGCTGCCGCTGTCGATCGCTGCCGCCGAGCTCGCCGTCGGTGACTCGGCCGAGGCCAGAGCCGCGCTGTCGGAGATACTCGCCCAGTGGAAGGATGCCCCCCTCGATTTTCCCGACCGGCGACGGGCTCGGGAGAAGCTGCTGGAGCTGCAAGTGGACCTGCCGCGCTGATCGCGTTCCTCCCTTGCGCCCCGGTGGACATCGAGCCGCGCGGCGAACGACGACTTAGCCACCAAGCGACTCCGGGGCGGCGCGGTCGCTTATCTCGCGCTCGCGCGACCGTGACGGTCCACGCGACGGTCACGAGGTTCGCAGCCCTGCCATCTGGCAGGGGGCGAGCCCTACCGCTCCACTCGAGCTGGTCGCCCGAGTTCGCGCGCCCGGGCTGCTGCAATCGATGCTCCCGGCCAAAGGCCCGCTCCGCCCCGGCGGCGAACCCTTCGTCGTCGGCGACGACCGCCAGGCCGGAGAGCGACCAGGCGACGCCGGCGACGCCGGGTACGAGGCCGGCGAGCCAGCGCCCTTCCGAACCCTGGATCTGGTTCGGAGTGCGAGCGGCCGCGACTCGCGCTGAATGGTCGCTCGCCGGCCGAGCTCAACCGTCGCGGCGGCAGACCATCAGCTCGGTGCTGGGGCTCTCGCGCAGGGTGCGAACCAGACGCCGCTCGAGCGGAGTAAGCATCGCGCCGAGGAGGCCGCCGGCCAGGTCGCTCAGCATCGCCGGCGCGACCATCGCGGTCCAGGCCCACCGCGCCAGGGCGGAACGGGTGTCCGCCGGATAGTTCATCAAGACGAACATCGGCACCCGCTCCACCACCGTGAGCCCGGCCCCGCCGAGCGCCTCGGTGGTCTCGTCCAGCGAGCGACTCGCCTGGTGCGCCACCCGCACCGTCGCCTGGCGAATGAAGTTGTCCGACCAGAGAAAGAGGCCCCCCGGCTCGAGCAGTCGCGCGATGTTGACCAGCGCCGCGCGGTAGCGGGCGTCGTCCACGATGTGGAAGAGCACGTCGAACGCAGAGACCGCGGCCATCGTGCCGGTCAGCTCCGCCAGGTCTCCCACGAGCTCGGCCCCGATGTCGGCCTGGAGGAATCGGGCGGCCGGAAACCGCTCGCGGAGCGCGCCCACCGCGACCTCCGTGAGATCGATCCCGGTCACCGCGGCGCCCCGGGCCAGCCAGCGCTCGACGTAGAAGCCGGTGCCGGAGCCGATGTCCACCACCCTCGCGGGGCCCCGCGGGCCGAAGTGCCGGGTCGCGACCGCGTCGAACACCTCGCCCCGGATCCGGTACATCGCCGCATTGAAGCGCTTGCCGAGACGGGCGTAGCCCACCCCGGCGAGCGAGTACTCGCCCCGAAGTCGCTCCTCCCAATAACGCTGTGGATCGAAACGGGCTGGCGCGTCGGCCACCGGAATCAGCTCATCGCCTCTTTGATCTCGCTCGCGGCCGCGATCACGTGATCGACGTCGCGCGAGAGCGCCCGGGCCTGCTGGGTGGCCTGGGTCAGATCGCCGATCACGCTGCTCACCCCGGCGGAGCGGAGGCGGATCAGGTCGAAGCGGACGTTCTGCATCGCGAGCACGCTCGACTCGAGCCGATCGGCCATCGCCTGGCGGCGACTGCCCAGGTCGGCCGCGGTCTTGTGCTGCTGCTCGAGCAGCCGGACCTGGCGATCGCGCTCTTCGCTCGGCGGGGTGTCCCGCAGCTCATCCAGTCGGCGCTCGATCCGCTTCGGGTCTTCGCCCCGGAAGCCCTGGTCGAGGTCGTTGAGCGTCTTCGCCAGCTCCTGCGCCCGGGTGTAGAGGGACTCGGTCGTCTCGACCACGTCGGGCAGGAGCTCACGATCGGACGCCGGCAGCTTCTCGACGATGCTGAGGATCGCCTGACGATCGGTGTGGGCCTGCTTGACCTTCTCGTAGTAGCTGCCGTACTCGCCGACCGTCGGCGCCGAGAGCAGCCGGCGACCCTTGCCGCCGCCGGACTTGGCTTCGATCGAGCCGGGCGCCGGCGGCCGATTGAGCACGTCGCGCCAGCTGTAGCCCGCCTGCCAGAGCTGGGCGTAGCTCCGAAGCAGCGGGATGCCCATGCCGCCCGCCACGAAGAGGAACCAGGGGCCGTCGAGTCCGGTGGCGATGTTGAGCATCAGACAGCCGCCCGACACCGCCGCCCACCGCGCGAACTGCGCCCGCACCGTCTGGACGATCTTTGGCTCGCCCGTGTCGGGAAGAGACGGCTCGGCCTTGGTTCGGACCCATTCGCCTCGCTCGTTCCGCACCCACTGGCCGCCCGCCAGCGACGCCGGCCGTCCGGTTCGCTCGCGCCGCGGGGTCGCGGCCCCGCGGCGGTCCAACGCCTGGCCCCGAGCCGGCCCCTGCCGCGGGACGCCGGTCGACGGTCTCGGCCGGGTGCCGGCGCTGGTCCGCGGCCGCGCCGCCGTGCCGCTGCCGGTCAACGACGGCCGGTATCCGGTCACGGTCCGGCTCTCGAGCGACCGCCGGAGCGCGTCGGCCGTCGCCCAGCGTTGCTCCGGGTCCTTCTCCAAACAGCGCGCCACCGCAAGCGAGAGGTCCTCGGGCACTTCGGGGCGACTGAAGTGCAGCACCGGCGCCGGCTCGGTGATCTGCTTCATCAGGATCCCGGCGACCGTGGGCGCATTGAACGGCAGGTCGCCGGTCAACATCTGGTAGGTCACCACGCCCAAGCTGTAGATGTCGCTCCGCCCGTCGATCTCCCGCTCGCCCGCGGCCTGCTCGGGGCTCATGAACTGCGGCGTGCCGATCGCGACGCCGACGCCCGTCAGCGTCGCGCCCGACGATCCCGAAAGCGCCTTGGCGATCCCGAAGTCCGTCACCATCACCCGCCCCCGGGTGCCTTCGAGCAGGATGTTGTCGGGCTTGATGTCCCGGTGGATGATCGAGAGGCTGTGCGCGGCCGACAGCGCGTCTGCCGTCTCCTTCATGATCCGGCGGGCTTCCTCGGCCGGCAGCTTGCCCCGACGCTTGATCCGCGCCGCGAGGGACTCGCCTTCGACGTAGCCCATGACGAAGTAGACCAGCCCGGCGCCGTCGCCCACGTCGTGGATCGGGACGATGTGCGGGTGCGAGAGGCGGGCCGCCGTCTGCGCCTCGCGGGTGAAGCGCTCGCGGATGTCTTTCTGAAAGGCCAACTCGGGCGGGAGGACCTTGATGGCGACCCGCCGGTGGAGCCGCTCGTCGCGAGCTCGGTACACGACGCCCATCCCACCGCGACCGATCTCACCCTCGATGGTATACGAATCGCCCAACGCCTCGTTCAGACGCTGGGCTAGAGGACGATCGTTGGCCTCACTGGGTTCGGTCATCCCTGCGTGACGCGCTCGCGAAAAGGTTTGGCCGCAACAGCTTACCAATCTCGCTCACAGTGGACGTCTGGGCAACCACAGAAAGCGCCCTTTCTGGAGCCTGACCCGTGCCGACGATCCCCGCCATTCTGACACCCCGAGACACCTCAAGGGAGGCATCTGGGCAGGTCGGGTCGTGAGCCGGGCAGTGGCCGGACTACGAGTAGGAGGTCTAAGTTGTTTCTTGTCATGGCGATGGGCCCCGGCCGTCGAGCCGTGGCATGTCAGATGCCCTGTATTGGGCGATCGGGCTCGGTTGAGCTCACCACTGACCTACCAGTCAGTCGGAAAGGTCGAATCAGCGAAGGAAACGAGGCTCGCATGGCTGAGCGCCTGACCATTCCCGTACTCCCACTCCGCGAGGTCGTCCTCTTCCCGGGCGTCACCTCCCCCCTCGGCGCGGGCCGACCCGGCACCGTCCGAGCTATCGAGGCGGCCCTCGCGTCACCCGAAAAGCTGATCTTCGCGCTCTGCCAGCGCGAGAACGTCGAACAGGTTTCCTCCGAAGGTCTCTACACCATCGGCACCATCGCCAAGATCGCCCAGATCCAGCGGGGCATCTCCGGCCTGCAGCTGCTCCTCCAGGGCGAGAGGCGCGGGATCGCGATGCACGTCGGCGAGAAGGACGGTTATCTCGAAGCCATCGTCCGTGAGGCCGAGGAGTTGCCGCCGCTCAATCCCGACGACACCGCCTTCCTGGCCCTCCACCGTGAGGTGCGTCAGCGAGCCGCCGAGCTCGGCCACAAGTCGGGGCTGCCCGACGAGGTCGTCCAGCAGGTGCTGAACAGCACCGACGATCCGGGTCGCTTCGCCGATCTGGTGGCGGGCTACATCGACATCAGCGCCCATCAGCGGCAAGCGCTGCTCGAGACCCTGAGCGTCGAGGAGCGGCTTCGCCGGGTCCTGGTGCATGTCCAGCGGCAGATCGCCGTGCTCGAGGCCCAGGAGGACATCAAGAGCCAGGTCCAGGAAGAGCTCGGCGAGCGGCAGCGCGAAATGTTCCTCCGCGAGCAGCTCAAGCAGATCCGCAAGGAGCTTGGCGAGGAGGAAGAAGGCGGCGAGCTCGGCGAGCTCCGGGCCAAGCTCGAAGAGCTCGAGCTGCCCGACGAGGCGCGCAAGGAGGTCGACCGGGAGCTCGGTCGCCTCGAGCGGATCGGTCGCGAGTCGATGGAGACCCAGGTCATCCGCAACTTCCTCGAGACCGTCGCGGAGCTGCCCTGGAACACCAGGACCGAGGAGCATCTCGATCTCACGGCGGCGGCCGAGATCCTCGACGCCGACCACTACGCCTTGGGCGACGTCAAGGACCGAGTGCTCGAGTTCCTCGCGGTCCGGCAGCTCAAGGAGGCCGAGCAGGAGCAGTCCCGCGCGGCGGACGCGAAGCCGGATCGGCCCACGCCGCCCGATGACGTCGACCTCACCATGACCGGCGAGTTCGAGCCGCCCCGCCCGGCTCCCCCGGAGTCGAAGGGCAACGCGGACGACAAGGCCCGCGGGCCGATCCTGCTCTTCGTCGGTCCGCCGGGAGTGGGCAAGACCTCGGTCGCGAAGTCGATCGCCCGGTCGATGGGTCGGAAGTACGTCCGAATCTCGCTCGGTGGCGCCCGGGATGAGGCCGACATTCGCGGCCACCGACGCACCTACGTCGGCGCGATGCCCGGCCGGATCGTCCAGGGCTTGAAGCAGGTCGGGACCAAGAACCCGGTCTTCCTGCTCGACGAGGTCGACAAGCTCGGCGTCTCCTTCCAGGGCGACCCGGCGGCGGCGCTCCTCGAGGTCCTCGACCCGGCGCAGAACGACTCGTTCGTCGACCACTACCTCGGGGTGCCGTTCGACCTGAGCGAGGTCCTGTTCATCTGCACCGCGAACGTGATGCAGAGCATTCCCGGACCGCTGCTCGACCGGATGGAGCTGGTCGAGTTCGCCGGCTACACGGCGGGTGAGAAGAAGGTCATCGCGCAGAAGTACCTGATCCCGCGCCAGTACGACGAGAACGGCATCGCCGGGCGCGGCATCGAGATCACGGACGAGGCGCTCAGCGAGGTGATCACCGCCTACACCCGTGAGGCGGGCGTGCGGCAGCTGGAGCGCGAGATCGGCAAGCTCGCGCGGAAAGTGGCGCGTCGAATCGCCGCCGGGGAGGTGCAGGACGGGCTCACCGTCACCAGGGAGATGGTGGACGACTTCCTCGGTCGGCCCAGAATCCATCCCGAGAAGGCCGCTGGCGAGGACGCGGTGGGCGTGGCGACCGGGATGTACTACACCCCGACCGGCGGCGACATCATGTTCGTCGAGGCCTCGACCATGCGCGGCAAGGGCGAGCTGGTGCTCACCGGTCAGCTGGGCGACGTGATGAAGGAGTCGGCTCGCGCGGCGTGGACCTACGCCCGTTCCCACGCGGCCGGTCTCCGGATCCCCGACGAGATGTTCGACCGCGACGTCCACATCCACGTGCCCGCGGGCGCCATCCCCAAGGACGGACCCTCCGCCGGCGTCACCATGGCGACCGCGCTGGTCTCGGCCCTCTCGGGTCGGTCCGCGCGGCACGACATCGCGATGACGGGCGAGATCACCTTGCGCGGGCGGGTCCTCCCGATCGGCGGCGTGAAGGAGAAGGTCCTCGGCGCCGTGCGCGCCGGCATCAGCCGGGTGATCCTCCCCAAGGAGAACATGCCGGATCTCGACGACCTGCCCGACGAGGTCAGGGCGGGCCTCGAGGTCCATCCGGTCACCGAGCTCGGCGAGGTGCTCGCCCTGACGCTCCGGGGTGCCAGCTTCAAGGAGGGACGGCTGCTCTTCGGCGACGACAACCCGCGCGACGTCGCGCCGCTGTCGGTCGGATACCACTGAGCCCGCGGGGCCGTCGTTAGGCGGTCCCCATCCGGTCTCGCCCCGTCGCCTTGGCGCGGGCGAGGCCGGCGTCGGCGTGGCGGAGCAGCTCCTGCACCGTGATGCCGTGGATCGGATGGCAGGCAATCCCGGCGCTCGCCTTGACCCGAACCTCGCCCGACCCGGTCGGCACGGCCACCTCGGCCACCGCCGCCCGCAGCTTGCCCGCCAGCGCGAGCGTGTGCTCCAGGCCGCAGCGGCGGACCAGCACGCCGATTTCCTCGCCCCCCAGCCGCGCCACGAAGTCGCTCGAGCGGACCGCGCCGACCACCGCGCGCGCCACCGCGGAGAGGACCTGGTCGCCCACCGGGTAGCCGTGGACCTCGTTGATCCTCCGGAAGTGATCGATGTCGAGCACGATCAGGCCGAAGGTCTCCTCGGTGCGAGCCGCGAAGCTCAGCGCGGACTCGAGCTCTTCGACCATCGAGGAGTGGTTGAGCAGACCGGTCAGGTCGTCGCGATGCGCCAGCGCGCGGCTCCGCCGGCTGCGGTCGATCCGGGCGAAGATCGTCTGCACGACATGGGCGCGCGGGGCGGATTTGAGCACGACGTCGTCGGCCCCAGCCCGCACGGCGGCCACCCGCTCGTCGTCCGTGATCTGATGGCCGTAGACGACCACCGGAACGGCCTGCTGCCCGCCGGCGGAGCGGAGGTAGCGGAGCAGGGCGGCCGCGGTCGTGCCCTGGAGCTGCCATTCGGTGACGATCAGGTCGGCCGACTCGCGGAGGAGGTGGTCGCGGAGCTCGGTCGCGTGGCCGACCACTTCGACCCGCGCCCCGCCGACGACGAGCCCGTCCTTGAGGGCCGAGGCCTGGCTTGGCTCCGGGTCGAGCATCACCACCGAGGGCGGCGCGTTGGCCGAGCGGCCAATCGCCCGGACGAACGTGAGCAGCTCGGTTTCCACCCGATCGGGAGCGACCACGAAGTCCAGACCGGTGAACGGCGGCTCGAGCGGCTCGATCCGTTCACTTCCCGCGATCAGCAGCACCAGGGCCGGCCGAGCCGGGCCGGCTCCCGTCCACCGGGTGACCAGGGCCACGGGATCCTCCGATTCCTCCGCGACCAACAGCGCGATGTCCGGCCGCTCCGAGACCGGCACCGCGCTCGGCGAGGTCGAGGCCGGTCGCTCGCTGACTGCGTAGCTCGCGTCGACCAGCGCCCGTCGCACCCGCTCGGTGAGCGGGCCCCCGGCCCCGACGATCAGCGCCTGCCATCCGAATACCGGCCGCTTGCTCGATTCGCTCGGCAGGCCGAGCTCCGCGGCGGCGCCGTTGAAGGCGTCGGCCAGTTGCTCGATCGCCGATTCCAGGCGGGTCAGGCCTTCCTGGTCCGGTGAGGGATGCTGCTTGATCCAGGTCTCGGCCTCGCGGCTGACCACGCTGATCTCGGGAAACCCGTAGCTCCCGCCGGAGCCAGCCAGACGGTGAAACCGCGACCGGAGCGAGGCGAGGGCGTCGGTCTCGCCGGCTCGGATTGCCGCGAGGTCCTTGCGGAGCTCGGCCAACCTCACCGGGGCCTCGGTCAGGTACTCACGTCGGAGCTCCTCGAAGAAATCGTCGACGCCCGTCACGGCGCGGACTCACGCAGGTGGTCGATCAGGAGGCCGGTCGCGGCGACGAAGACCGGACTGGTTCCCCAGTGGCCCTCGACCAGCTCTCCCGCCCGCCCGCCCTGGACCGCGCCGCGGTCCGCCACCGCGAAGAGGATCGGCTCGCCGGGCCATCCGGTCGGGGCTCCGACCTTCGTCACCTGCGCGAAGGGCAGCTCCACGTCACCCGTCGAGTAGAGATCCAACGCGACGCCGCTCGCCGCCGCCTTCCGGAGGGCTGGCACCAGGACGGGAAAGGCGTCTACCGGCGCCAGCAGTCGCACTTGGCCCTCCGCCCGAGCGATCTCGTGCGACAGCAGCTGCAGCACCCCGCGGGGCGACCCGAGCTCCACCAGGGTCGGGCTCGGTGGCACCGAGACCGAGTCCAGCACCGTGCTCAGCGCGTCCAGATTCTTCGCCTGGCGGTCGACGATCCGGGCGATCAGCGTCGTCGGCGGCTCGGGGCGATAGCGCTTCGGCCTGCCCTCGTCCACCCGCGCCGCACCCTTCTGCACCAAGCCCTCGAGCGCGCTGTACGCGTTGGCGCGGGCCAGCCCGGCGGAACGGGCGATCCCGTAACCCGTGCCCGGACCCCGCCGCACGAGCACCTCGTAGACGAGGCTCTCGGTCGGCGTGAAACCGAATCCGGTGAGATCGAGCGCGGGATCCACGCCGGGCCTACACGTACTCCAGATGCCAACCCGAGAGCTTGGCGATCAGCGCCAGACGGAAGGTCACGTCGACCAGACGGGACTCCGGGGCCTTCGACGGCGCCTGCAGCGGGAAGGTGTAATACGAGTGCTTGTTCGGCGCCCTCGGCAGGCTTTTGATGCCCTTCGGCCGCCAGACGCCTCGCTCGTCGCAGTCGGAGAGCAGCCGGTTCAGCACCTTGACGGCGAGTGGAGCGGTCGGCAGCGAGCCGAGCTTCACCAGCAGCTCGATGAACAGCAGCGCGAGCGGAATGTCCTTGGCCTGTCCCTTGGCGTCGGCCTCGATCGGGTTGCCCAGCAGCACGAAATCGGGCTTGAGCGACTTCTTCCCGACCGCCACCGTGTAGGTGCGCTTGGGCGCCGGGTTCGCCAGGTACTGGCCAAGCCGCTCGGTGAAGCCGGCCCGCTCGCGCTGGAGGTTCGGCATCGCGGCCAGCATGGCCGCCGAATACCAGGTCGGCGGGTGCGCCTCGGGGTCGAGGATGGTCTTCGAGCCGGAGCGCACGAACGGCTTCTCCGAGATCGGGCTCCGCAGAAACTGGGAGACCTCGGTCACCAGCTTGTGCGCTGCCCCGCGGACCCGCGGATCCTCGATGTGGCCGCCCTCGGCCAGCGCGGCCAGGGCCGCCTCCCGGAAGTGCTCGCGCACCCACTCCTCGGCGTGAAGGCCGGCCTTCACGACCTTGACGAACTCGAAGCTGAGGGCGGGATCCTCGTCCCGGGAGAGAATCCGGAACAGGACCCGCTCCGCCAACTTGAACGGCCGCCCCGAGGTCCGGCAGCCCAGCTCGATCAGGCGGCGATACTGTGCCACCGTGCCGACGTCTTTGATCCCGTCCTTCGCCGAGGGCGCCAGCCCGACCAGGTTGCCGCCCCAGACCCCGTTCTCCTTCTGCTTCTTGACGATCGCCTGGACCGGCTTGGACGCCTCCGCGGCCTCCTGGGCGGCGAGCAGCGTCTCGGGCGGGATAGTCCCGGGGTCGACGAGGTCCTGATACACTCGCAGCCGGATCGATTCGGACCCGTGCTCGAGCAGCCAACCGAGCGGAACTCTATGACTGGTAGGCAGTTCCAAGAGACACTCCGGAGTTGGATTCGGACATGGGGCAGGAAACGGCGCCAAAATAGTAGTTGCAGAGCGCAAATACTAGCGTTCCGGCGGCCCTTACCTACGGGAGTTATCTTTTACGTACCACCCTGAAACGAGAGGCACCCCCCTGTGAGAGCTGACCGGAGCCGCCGAGTGCTGGCCGCACGCTCATGTGCCGTGGTCCTTGGCGCTCTGGCCGTTGCCGCGTGTGGCGGGGGCGGCGGAGAATCGGCCTCCGGGTCGCCCTCCATCACCGATAGCGTCGGGATCCAGATCGTCACCAATGGCCCCAAGCCGTCCGGGGAGGCCGATTGGACCCTGGCCCCGACGCCCAGCTTCGACGTCGGTGGCGGTGACAAGGGCCCTGAATATGAGCTCACCCAGGTGGTCGGAGCGGCTCGGCTGAGCGATGGGCGAGTGGCCGTGGCCAATGGGTCGTCGGCGCAAATCCGCTTCTACCTGGCGGACGGGACCTTCGAGACAGCGGCCGGGCGGGCCGGGGAAGGCCCCGGCGAGTTCCGGATGCTCGGCGGCCTCTGGCTCGGCCGGGGCGACTCCTTGCTTGCTCCCGACGTGCAGCTGCAGCGGCTGACGGCATTTGACGGGTCGGGGGCCTTCGTGCGCTCGTTCGCGTTGGGTGGGCGTTCGGGAGTTCAGATCGGGCAGACCGGGGTCCGCATCGCGCTGCCGCAGGCCTGGCTCGCGGACGGATCGGTCGTCGGGGTCGAGCAGGAGTTCCGACTCAACAGCCAGGCCGAAGGCAGCTACCGGGACACCGTGGCCGTGCTTCGATTCGGCGCGGAGGGGGAGGTGCTCGACACCGTCGGGCGATTTCCCGGCATCGAGATGCGTCAGGCCACGCTCACCTTCGGCGGCCGGACCATTCCCACGCCGAGGCCGGTTCCGCTCGGACGCAACACCGTGGTCGGGGGGCGCGGTGACCGCGTGTTCGTGGCGACCAACGAGGGGTGGGAGATCCGGGAGATCGGGCCGGGCGGTGCGGTCGAGCGACTGATCCGAGTCGCCGAGCCGCCCGTGGAGCTCTCCGAGGCCGACATCGTGGCCAACCGGGCCGAGCAGCAGGAGCTGCTCGAGGGCTTCCCGCAGTTCCGGAGCGTGCCGGCCGAGATCAAGGACCAGATGCTCAAGTCGCTCCAGGAGGCGGAGTACCCCAAGACCCTGACCTGGGTGGCCGGCATCCTGGCGGGCCCCGACCAGACTCTCTGGGTCCGGGAAGTGGTCCGGCCGGGCGACCGGCCGGGCCGATTGGCGGTGTTCGACGCCGCCGGGGTGCTGGTCGCGCGAATCGAGATCCCCGCGCGATTCCAGGTCTTCCAGGTCTCGGCGAACGAGCTGCTCGGGGTCTGGCGCGATCCGGACGGCGTGGAGCACGTCCGGGCTTACCCGCTGTCGCGTTAGGCTGCCATCGGCGGGGCAGCTCCGGACGGCGTGGAGCACGTCCGGGCGTACCCGCTGTCGCGTTAGGCTGCCATCGGCGGGGCAGCCCCGGACGGCGTGGAGCGCCTCCGGGCTTGCGCGCTATCGCGTCGGGCTGTCGGCGGGCGCGGGGCAATCCGCGGGCGCCCGGAGGTAGCGCTCCAGGGCGTCGGCGACCGCGTCGGGAATCTCCACCTGGGGGCGGTGGAGCGCGTTCGGGAAGGTGACCAGCCTCGAGCACGGGATCGCGCGGTGAATGCTGTCGGCGAGCGCGAAGGGGATCACCGGATCGAGCGTCCCCCAGAGGAGCAAGGTCGGCTGGGCGATCGTCCCGAAGCTCGTCCGCAGCGCCCGGAAGTCGAATTGCTCGAGGACCCGGGTGGCGGCCCGCCGGTACTGCGGATCGCCCACCAGGGTGTAGCTGGCGGCGGAATCGGGCTCGCCCAGCCAGTCGAGGTCGTGTTCGGGGAGGAGGAACGCCCGGCTCGAGAGATACCAACTGATCGCGCGGGCCTTCTCGGGGTACATCGTGTCGGCGATGCCGCCCAGCCCGACCTGCCAGCCCGCCGGCGCGATCAGCACCAATCGCTCGACCCGATCGGGCCGCTCGATGGCGAGCGCCGCGGCGAGCTCGCCGCCCATGGAGTGCCCGACCACCACGAGAGGGCCGGACGTCCAGCGATCGATGAAGTCGCTCACGCGTCCCACCATCGCCGGGAGATCGTAGCCCGCGTCCGGTTTGCTGCTCCCACCGAAGCCTGGGAGGTCGAAGGCGATCACCCGGTGACTCTCGGCGAGGCGATCGAGGATCGCCTGCCAGGTGAGGAGCGACTCGCCGAAGCCGTGGATCATCACCAGGGTCGGCTCCCCCGCGCCAGCCCGCACGGTTCGGAGCGCCGCGTCGCCGGCACGGAGCCACTCGGCCTGGTGCACGGCGTCCGCGCTCCGCGGGCGGTCGAGGGTGGCCGTGACCACCGCCAGCACCGGCACGATCAGCCACCAGAGGCTCGGCTTCAGCGCGCGTCGCATTGTCCGAGATGTATCGGGCCGGCCCGGCCCAGTCCACTCTCGCTGGTGAACGCCAGGGTGCGGTCGTCCCACCAGGCGATCCCCTCGCCGATCGGCTCCCGCCCACCGATCGTGCAGCGCGCCACCAGGCGGTCGGGAACCGGGGCGTCGCCGCTCCGCTCGAAGATCGCCACCCGGGTGTAGCTGCGGAGCGCCAGGCGCTCGCCATCGGGAGAGAGCGCGGCGTCCGTCACCATCCGCCCTCGGCCGACCAGACCGCCCACCGACCAGCGTCCGATGGCCTCGGCCGTGGCCCGTCCGGTCCGCCACGCCACCACGGGGACCCAGTAGCCTTCGCTGGTTCCCACCGGAGTCTTGCTGAAGAGCGCGAGCCCCCGGTCGGAGACTGCCATGGCCTCGATGTCCCTCGGGCCTTCCGGGAGGGTGATGGTCAGGGAGTCGATTACCGGCAGCTCGAGCTCGCGGGTCCGCCCGAGCGTCGGCTCGGCGAGCCGGTAGACGACGAGGGAGCCACGCCGGCGCGCGTTGTCGCCTACGTCACCGATCAGGAGGCAGGAGCCGCTGTCGCAGGGCGTCACCGCCAACGCTTCCCAGTCCCGGTTGGTCACGCCCTGCACCACGACGACGGCGCGGATCTCGCCCGTCGTGTCCACGGCGAACAGGTGGGGCGGGTTGCCCGAGTCGTCGACGGTCCAGAGCACGTCGGGGTTGGCGAGGCCCCGGGCCGCGGCCGAGCTCTCTCGGAGCGCAGGGTCGGTCATCCGGCCGGTTATCCGGAGCTCGGTGAGGCCCGGCGTCTCGCCCGCGAGCACGACGGCGCTGACGGCGACCGCCACGGCCGATACCGCGAGCAGCGCCCACCAGGCGCGCATGCCCTGCCTAACGACCGAAGACGGTCAGCACGCCGCCCTGCGTGACCTGCCGATCGAGGTCGGGGAACGCGCCGTTGCCGCCCTGGCCGAGCCAACCCCCGAGCCCCGAGAGCACCGCGACGAACTGCTGACCGTGCGGCCCGCTGAAGGTGATCGGGGAGCCGACGATGCCGGACGGGGTCTTGAAGCGCCAGAGCTCCCGCCCGTTGGTCGCGTCCACTGCCTTGAGCCACCCGTCCATCGTGCCGTAGAACACGAGGCCGCCCGCCGTGGCGAGCGCGCCGCCGGTGACCGCGAGTGGCTCCTGATTCTGCCAGGCGATCGCCCCGGTCGTCGCGTCGTAGGCGACGAACCGACCCCGGATCTCTCCCGGACCCGCGCCCATCCGGATGGTGACCCCGCGGAACGGCCGACCGGCTTCGTAGGTCGCGCCCGTGGTCTGAAGGCTCATGCAGAGGTTGTTGAGGGGGACGTAGAACCAATTCGTCTCGGGCGAGTAGGCCGCCGGGCCGAGGCCCTTC
>JBFXAS010000054.1:0-24043 GCA_050184075.1 Gemmatimonadales bacterium
TCGAGGCGGATCGTCACCGGGCGCTTGAGACGCTTGGCGTAGGGATTCGGTCGAGCCTTGGAGAAGTCGTATTCCTTGCGCATGGGCATCACCTATCTGTGTACTGGCGCCGCTCCGCCGCCGTTGCCTTCCGGGCCGAGATGAGCCGAATCACGTCGTCAGCGGCTCGATAGCAGTGGACGACGACGAGCATTCGGAGCGAAGCGCTCACCCCGATCAAGACGAACCGATCCTCGACGCCCGAGTGGCCGGGGTCGTCGAGCAAAAGGCCGAACTCATCCGAAGGCGGTCTCGGCCTCCGGGAACGACACGCCGTGCTTGCGACGGTTGGCAGCGGCCTTGCGCTGATCCCATTCGAACCGGAGGTCGCTCACCTCGGTAGTCTATGTACGATGTATGTACGCTGTCAACGGACGATCGGCCGCACGCAAGGGCCGAGTGATACTGGGAGAATCACCAGCTGGGTGGACAGCCGATCTCCGAGCCCGGCATGACCGGTCTTGGCGCGCGGGACGCCACGATCGTTCCGGGACGATCCGCGGTTCGCCCGGACGGAGATGACGTGGGTTGCGCAGATCAAAAAGCAGGCGATCCTTCCGAGCCATGACCCGCCGAACCCTCGCCGTCCGCATAGAGCGGCACGGTCCCCCGGAGGTTCTCACCGAACGGGAGATCACCCTCGGTGATCCCGGGCCCGATGAGGTTCACCTCCGGGTCCAGGCCGCCGGGGTGAACTTCGCCGATCTGATGATGCGCACCGGCATCTACGCCACCGTGCCGCCACGTCCCTACAGCCCGGGCTTCGAAGCCGCCGGCATCGTCGAGCGGGTCGGTTCGAGTGTGACCGATTGGGTGCCGGGAGACCCGGCCGTGGCCCTGATCCGCTACGGAGCCTATGCCCGCGACATCCTGGTTCCGGTCCGGAATCTGTTCCCCAGTCCCCAATCGCTCTCCCCCGTCGAGGCCGCCGCGGTGCCCGTCGCGTTCCTCACCGCCTGGATCTGTCTCCACGAAACGGGCCACGCCCGTCGGGGCGATACCCTCCTGGCGTTGAACGCCGCCGGCGGGGTCGGCACCGCGGCCGTCCAGTTGGGCCGGCAGGCGGGGATGCGGGTGTTAGGCACGGCAGGCGCTGAGCGAAAGCGGCGCTTCGTGGTCGATCAGCTGGGCGCCGAGGCCTGCTTCGACTCCACGGCCGACTGGGAGGAACAGGTCCGAGCCACCGCGGGCGCCCGAGGTGTCGACGTTGCGCTCGACGCCGTGGGCGGAGCCGCCACCCGTTCCTGCCGCCGCCTCCTCGGCCCGCTCGGTCGCCTGGTCTTCTATGGCCTGAGCGATGCCATGCCGTCCCGTCGAAGAAATCCGATCGCGATGGCCACGGCCTGGCTCCGAACGCCCTGGTTCCATCCACTCTCGCTCATCCAACCGAATCTCGGTGTCTTCGGAGTGCACCTCCTCCACCTCGAGCGCAAGGAGGAACGGTTGCGTCCGCTGCTCGAAGAGGTGTTTGGCGGAGTTGCCAGCGGCGCCCTCAGGCCGGTCGTCGATCGCACCTTTCCCCTGGACCGAGCCGGAGCCGTCGAGGCCCACCGATACATCCACGATCGGCAGGCGATCGGGAAGGTCGTCCTTCGGTCTCCCGATCCGTAGGCCCAACGTGGATTGACCGGAGCGACAGCCAGGAGCAGGTTTCCCAGGTGCCAACGCTTCGGGAACGCGAGCTCGCTCGACTCAAGGAGATGACCCCGACCGAGAAGCTGGCCGTTTCAGAGCTTCTCTGGCGGCAAGCTTGGGCGCTCAAAGCGGCCTCGTTGCGGCGTCGCTACCCCGATTGGACCTCGGAGGAGATCGGGGAGGCGACCAAGCGGGCCCTGGCCGATGCGGGAGACTAGTCTCATCGGCTTGTTCGTTCGTCCCCTGAACGAAGCCACGATTCCCTACCTCGTCACCGGCGGCATCGCCTCCATCGTGTACGGCGAGCCACGTTTCACCCGCGACATCGATCTGGTGTTGGCCCTCCAGCCCGAGGATGCGTCCGTCCTGGCGGGCCTCTGGTCGGCGGCTGACTACTACGTGCCGCCTGTCGAGGTCATCGCCGAAGAGGCTCGCCGGACCGAGCACGGGCACTTCAACGTCCTCCACCACGAGACGGGGCTTCGGGCCGACTGCTACCTCGCCGGTCGGGATCCGCTCCAGGCGTGGGCCCTCGAGCGGCCCCAGGTCGAGCAGGTCGGCCCCGACCCGGTTCGGCTTGCTCCGATCGAGTACGTGGTGCTTCAGAAGCTGCGCTATTTCCGGATCGGCGGGTCAGAGCGCCATCTCCGCGACGTGGCGGCGATGATCCGGGTGAGCGGGGCGGCCATCGACCCGGCCCTGCTGGGCCCCTGGCTCGAGCGGCTCGGACTGGAGGAACCGTGGCGCTCCGCCCAAGCCTGGCGAGAGCCGGAGTAGCCGAAGGAGCCGGTTGGCCAGCTACTTCCGGATCGGCTGCGGCTCCACCTCTATCGAGGACAAGGTGGTGCGGCGCCATGCCACTTCAAGTCCGGGTGGAAGAACGCGACTGCGATCCGGCTCCCGACATAGCGACGCAAGCCGAGGCTACTTCCGTGTGTTCCGGCTGGGCGTCGTCGTGTGGTACCGGCACGACCGCCGCAAAGCGGCGGGAGGCACCACCCCCGCTCCCGCAGCCCGATCAGGTGCCACCGGCGCCCGAGCCTTAGATTGCTGGGATGACCAAGCCCAGCCTCCCGACCCGGTGGGCCCGAGTGGCCCTGCTCGCTGCCGTCGTCGTCCTGCTCGCGCCGGCAGGGGTAGTCGCTCAGGCTCTCCCCTGGCCCGACGACGCCTGGCTCAAAGCCAACTACCGCAAGTCGGAGATGACGATCCCGATGCGGGACGGCGTCGAGCTCTACACGGTCGTCTACGCGCCGGTGGACCAGTCGAAGCCCTGGCCGATCATCCTGAGCCGGACGCCGTACAGCGCCGGCCCCTACGGGCCCGAGCGCTATGCCCGGTACCTCGGTCCGGGCTACGGGTTCGCCAAGGCGGGCTACATCTTCGCCACCCAGGACGTGCGCGGGCGGTATCGGTCGGGCGGTCGCTTCGAGCACATGACCCCGAACCTCCCGAGCCACGAGAAGCCCACCGACGTCGACGAGACCACCGATACCTGGGACACGATCGACTGGCTGGTGAAGCACCTGCCCGGCAACAACGGGCGGGTCGGTCTCTGGGGCGGCTCCTACGGCGGGTTCTTCGCGGCCGAGGGGCTGATCAGATCCCATCCGGCGCTCGTGGCGGTGTCACCCCAGGCGCCCCAGTCGGACTGGTTCACCGGCGACGACACCCATCACAACGGCGCCTTCTTCCTGACCTCGACCTTCAACTTCATGTACGCCTGCGGCCGGCTGGGCACCGGCTCCTCGATGACCTGCAACCGGGGCTTCGAGTTCCCGACCGACGACGGCTACCGGTTCTTCCTCGAGATGGGGCCACTCGCCAACGCCGACAGCCTCTACTTCAAGGGACAGTCGCCGGGCTGGACCGACATGATGACCCACGGCACCTACGACGAGTTCTGGCAGGCGCGGAGCATCCTGCCCCACCTCCGGGAGGTGAAGCCGGCCGTGCTCAACGTGGGCGGCTGGTACGACGCCAACAACTTCTACGGCGCGCTCCACGTCTTCCTCGCGATCGAGCGACAGAGCCCGGGCAGCGACAACACGATCGTCGTGGGCCCCTGGCTCCACGGCCAGTGGCTTCGGGACGAGGGCCGCAAGGCCGGCGAGCTCGAGTTCGGCTCGAGCACCTCCACCTACTACCAGGAGGAGATCTTGCTTCCCTTCTTCGAAGGCCACTTGAAGGGAAGCGGGCCGGGACGCCATCCGAAGGCCTGGGTGTTCGAGACCGGCGCGAACCGCTGGCGCACGTTCGACGACTGGCCGCCCAAGCAGGCGACCTCGCGCTCGATCTACTTCGGCCCGAACGGCACGCTCGCGGCCACTCCGCCGCCGGCCAGCGCCGCAGGCGTCGAGGAGTGGGTGACCGATCCGGCCAATCCGGTGCCGTTCGTGCCCGGCAAGAGCACCGACATGGATCCCGACTACATGGCGCGCGACCAGCGGTTCACCGAGGGCCGGCCCGACGTCGTGAGCTACACCGGCGAGCCCCTCTCGGAAGACCTGGCGATCGCCGGCGCGGTAACGCCGGAGCTCTACGTCTCCACCACCGGCACCGACGGCGACTGGGTGGTCCGGCTGATCGACGTCCACCCCGACGGCTTCCGGGAGCTGGTCCGAGGCGACGTGGTGCGGGCCAAGTTCCGCAACAGCCTCACTGACCCCGAGCCGCTCCGCCCCGGCCAGGTGACCAGGGTCGAGCTCGAGATGCCCGACGTGTTCCACACCTTCAAGCGGGGCCACCGGCTGATGGTGCAGGTGCAGGGGAGCTGGTTCCCGCTGGTCGACCGGAACCCGCAGCGCTTCGTCGACATTTACCGCGCCCAGGCGTCCGACTTCCAAGCCGCGACGCAGCGCCTGCACCGGGGGCCGGAGGCGCCTTCGCGGGTAGTGCTCACCGTCATCCCCCCGGCGGCCGTGCCGTAGCGCACCGCCGCCGGGGAGTCACCCGCGCCGATGGCTGCTCCGGCCGGTGCGCCGGAGCTCCGATCTCCGCGACGGCTACCAGTCGTCCCACACCTCCCGGGCCCGCGACCGCGGCCCGTTCAGGCGAAGCAGCGCCACCATCAGGCCGGCGCAGGCGAGCGCGATTACGATCGCCGACATCGTCCCCTCCTCGCGCGGCGATGAAATGGCCCGGTCGGCGGGTGCTCCGACCCGGGCTCATCCAAGAACGCACCCGATCGACTTGGGCCGGTGTCGGTCGGGTCGGTGTTTGGTCACGAGACGGTCAGCATGAGCACACTCCTGCCGCTTCAGCGGCAGGAGTGTCGACGGGTCCCGCGGGTGGTGAGCGGGCGGTCCCGGCTACATGCCAGGCGTGAACATGATGTGCGCTTTGGGCGTGCCCGGAAACATCACCCAGGGGTCGCTGCCTCGCGGCTTCTCGGGCAACCCGGCCGCCGCCCCGGTGAGGTAGGGGATGTAGACCACGTAGAGCCGCCGGGCGCCCTCCGCGCTGACGGTCTTCGGATCGAAGGTGCCGCCGAACAGCTGGTAGAGCGCGGCCGGCCCCGTCGGCAACTTGAGCTTGCCGCTCTTGGCCTCGGCGAAACGGACGGTGTCGACCTGCTCGCCCTTCACCCCCGAGGCTCGGAGCGCCCGCCCCCTCGCCATGAACGGCTCCAGCGACTCGTGGTAGCAGGAGACGTGGAACTGCTCCTCCTTGGGATACTGGGCGAGACAGACCATCCCCTTCCCCTCGCGCAGGGTCACGAACTGGCCCCCGGCGTCGTAGCCGAGCACTCGGGCGCCGGCCCGCATCTCCTGGGGCAGAGGCAGGACCGCGGCGGCGACCTGCTCGTCACGGGGAGGGATGCTCGACTGGGCGGCGAGCGGGCCAACCAGGGCGGCGGTCAGGAGCGTGGCGAAAGCGGCTGTGGGACGCACGGTCGGAGCTCTCCCGGATGCGTGTGAATCGGCCCGGGGACGGGACGGGACCGTACTAAGCTAACTCCGTCGGGTCGGCCGTCAGTGCCCGAGCCGCTCGACGGGCACCAGACGGAGCACCCGGCCGGCCGGACTGTCGGTGACCAGGTAGAGCCGCCCGTCGGGCGCCTGCCGGACGGCCCGGATCCGCTCGTGGAGGTCTTTGAGCATCCGCTCCTCTTTCACCACCCTGTTCCCCTCGATCACGAGACGGACCAGCGCCTGACCGGCCAGCGCGCCGACCAGCAGATTCCCCCGCCAGGCCTCGAATTCGTCCGCGGTGTAGAAAGACATGCCCGAGGGCGCAATCGACGGATCCCAGTAGATCGCGGGCTGCTCCATGCCCTCCTTGGCCGTGCCCTCGCCGATCGCGCCGCCGGAGTATTCCTCCCCGTAGGTGATCACCGACCAGCCATAGTTGTGGCCCTTCACCTCGGCGTTCACCTCGTCGCCGCCTCGGGGCCCGTGCTCCGAGGTCCAGAGCGTCCCGGTGGCCGGCTCGATCGCCGCGCCCTGCAGGTTCCGATGCCCGTAGGTCCAGACCTCGGGACGGTGGTTCGGCTGACCGACGAACGGATTGTCCTCGGGAATCGACCCGTCGGGATTGATCCGGACCACCTTGCCCAGGTTGAAGTCGAGCTGCTGAGCGCGCGAGCGCTGCCCCCGATCGCCCAGCGTGATGAAGAGCGTGCCGTCCGGCGCGAAGGCCAGGCGGGAGCCGAAATGGACGAGCGACTTGGTCTTTGGTTGCTGCTCGAAGATGACCCGGAACCCCTCCAGGCCCTTCTCCGTCAGGCGCCCGCGCCCGACCGCCGTGCTGGCCCCACCCTCGCCGGGCCTCGCGTAGCTGAGGTAGACCAGCCGATTGTCGGCGAAGGCCGGGTCCAGCGCCAGATCGAGCAACCCACCCTCGGCCGAGGTGAACACCTCCGGCACCCCGGTCAGGGGCTCCGACAGGCTCCCGTCCCGCTCCACGTAGCGAAGCCGGCCCGGGCGCTCCGTGACCAGCATCCGCCCATCCGGCAGCACCGCCAGGCCCCAGGGATGCGCCAATCCGCTCGCCACCGTCTCGACCCGGACCCGGTACTCGTCGGTCGTGAAGACGTCGCGCGCGCCATTGCCTGTCCGCGGCCCGAGGCCCAGCACCTCCCGCACGAACGGATCGACGCTCTTCGCCGCGATCGCGTGACCCCTCGCGTTCGGGTGTTGGTCGTACATCGAGACCCAGAGCGATCGCGGCTCCTCTCCCTGATAGTCCGGGAGCATGTTGTGCACCGGAATCCCGTTCCGCCTGGCGAACGCCTCGAGCACGTCACAGATGGCCTGGAATGGATAGGGGCCGTCGAGCTCCGCCAGAATCGGCCAGATCACCAGCGCGAACTTCGCGTTCTGGCGCTCGGCCAGCTCCTTCATCGCGAGCAGATTCCGCTGCGCGGCCTGCCACTCGAGGGTCTCCGTGGAATCGCCGGTGTAGGCGCGGGTGAGCGCCGTCGAGTAGAGCTCGCCGACCTTGCGCCGATCGAGGGCGTCGCGGAGATAGCGATAGAGATAGACGTGTCGATACCAGCGCGAGCTCTGGTTGCGGCTGGCCACCTCGTCGCGGACCGGCTTGAAGAAGCTGCCCATCGCGTCCAGGCGGGTCCCGTCGCGGAGGAAGAACACCACCGTGACCAGGTCGGGCTGATAGCTCGGCCCGACCCGCTGATAGAGCTCCAGCCAGTCGTCGCTGTGCGATCCGGAAATCCCGCCGTTCAGGACGTCCACGCCGAGCGACTGCTCCAGGAGCCAGGGCAGGGTGAACGAGTCCTCCCTGACGCCGAGCCCGAAGGTGAACGAGTCCCCGATCATGAAGACCCGGGTCTCGCCGGCACTCTTGGGCGGCGGGTCGACGTCGCGGAGCCCCCACTGGTTCAGGTTGTACCGGAGCCGCTGATTGACCCGTTGCTCGCCGACCAGCTGCATGTACCAGGGCGCGCGGTAGAGCGCCCTGAGCGCCAGCTCGGCCACACCGAGGCCAAGCGCCGTGGTGACGGCGAGAAGTGCCAGATTCTGCGCGATGCGCTTCATGGGCTCCCGAGGGGCGAAAAGCCCCCTATTCTATGCGTAGGTGCAACAACCACAAAGGCATTTCCCGTGCCGACCGGGACGGCAGCGGGAGGCCTCAACCCACCGCTCATCGCGCGGTGCCGGTGCGACGGCGCCGCGCGAGCATCTTCTCGGAGATGGTGAAGCCGCGGCCGGTCTCCGCCCAGGGGCACGCCTCGATGCAGATGGCGCAGCCCTTCGTCTTGGTGAAGTAGGGGATGCACCGGTCGAAGTCGACGTACCACTTGTCGACCCCGCGCACCGTCTGCTTCTGGTCGGCGATCGCCCCCGGAGGGCAGGCCGTCGAGCAGACCCGACACAGGAGACAGAAGTCGTCGACCCCGCGATCGACGGGCGTGTCCGGCGCGAGCGGCAGGTCGGAGACCACCGTGGCGAGCCGGAGATTCGAGCCGTACTCCGCCGAGATCCGCCGTGTTGCAGACCTCGCGATAGGCGCGCATCACCTCGACCGCCGCCCGATCGTCCGGCACTCCGGCCATGGCCTCGCGCCTCATCGGCGTCCCCAGCACGAACGCCGTCGGAAAGGGGACCTCCCTACCGGCGTAGGCCGCCGCGTCCGTGACCGGCGTGATCCCCACCTTGCGGGCGCCAAGCGCCTCGGCCCTGGCTTTGATGTGTTGGGCCGCCGCAACGGACCCGCCGAGGTCGTCCTTCACCGTGGCCGGCGCCCCCTCCGCTCGCCGCAGCGCCCAGCGGATCATGATCAGATGCCGGACCACGCCCCAGGCGTTGATCAGGGTGAAGAAGTGGTCCATCGCGGCCCACTCGAGCGGCGATCCGAACGACGAGTGGAACACGTGCTCGGGCCGCCGCGGCGCCCGCTCCCCGAGACCGTTGATCGGGTTGCCGGAGCGCGGCGGTCGGCGATAGCCGAAGTCGTAGCTGGGCGGGGGCGGCGGCGAGGGCGGGCTGTTCATGAGAGCAGCTCGTCCTCATCGATCCAGTAGGTCGTCCCCTTCGCCTGGTGGCGCCGGTAGCGCTGGCGGACCCGTCCACCGGCGACCAGCCAGCCCCAGGCGATGCGGAGCATCGCCCGGAGGGTCGCGAGGTCACGCCTCAGCGAAAGCATCCGACGTTCGTTCGAGGTGCGCTCGAGCGTGCGGCCGGTCGTGCCTAACGACCAGCGGCGACCCGCTCGAAGCGGATGTTCCGGCTCCGGCCCGGCGTCACCAGGAGTCCGCGTACCCGCCCCCGCCCATCGCGATCGATCAGGACGGCGGCGCCGTCCAGCGTGAACCCGTCCGCGTGGACCGGCACGAGGTCGCGCTCGTCACCTGTCGGTGTCCTGACCAGCAGCGCCGTGTCCCGCTGGACGACGGTCCACTCGACATCGAGCTCCGCGCTCTGGTATCGCCCGGCGAGGGCCGCAAGGGCCGCTGGCGCCACGCTCGGCGGCTCGACCCGGTCGAACCGCTCCGGACGTGGGCCGATGCCCCGCACCACCACCCGGGCGGCTTGCGGACCCTCTCCTTCGAAGCGGACCTCGGAGGCCTCCCCCGACCAAGCGAAGGTCGCCCGGTCCGCGCTGGCGGCCGTGAGCGGGAGTCGGATCGGTCCATACTGCATCAGCAGCAGGGTGTCGCGGGCCAGGACCTGCACGACGCTGCCGCTCCGCGCCGAGCGATAGACCCCGACGGCTCGATTCATGAGGCCGCGATCGGAGAAGGCCCGGCCGAGGGAACGGGCGGGCGCCGGGCTCAGCTGGTCACCCAGGTAGATCTCGGCGATCCGATCCGCGTAGCCCGTCGGATTGATCTGAGCGGCATTGCAGAGCACGATCACCGAGAAGTGCTGCTCCGGATAGCGCGTGACTTGGGCTCGGAACCCGGCGAGCCCACCGGCGTGCTGGACCCGTCGAAGCCCCCGCCACCGCTCCACGAACAGCCCGAACGCGTAGCTCAGCTCGGTGCCGTCGTTGAGGCGCCCCGGCGTCTGCACGAGGCGCAGCAGCTCCTGGTCACCAAGCGCGGCCGTGTAGAACGACTCGTCCCACCGGGCGAGGTCCGGCACGGTCGAGTACACGCTCCCGCTCCCCACGGTCTCGACGTACGCCGGCGCCTGGGAGACCGCGCCGTCGCGCACCGAGTAGCCCAAGGCGCGATCCGGAATGACCACCGACTGGTCGTCGACGTACCGGCTCCGCTCCATGCCGAGCCGGTCGAAGATCCGCGCCTTGGCGAACTCTCGAATCGACTGACCGCTCACCCGCTCGACCAGGGTCGCGAGCAGGTCGTAGGCCGTGTTGTTGTAGAGATGGTCGTCGCCGGGCGCGAAATTGAGCTCGAGCTGGTGCTGCACCAGCTCGAGCACGTCGTCCTGGCGAACCAGATTGCCGTCGCGATAACCCGAGTAGAGCAGGAGGTCCCACTTCTCGCGGAGCCCGCTCAGGTGGTGCACCATGTGTCGGATGGTGATCCCGGCCCCGGCCTCGGGAATCTCCGGCAGATACTCGCGCGCCGGGTCGTCGAGGGAGATTCGCCCGTCCCGAGCCAGGAGGGCGATGCTCATCGCGGTGAACTGCTTGGAGACGGAGCCCGTGTAGAACACCGTCTCCGGCGTGATCGGCACCCGCCGCTCCAAGTCGGCCATCCCGTAGCCGCGCTGATGGAGAAAGCGCCCGTTCTGGACCGCCCCCACCGCGCAGCCGGGAGCGTTGGTGCCGAAGCTCGAAAACAGGGAGTCGACTCGGCGCGAGCGCTGGTCGGGGGCCTGGCCGAAGGCGTCGCGCGCGCCGACGACGGTGGCGAGCAGCAGCAGATGGGTCAGCACGGGTCTGGTCATGGGTCGAACCTACTCGGCCGCCCGACGGCCGGCCACCGCGGGCCCGCCCGCGCCGCTGGCCTCCGGAGCTAGGAGTCGGTAACCGGCGACCCGGCCGCCGCCTGGCGGTGCTCCGCGTCGATCGGCGCCCCCGTCACCGCATGGGCCAGTCGCGCCGCCGCGCGGGTCGCGATCAGATAGACGGCCGGGATCAGGATCAGCGTCAGGAAGGTCGACACCATCAACCCGCCCACCACCGCCACGGCGAGCGGTCGCATCAGCTCGGTGCCCTCGCCGATCCCGAACGAGAGCGGCAGCATGCCGAGCACCGTGGTGAGGGTGGTCATCAGGATCGGGCGGAGCCGCACCGCGCCGGCCTCGACGATGGCTTCCTCGGTGGTGAGCCCTTCCTCCCGGCGGCCGATCTCGACGTACTCCACCAGCAGGATCGCGTTGTTCACCACGATCCCGGCCAGGAGAATCACCCCGAGCAGGACCGGGGCGCTCATCGGCGTCCCGGTGATCAGGAGCGCAGCCCCCACCCCGATCAGCGCGAGCGGTACGGAGACCAGGATCACCAGCGGGTCGACCACACTCTCGTACTGCACCGTCAGGACCACGAAGACCAGGAAGATCGCGAGCCCGATCACGATCGCCAGATTGCGGTTGTTCTCCCGGATCGCCTCTTCCTCGCCCCCGTAGATCAGGCCGAAGCCCTCGGGGATCGGCAGCTCGGAGAGCCGCGCCCGGATCTGGTCGCTCACGACGCTCACGCTGGCGACGGCCGTGTTGACGTCGCCGGTCACCCGGATCATCCGGTTCTGGTTCTCGCGGAGAATGGTGGTCGGGCCGGTGCCGACGGTGATGGTGGCCACGTCGCGGAGGTAGATCGGCTGGTCGCGTCCCGGGAAGAGCGCGATCGCGCCGAGGTCTTCGGCGCTCTGGAACTGGCTCCGCGGCAGCCGGACCCGGACGTCGTACTCGTAGTTGCCCTCCGCGAACCGGGTCGCGATCGAGCCCTCGAGCGCCGTGCGGACGGTCTGTCCGACGGTCGAGACGTTGAGCCCGAGATCCGCCACCCGCTCGCGGTCGATCCGAATCGAGAGCTGCGGGCTGGCCTCCTCGGTGGAGACCTGGAGGCCCTCGAGGCCCGCGATGCCCCCCATCCTGGTCAGGACATCGCCGGCGACCCGCTGGAGCATCGCGAGATCGTCTCCCTGCACCGCCACCGCGATGTCGCTGCCGGACGTATTGGTACGGAGGCCGCGGATCCGCGGAGGCCGGGCGCTGATCCGGGCGCCGGGAATCCCCAATGCGTCGATCTCGGCCTGCAGCTCCGCCACCCAGACCGAGGCGTCGACGCCCGGGCGCTCCGAGCCCGGCACCAGCTGGATGTTGATCGAGCCGCGCCCGCCGCGCTCGCTGGTGGACCCACCGAAGAGAAATCCGCCCGCCGTCGCGAACACGTCGCGGACGTACTCCCGCCCCGAGATCAGCTGCTCCAGCCGCTTGACGACTTCGTTGGTGCGCTCCGGCGGCGTCCCGGGGGGAAGGTTGACGTTGACGCTCACCGCGCCGTCGTCGACCACCGGCAGGAACTCGTTCGGCAGGTTCCGCGCGAGCGAGAGAATCAGGGCGAGCGCTCCAACGGCGCCGAGCACCGTCCACCACCGATGCGCGAGGGTGCGGCGCGCCACCCGGCGGTAGCCGTTGGTCACCCGCCCGACGCCGCGGTTGAAGGCGAGGATCGGCCAGGAGCGATCGAGCCGGCTCGCGAAGCGCACCTTGGCGAACTGCGCCGTCAGCATCGGCACCAGGGTGAGTGCCACGCCGAGGGAGGCCACCATCGAGAAGGTGATGGTGAGGATCAGCTCCCGGAAGATCAGCGCCGCGAGCCCGCTGATCAGCAGGAACGGAACCACCGCGGCGAGGTTGGTGGTGGTCGACGCCACCACCGCGGACGTCACCTCGCTGGCGCCTTCCGTCGCGGCCCGGGTGGCGTCCTTTCCCTGCCCGCGATGGCGGAAGATGTTCTCCAGCATCACGATCGAGTTGTCGAGCAGGAGCCCGACGCCGAGCGCGAGCCCGCCCAGGGTCATGATGTTGAGGGTGAGCCCGCTCATGCCCATCAACGCCAGGGTGGCGAGCACCGCGATCGGGATCGAGAGCCCGATGATGAAGGTCTTCCTGAGACTGCCAAGGAAGAGCAACACCACCACCATCGCCAGGGCGGCCCCCAGGGCCGCCGCGCCGTTGACGCTGGAGAGCGCGCTCTTCACGAAAAACGACTGGTCGGCCACCACCCGAAAGGTGATGTCATCGGGAATGAAGCGGGACTCCCGCAGCTGCTCGAGCCGCGACCCGACCCCGGACGCGACGTCCACCGTGTTGGACTCGGGCAGCTTCCGGACCGACAGCTTGACGGCCGGCACGTCGTTCAGGCGGGCCCAGAGGCGCTGCTCCCGATTGGTGTCGGCCACCATCGCCAGGTCCGAGAGCGGGACCCGCTGTCCGGTGCCCGGCACGCTCAGCAGCACCGAGCGAATGTCACCCACGGTGCGGAACTTGCCCGCCGTCTTCCCGACGATCTCGAAGTCGGCCGAGGTCAGGTTGCCGGCCGCGATGTCCTGGTTCTCGTTGCGGAGCGCGGCCAGCACGTCGGCGACGGTGAGTCGATAGGAGCGGAGCCGCTCCTGGTCGAGCACCACCTGCACCTCGCGCTGGAGCCCGCCCGCGACGTCGATCGCGCCGACCCCCTCCACCGGGAGCAGCGGCGGCACGAGCTGAATGTCGACCCAGCGGCGGAGATCCACCTGGGTCATCGTCGGCGAGCTCAGGCCCACCTCGTACACCGGAACCTGCGACGGATCGAACTTGAAGATGCTCGGCGGCTCGACATCGTCCGGCAGCCCCGCCCGGGCCCGATCCAGGTTCTTCGACGCGTCCTGGAGCGCGAAGTTCATGTCGGTGCCGTAGCGGAAATAGAGGCTGACGTCGACCCGCCCCTCCTGGGTCTCCGATTCGAGCCGGATCAGGTTCTCAGTGGTGGCGAGCCGGGTCTCCAGCACCTTGGTGACCTGCTCCTCGAGCACCTCGGGAGCGACGCCCGGGTAGCGCACCCCGACCCGCACCTGGGGATAGACGATCTGCGGCAGGAGGTCGATCGCCAGCTGACCGACGTAGAACCAACCGAGCACCACCACGACCGAGGCGAGCGCGAGGGTCCCGATCGGCCGCTTGATCGCAAAGCCCGAGAGCGAGGATCGCTGGCTCATTGCCCGCCTCCTCCGAGACCGGAATCGCGGCTCGCGGCTTCGGCCACGGGCGCCTGATCCGTGGCCTGGCCGCCCCGCTGGGTCACCCGGACCTGGGCGCCGGCCCGGAGGTTGAGCTGCCCGGACGTGACCACCAGCTCGCCGACCTCGAGGCCGCTCAGCACCTCGACCTGGCCCTCGGAGGTGAGGCCGGTGGAGACCAGCTTCCGGACCAGGGTGTCACCCTCCACCGCGAAGACGAAGGGCCCCGACGCGCTCGCCCCGATGGCGGCGGCCGGCACCACCAGCGCCTCGTTCCGCCGATCGAGGCCGAAGCTGGCCCTCGCGAGAAAACCCGGACGGATGACGACGCCCGAGCGCGCCCTGCCGAGCGCGACCTCGACCGGCACCAATCGGGTGGTCGCGTCCGCCGCCGGAAAGACCCGGCGAATCCGCCCGTCGACCAGCTCGCCGGGAAGCGCGTCGAGCTGGATGGTGACGGTGTCGCCCACCCGGACGTGGACCACGTCGAGCTCGGACATCTGGACCCGAACCACCAGCAGGGCGTCGTCGGCGATGTCGAAGAGCCGCTGGTTCGCGGTGACCGCGCTGCCCGCCTCGACCAGCTTGGCCGTGACCACGCCGGCGGTGGGCGCGAGGACCCGGGCAAAGTCGAGCCTGGTCTCCCAGAGCTCGACGTCGCTCGAGGCCGTGCCGAAGGCGGCTCGGGCCGCCTCGAACTCGGCTTCGGTGATGATCGCCGAGGCCCGCATCTGCTCGGCCCGCTCGAAGGCGGCCTTGGCGTTGGCCAACACGGCGCGGGCCCGGGCCAGCTGCGCACCCGTCTCGCGGGAATCGAGCTCGGCCATCAGCTGGCCCGGCTGGACCCGGGTGCCCTCGACCACGGTCACGGTGAGGATCGTGCCGGTCGACCGGCTGTTCACCCCGACCACCCGGATCGGCTCGACCGGACCGGCCAAGGTCACGGTGCGGGCGAGGTCGGTCCGGCGCACGGCGTCGACGGCGACGGCGGCCGGGCCACCCCGGTTCCGGCCGGTCGCGGGCGTGCCTCCGTTGGAAGCGCAGCCGATGACCCCGAAGGCGGCCATCGCCCCGAACAAGGTTGCTGTTCGCATGCAGTGCCTCGAAAAAAACGCGGCGCTCGTCACCGGCCGCGGTGGCATCCCGTTGTCTGCCATGAATCTACGCGCGAGGCGGCCGGGTAGTTGACCTCGGCGAACCCGCCCAAACCTGGCGCCGCTGGCCATCCCATGAACGAGACGGCCGGGCCGGCCTCGACACCGTAAGCTCCAACGTTCCTTCACTTTCGATCAATCGACCGCTTAAACTCGGGAGCACACCTTGCCTGCGGAGACGTGGGTTTCACTGCGGAGGGAGGGAACCGTGGCCAGCAGGACTCCAGCCAAGCGTGGCGGACCGCGACTCAGGCGGCTCGTCGTCGCCACCGATTTCTCGCTCGAAGGCGGCCGGGCGGTGCGCAGGGCGGCGACCCTGCCGCTTGGGTCGCGCGGGCAGGTCGTGCTGATCCACGTGCTGCCGGCCAAGCTCGACGTCTCGGTCGACTCGGTGGTCCGCGGCGCGGCGGAAGTGTCCCTGGCCGACATCGCCAAGGGCATGCGGCGGATGTTCTCCGCCCGCAAGCGGAACGACGTGACCGTCGAGTCGAAGGTCGTGAAGGGACACGCCGCCACCGAGATCGATCGGCTGGCCCTCGCGCTCAGCGCGGATCTCGTGGTGATCGGCCGGCGCGGGCACGCCCCGGTGCGCGACGCCATGCTGGGCTCGACGGCGCGCCGGTTGCTCCGGCACGGACAGTACCCGGTCCTCGCCGTCGGCCCGGCGCCCAAGGCACCGTACAAGATGGGGGTGCTGGGGTTCGACTTCTCGGCCGAGGCTCGTCGGGCGGCCAGACTGCTCGCGGCCGTGATGCCGCCAACCGGCAAGGTCCTCGCGGTGCACACCTACGAGGACCCGCTCAAGGGGCTGCCCCCGTCCCTGGCCGAGCACGTGGGCGAGGCCGACCACACGGCCAAGCTCAAGGAGCGGGGCCGCCTGCTGCGCCGCGCCGTCGACGGCACCAGCCCGCGGGCGAGCGACTGGCAGCTCCGCCTCGAGGCCGGCGATCCGCGGGAGCTGCTGCTCGAGGCGGTGCGCAGCAAGCACGCCGAGATCATCGCCGTCGGCCCGACCGGCAAGCGGCCGCTGCAGCGCACCCTGATCGGGAGCGTGGCCGAGTACGTGCTCAACCGGGCGCCGTGCGATGTGCTGCTGGCGCGGCGTGCCGTCTGACGCCGGCCGGCCACCGAGGCGACTCGCGGTCGCGGCGCTCCTCGCGCTCGCGATCGCGGCCCCCGGCGCGGCGAGGGCGCAGGACTCGGTCGCCACCGAGGTCGCTCTGATCCTGAACCTCCCGGCGAGCCGGCTCGACCTCGTTCGCGAAGGCAGGCTCGAGACCAGCCACCGGGTCGCGATCGGGCAACCCGAGTTCCCCACCCCGACGGGGCAGTTTCTCGTTTCCGCCGCGGAGTGGAATCCCTGGTGGGTTCCGCCCGCCCGGGAGTGGACCAAAGGGCAGGAGCCGATGCCGCCCGGGCCCACCAATCCGATGGGTCGGGTCAAGCTCTTCTTTCGGGCGTTCTATTATCTCCACGGGACACCCGATTCGGGCTCGATCGGTCGGGCCGCCTCGCACGGGTGCGTGCGGCTGGCCAACGGCGACGCGGTCGCGTTGGCGACGATCTTGATCCGGGTCGGGGTGCCGAGCATCGAGCCCGAGCGGCTCGCGGCCATGGCCGCCGATCGGGTGGCCACGCTCTCGGTGCCGTTCGAGCGGCGGATCCCGCTCACGATCGAGTATCGGGTGGTCGAGCCCGCCGGCGACAGCGTCCGGATCCACCCGAACCCGTACCGCTGGAATCCGGCGAAGATCCTCGAAGCCCTGCGCGCGGAGCGGCCGGCGCTGGCCGTCGACGGCGAGCGGCTCGAACGGCTGCTCCTCGCCGCGCGCGACGACACCATCACGGTGCCATGGCGCGAGCTCACGGGAGGACGTTAGGCGGGTCCGTCAGAGCCGCACGGTCCAGAACGTCCCGATGGCGACGTCGGGCGAGAGCTCGGTGAGCCCGACGCTCAGCGAGAGGCCCAGCATCCCCCGACCGCGTGCCCGCGAGACGCCCACCCCGATCGAAACCGGCGGCTCGTATCCGTCGATGATCGTGGTCGCCGCCCGCAGCGAGCCGAGCCAGCCCCAGCCGCTCGGGCTCACCCGCCCGAACGACGCGCTGGCGCTGGCGACGTCCCGGAGCTCGAGCTCCGGCAGGTCGCCGAAGTGCCAGTAGGCGACGTCGACGCCGAGAAAGCTCCGGCCGAAGTAGAGCGACCCGCCGAGCCCGCCCCCGACGTCCCACTCTCCCGTGCCGAAGGCCGACGTGTCGGCGAGTGGCAGCTTGGCGCCGCCCGTCAGGCGGAGCGCCACCCGATCCGTCCGAACCAGCGAGGCGGTCATCTGCACCAGCGGATCGGCGATCGCCGTCTCGAAGCCGGTGAGCGCGTCGGCCGGCGGCTCGACCTTGCCCTTGCCGGCCATCCGCCCGCGGCCGCCCATCGCGCCGCTGTCGCTCACCGCCCGGCCCGCGCGGACGCCGCCGGTCGGGATCGCCCCGACGCCGCTGCTCGTCACCAGCCGGGTGTCCTGGGCCCAGACCGGGAGCGAGGCGCGGATCGTGAAGCGCCCCAGCTCGAAGGAGAGACCCGTCGAGAGCGAGAACGTGGTGGTGGGCTCGGTGAACTCGTAGCGGCCGTGGCTGACCTGCGCCCCGCCCTCATAGCGGACGCGCTGCGCGGCGACCGGCAGTGCGGTCGCCGCCACCAGCGCGAATCCCAGGAGTCGGGTCATCAGACCGACTCACGACTTGTGGATCATCTTCCGGAGCGCGTCGTGCGCCTGATCGAGATCGCGGGTCATGTCCCGGAGCCGATCCCGGAGCCGATCCATGTCGCGAAGCCGATCGCGGTCGCCCGCCAGCTCCGGGTCCTGGTGGAGCCGATCCATCTGACGGAGCATCTCCCGCAGACGCTCCCCCGCCTGCTCCATCTGCTGGCCCATCGCCTGGAACTGCTCACGCGCGCGATGCTGCTCCATCCACTGGTTGGTCTCCGCGAGCGAGAGCATCAGCCGCTCCATGTGCTGGTGCATCTCCCGCATCTGCGCCATCGCGGGGGTCTCGGGCGGCTGCGCCCGGTCGGGGCGCTGGGCCGCCACGGGAGCGGCAAGCAGCGCGCCGGCCAGCAACGCTGTCATGGTACGTCCGATCATCACACACCTCCCATCGGTCAGCCGGGCCGCCGACACTCGGCGACCCGATGTGACCCATCTCGCCGCCGACCGATGACGGGCGACTGAAGGCGCCGTGAATCTCCGCCCCGACTGGTCGCCGGCGCGCCCGGCTGTAGCAAAAGAGGACGAGCGGGCCGCTGCGTGCCGCGCGCGGGAACCGGCTCGGATGAAGTCGGCTTGAAGAAGGCGAGACCCAGCTAGCGGAAGGTCGCCACCGCCTTCACCCCCGCCCAGGTGCCCCGGTACGGCACCACCGCCACGATGTAGCTCAGAAAGGTCTCGTTCGGCGTCACGGCGAGCCCCCAGACGGCCTGCGTCTGGCTGGGGTGTTCGTACTGATGCACCAGCCTCGGATTGGCCGGGGCGGAGACGTCCAGCACCACCAGCTCGCTGCCCCCGGCCGAGAGATAGGCGCGCCGGCGTGGCGCATCGAGCACCACCTGATTGGTGTGGCCCCGACTGTTGAACCAGGTGTTCTGCGGAGTCTCGCAGCCCCACGGATTCCACCAGCCGAGCTGCCTGATCCTCGTCGGATCGGCCACGTCGAGCACTTCCATGCCACAGTAGTCGAGGCCGAGATAGGCGACGCCGTTCGAGACCACGACGCTGTTGTAGGCCTGGGGCTTGTTGCGGACGCCGGCGTTGAGGTACTTCGCGACCTCCCGCGGGGCGGCCCGATCGGCCACGTCGAGCACGCGCAGGCCGCCGGCGTCGTTGGCGACGAAGAGCCGATCGCCCACCAGCGCGAGGCCCCGGGCGTTGGGGTGCTCCGTCGCGCCCGGATTCGGCTTGGGAAAATCGGGATCCGGCTGGAAGGTGGTGAGATGGCGCAGGGTGTCGGGCGCGGAGGCGTCGAACACCATGATCCCGTCGCGCTTGGCGGCCAGATAAACCGTGGCACCGTCGACCAGCACCGCCGTCGATCCGGTCATCGTCGCGCTCGAGAGCCAACGCGCCCGGAGCGCGGGATGGGCCGGGTCGCGCACGTCGACGATGGCGAGCCCGGTGCGCGAGCCACGCGCCGAGAAGAAGTCCCCGAGACCGAGATAGAGCAGCTGACCGCTCTGGGCGAGGGCGGTCACGTGGAGGCCCTCGAAGGTCGAGACCGGCAGGCGGGCCGCGTCCGTCGGACGTCCCGCGCCGAGCGGCCCGAGCACCAGGAGCCCGCCTTCCTTCTGGGCCACGTAAAGGTACGGACGAGCCGGGTCCTTGATCACGTCGAGCGGCAACCCGCCCGGCGTCGGTGCCTCCCAATGGAGCTCGGAGCCCGGCGACGGAGGGGGCGGGGGCGGCGTAGGACCGGGCCGCCGGGGCGTCGGTCGGCCCGCGCACGAGACCAGCGCGATTGCGAGGCATGCCGCCGAGGCGATCCGCCGCGCACCGGCACCGGGCGCGCTCATGGGCGCTCGCTTCGCCGATCGAAATAGGGCTTCGGCGCGGGCCGGGGCTCCGGCCAGACCCGGGCCGCGTCCTGGCCCGAGTAGACCATCCCGTTCTTCACGACCAGGTGGATCCGCTTGGCGTTCGCGATGTCCACCAGCGGATCGGCGTCGAGCACGACCAGGTCGGCGAGCTTGCCGATCTCGATCGAGCCGATCTGGCCGTCGAGCCCGTGGTAGGCCGCGCCCTTGATGGTCCCCATCTCGAGCGCCTCGCTCGGACTGAAGCCTCCGTCGACCAGCAGGCCGAGCTCCCAGTGCAGATCGAGACCGAACATCTGTCCGTGCGCGCCGACTTGGAGCGAGGTGCCGTTGGCGTAGAGCTGCTTGAGCTCCTTGGCCATCCGCCAGGCGGTCATGTCCTCGGGCCAGAGATGGGTCGGGTTGCGCACCCGCATCAGCTGTTCGGGCGAGATGAACCGGGTGAGCTTCTCGTCCTCCCAGAGCTTGCTCTTCTGGTGATACCAACCCTCGCCCATGTTGCCGTTGTAGACGACCAGCAGCGTCGGGGTCATGCCTGCGCCGGTCGCCCCCCAGTAGCGCACCACGTCGTCGTAGAACGGCACCAGACCCATCGAGTGCTCGATCCCGGTCACCCCGTCGAGCAGCTGGGTCAAGTTCATCTGGGGATCGCCCGCCGACTCCGAGACCACGTTGAGTCCGAGCGCGCGAGCGGCCGTGGCGGTCAGGTGGCGTCGCTTCCGGGTCAGCTGGACGTAGTCCTTCACCGCGATGGCGCCGTGGTCCTTGTTCCAGCGCAGCTGCTCGAGTGCGTCGTCGAGCGTCGCGATCGGGCGGAACATCCGGAGCCGGAACGCGGACCGCTCGCCAAAGATCACCGAGCCAGTGGTGAAAAAGCGCGGGCCCGCGATCCTGCCGGCCCGGGTCATGTCCGAGAGCCACCCGTCGCGATACTCGTTGCCGTAGACCTCGACCAGGGTGGTGACGCCGTAGGCCAGCGGTCCGCTCAAGTACGTCGGCTGCTGCTCGATCACGTGGAGCGCCGAGTGCTCGATGTGCGGGTGCGCGTGCGCGTCGACGAGACCGGGAATCACCGTCCGCCCGGCGAGATCGAGCACCCTGGCGCCGCGGGGCACCGCCACGCCGCTGCCCACGGCCGCGATCCGGCCGTCCTCGATCAGGATGGTCGCGTTCGGGATGACCTCGCGCCCCGGATTCATCGTCACCACCCGGACCCCGGTGAGGGCGAGCGCCCCGTCGGGACGCGCGACCCGGTACTCGACCTCGAGACTGGCGCGCGACGCGGTCGAGCCCGGCACCCGGGGTCCGGTCCACGCCTCGATCGGCGCGGAGGGCCGGGGCCGACGACTCTCCTCGAGGATCGCCGCGACCGTCTTCTCGTAGTAGCCCGCCGCCCGGGTCCAGGCGACCGAGCGACCGTCGGCGGTCCAACTCAGGTAGCCGCCATCCTCCGCGTCGATCCGAAAGCTCGTGCCGAGCGCCTCGTAGGCGGAGACCAGCGTCGGGCGGCCCGCCTCGGACAGCGGGGTGATGAAGCTCCGGTGGTACTCGCGATACGCGACCCACCGGAGGTCGGGCGACACGACCGCGGCGACCGCATTCGGGAATCGGATCAACGCCGTCTCGCCCCGCCCGTCGACACCGACCCGCTTGAGCGTGAGCGTGTCCCGCTCGAACTCGGTGAAGTAGACTGTCGCCCCATCCGGCGCGAAGCGCACGTCGGGCGGGATCTTGCCCGCGATGTTGGCGTATTCGAGCGGCTGCGCGTCGACGGTCGCGATCACCCGCTCGGCGGCCGGTCCGCCGGCCGGGCGGACCACCAGCTCGAAGCGAACCTCGTTGGAGAGCCAGAGCCCGCGCTCCAGACCGCCCGCGCCCCGCACGTAGGCGATCGTGGTCCCGTCCGGCGAGACCGCGATGCTGCCGTACTGTGACGGCACCCTGGTGAGTCGCTCCGCCGGCGCGCCTGGCGTGGCCATCCGGTGGACCGCGCCGAGACTGTCGTCGGTCCAGGAGGCGTAGTAGAGGGCGCCGGTGGGCGCCATCACCGGACTGGTTTCGAGGGCGTCGCTCCTGGTGAGATTCCGAGGCGCGCCGTCCGTCGTCAACCAGAGGTCGCCCAGCGTCTCGAACAGGATGCCCTGGCCGGCGCGAGTGGCCCAGCGCGCCAGTCGGGTGCGCGCCGTCTCCCGCGACAGCTCGGTCCGGAACCGGATCGTCTCCGCCAGCTCCCGCTCGACGGGGGCCCGGAAGGGCACCGGAGTGGCGCGCGCGGTGGCCGGATCGATCGAGAGGATCTGGCCGCCCGAGCCGACGAAGAGCCGGCGCCCGTCCGGTGACCACCCGAGCGAGGCGTAGGGCCCGTACGGGGTGCCGGCCTCCTGCCGATCGCGGTCGAGCCCCCGCAGCAGGATCCGCTCCACCCGCGCGGGACGATCGCGGAGCACCAGCACGGTCTCGTCCCGATCCCGATTGAGATAGGCCAGCCAGCGGCCGTCCGGCGAGAGCGCCGGCGCGAACGCGCCGCCCGGCCGCTCGATCTCCACCCGCGACTCGCCGGTTTGGGGATCGTAGGACTCGATCCGGCTCCCGCCCATCGGGACCACGTAGGGGTTGAACCCGAAGGGATAGAGCGCCCCGGTGTTCCGCTCGAACAGGATCCCTTGCCCGACGGGCTCGACCACCGGGCTCGACGGCGCGCCGCCGATCACCAACGTCTCCATCCCGCCGGCCCGCCCCAATGCCACCAGCCGGCTGGATCGACCCTCGCCGGACGCCCCGGCGTAGAGCCAGCGCCCGTCCGGAGACCACGAGGGCTTGTAGACGTTCTCGCCCGTCGCGCCGAGCCGCTCGAGCGAGCCGCCCTGCCGATCCATCACCCAGACGTTGTGGCTCCCGCTCCGGTCGGAGGAGAAGGCGATCAACCGCCCGTCGGGACTGTAGCGCGGGAAGAGATTCCAGGAGCGCCCCTCGGTGAGCCGCCTCGCAGTTCCGCCTTCGACCGGCATCTCGTAAATGTGGCCCAGCAGATCGAACGCGAGGAAGCGCCCGTCGGGGGAGACCGAGAGGCTCATCCAGGTGCCCTGACTGGCCTCGAAGCGCGCGGCGCGGCTCGGGCCCGTGGGCGTCTCGACGCTCCACGAGCCGGCGCTCTGCGCGGGGAGGGTCGAGAGCGGGGTCAGGAAGAGCGCCGTCACGACGAGCCGCCTGGCCCGTCGGACGCGCGGCGCGACTGTTCTCGTCATCATGGTCCGGTTCCCTGATCGGCGTGGATCTGCTCGGAGATTACCCCGCGAGGGCGGGCCCCGACAGGGCGACGTCCGCCCCCTCAATACACGTTGCGCTCGACTCCCGAGGCCTCGCGGGCGAAGCGGTCGATCCTCAGCGAATCGATGTCGATGGAGCTGGCCCGACCGTCCAGGATCTCCTCCGCCATCAGGAGACCCGTCGCGGGCGCGTGCATCACGCCGTGTCCGCTGAAGCCGCTCGCGTCGACCAGGTTGCCGACCTCGGGATGGCGGCCCAGAATCGGCAGATGGTCGGGCGTGATCTCGTACAGCCCGGCCCAACAGCCTGCCCGCCAGAGCCCGGCGTCGGCAAGTTGCGGAAACCGGGCCACGCCCGCCTCGAGCACCTGGTCGAGCCAGGCCCAATCGACGTCCAGCCGCTCGCTGCTCGGCTCCTCCCGATTGGAGCGCCCGAAGAGCACGTTGTCGTGCTCCTTGCGGAGATAGAACCCGCTGTCGACATCGATCGTGAGCGGGACGTCGCGAGGGATGCCCTCGAACGGCTCGGTCAGATAGATCGAGCGACGAAACGGTCGGACCGGCGTCTCCACCCCGGCCAACGCCCCGACCGCGCCCGCCCAGGCGCCGGCCGCGTTCACCACCGTCCCGGCGGCGATCCGGCCGGAGCGAGTCCGCACCGCCGTGATCCGCTCCCCCTCGCGCTCGAAGCCCGTCACCGGCTCGGCGGTGCGGACCCGGGCGCCTAACGCTCTGGCCCGATCCAGATATCCCATCGCGACCCCGTGCGGGTCGCAATAGCCGTCGTCGGGACAGTAGGTGGCGCCGCTCAGGTCGTCGATCCGGGTGCCCGGCACCAGCAGGGCCGCCTCCGTCGGCTCGAGCAGCCGGCTCCGGATCCCGAACGACTGCTGCAACGCGACGTTCCGACGATACCGCTCCCAGGTGCCGGGGTCGCTCACCAAGAGCAGGTAGCCGACCTGGCGGAGACCCGAATGGCCTCCGACCTCCTCCTCGAAGCAACGGAGCCGCTCGATCGAGTGCTGGGAGAGCCGGATGTTGACCTCGGACTCGAACTGGTGCCGGACCCCGGCCGCGGAGCGGGCGGTGCTGCCCGTGGCGGGCGCGTCCTCCCGCTCGAGCACCAGCACGCTTCCAGCCCCGCGGACCATCAGATGGTAGGCGATCGAGGCGCCGACGATGCCCGCGCCGATGACGAGGTGGTCGACCCGCTCGACCGGGCTCACCGGGTGGAGGCGCGGCGGGTCGCGGGTCGGGCTCGACTCTCGCCCGG
>JBFXAS010000055.1:0-23919 GCA_050184075.1 Gemmatimonadales bacterium
GTGGCGAGCGAGACGGCCAGCGGGAAGGCGAAGATCGGGCCGCAGCCGGCCGGGCCGGCGCCGATCCCGAGCGCGCCGTCGTTGTTCGAGCCCCAGCAGTAGAGCACGCCGCCTTCGTCGATGCCGCAGGAGCTGATCCCGCCGGCGTTGACGGTCTCGAAGACGATGAACGCGGCCGACTGGACGTTGAGACTGAGCGATCCGGCTTGCGCGGTGATCCGGTTCGGGCCGCCGACCGTGCCGAGCGTCCAGCGGGTCGCGGCGCGGCCGTTGGCGTCGCTGGTGGTGCCCGTCGGGCTCACCGAGCCGCTCGCGCCCACGATCACGAAGTCCACCGAGATGCCGGGAACGCCGTTGCCGAAGCGGTCGACCACCCGGACCACGACCGAGTCGGGCAGGGTGGCGCCGGGATTGGCGATCTGGCCGCCGCCGCTCACGATGACGATCCCGCTGGGATTGTCGGGCGAGGCGGTGGCGGTGAAGGTGACCGGGGTGATGGCGCCCGAGCCGGCGATCACCGACTGGTTGCCGGCCACGGTGCCGAGGGTCCAAGTCGTCTGGGCCATGCCGTTCGCGTCGGAAACCACCGTCTGCGAGCTCACGGTACCGCCGCCGCTGATCACGGTGAAGTTGACCGGCACGTCGGACTTGGGATTGTCGAACGCATCGGTCACCCGAACTTCGAGCGCTTGCGAGAGCCGCTCGCCCACGCTGCCCGCCTGTCCGTCGCCGTCGACCAGCGTCAGCTGGCTGGCGGGGGCGGAGACGGCGTTCGCGATGAAGCTGACCGGACTCAGACCGGTCAGCGTGGCGGAGACCGTCTGGACCCCGATGCTGCTGCCGAGGCGGAAGGTCGTCGTCGCCAGACCGTTCTCGTCGGTGGTGTCGGATCGCGGTGAGACGATGCCGGTTCCGCTGGTGACGTCCCAGGTGACGACCCCCCCTTCGATTGGATCGCCGCGCTGGTCTTTGACTTCGACCACCAGCGGTTGCCCGAGGAGGGCGCCGATCGCGCCGGTTTGCCCGTTCCCGGAGAAGACCGTAATGGTCGCGATTCGCGGGCCGGTGCCGAGCTCCTCGTTACAGCCGGCCAGCGCGAGCACTACCATGGCGGGCGCGACCAGGCGCCAAACCAGGGCTGAACGCCACTGCATATGCGTCCTCCAAGTGTCTGACATCAAACGACCACCGACTACCGCTCCAGTCCTGCGATTTCGAAGCCAGGGGCCGGATTGGCGCCCCAAGTTGGCCCGTAAGCTTTTTGTTTTCAAGCCGTTATTCCGAGTTGGTCGGTTCTCGGTCAAGTCCGTGCCGACGGTTGCTCGGATCGCAAACTACTGCGAATCTCCGTCAAGGAACTGCACGGTCCCGCTGGCGTTGGGCAAGATCCAGGCCCCGCGTCCGGGGCCGGAACGGGGCCGATTCCGGCCCCCGGATCGGGGACAAGTCGGTGGGGCCAAAGGGCTTGACCAGGGCCTCCGAAAGGTCGTAGGTTTGCCCCCTCGACCACGCGGTGGTTGTAGCTCAATCGGTTAGAGCGCCGGACTGTGGCTCCGGAGGTTGCGGGTTCAAGTCCCGTCAGCCACCCTTCGCAGTGGAGCGGCCTGGCGGGCGAGGGGTAGGCAGCCACCAGACGAAGGTCCGTAGCTCAATTGGTAGAGCACCGGTCTCCAAAACCGGGGGTTGGGGGTTCGATTCCCTCCGGGCCTGCTTGGAGAAAGTGAAGAGCCGTAGGAGGTCGCGGGACCACGAGGCGCTATCGTCTAGAGGCCTAGGACACAGCCCTCTCAAGGCTGGAACACGGGTTCGAATCCCGTTAGCGCTATGCTGGTGTGGGCGAGGGGCGAGGGACGGGACCTGCTCTCGTCCCTCGTGTCGTGAACGGGGCCCCATCGTCTAACGGTTAGGACACCACTCTTTCAAGGTGGTAATACGGGTTCGATTCCCGTTGGGGTCATCCGGGCAGGCTCGAGGCACCCGGCAACAACAACAGACGCGCCGCTAGCTCAATGGTAGAGCAGCTGACTCTTAATCAGTAGGTTCGGGGTTCAAGTCCCTGGCGGCGCACTGACCAAAGACGAAGCGCCAGCCCACCCGGCTGGCGCTTCGTCGTTCCCTCCCGGCAGGGCAAGCCGCTGCCGCTGCCGCGGGGTGACCTGGACCCCGATCGTGAGGGTCCAGTCGGTCTCGAGCTGCGGCCCGTGGAGGTCCTGGTAGAGCCTGGCCGGAGTCCTCCGAGCGGGCATCAGCCTGATCCATCGCGGCCGACCCGAGCGCCCGGGTTCGCTCCGCGCCGTCATGATGAGCGTGGGCCGCCGTTGCGCGCGCGACGGGCTCGGCCACGACGGCGTCGGGCGCCGCGATGAGCGCGATGCCAAAGCCTAACGCCAAGCCCCACGACCGCAGCGACATCGCGCCCACCGTAGCCCTGGGCTCCGGCGCTCAACCGCGTGGAGGGCCTCTCACGAACGATCGAGAACGAGTCGGACGACCCGATCGGCGCCCGATCCGTCGCGGCCGATCCCGAAGAGTCTCGGTTCCCGGATCGCCGTCACCCGCACGCCCCGGGGTAGCGTGACGAGTCCCAGATAGTGGCCGTCCGACGAGAAGACGTCCCAGATCGCGCCGCCAAGCCAGGAGGTGCGGTCCGGCGCGTTCACTGCCATCGGGTCGATGTCGCCCACCTCGCCCATTCGCTGCACCCAGAGCGTTCCGTCGGGCCCGGCGAGCAGACCGGTGATCGCCGGGAGCCGGTCCGGGAAGACGACGTTGGGCGCGTTCGCGGCGCCGACGTCGCCGCCCAGGATCCGAAGCTTCTCTGCCAGCAGGCGGCGCAGCGTCGCCCGGTCAGCGTCCGATGCCGGGTGGGCTCGCCAGTCGGCCCGGTGGATCAGCATGCGGAGAGCACCGCTCGCGTCGTGGACCGAGACCTGATCGCGATCGAGGGAGGACCAGGCGACCCTGCCGTCCCGGAGCGGTGCCCAGAACGCCGCGTTGACCAGCAGCGGAATCTTGATGTTGCCGGGTCCGCCGAGGTCGGTCTTCGGATAGTCGAGCTCGAGCAGGGTGTCGATCGTGCCGCTGGCGAGATCGATCTGGAGGAGTCCGTCCCAGAAGGCGAAGGCGCCGTCTGGGCGCCGCGAGACCCCGAGCGCGCGGTAGCGAAGAATGTCGTGCGCGACCAGCGCCCAGCTCTTGGGCGCCGGTGAGGCTGGCACGCCGGTGACGACGGTATCGTGGCCGAATCGGGTGATCCGCGCGGCGCCTGGATCGGGCACCAGGACGCCATGCTCGGTCGGCAGCAGGTCGGTCACGAACCGGGTCAGCTCACCGGGGCCTCGACCCGCGCGGCCGACCGCTCGCTCGAAGCGACCGTCCCGGGAGAATTCGAGCAGCCGCGTATTGGTCGCATCCAGCACCAGAATCACTTCGCCCGGCCCTTCGTCGACGTCGACGATTTGCCCGAAGGCGTAGGGTTCCTGGCCCGTCGGCGCCTCGACCGAGAGGTCCTCCCGCACCGTCCAGAGGGTGCGCTCGGTCGCGCCAGCGGCGACCTCCACGATCCGGATCCCGCTGCTGTCTCGCACGCGCGAGTGCGCTCGACCGTCGGGGGAGCCGCAGCCGGCGAGGAGCATCGCCAGGATCGCGAGGCGCGGCGGGCAACGGGCGAGCACGATGGGACCTCGTCGGTGAGGGGGCCTTCGGGCCGCAGCTTCGCGACGGGCCGGCCACGCTCGATAGGACGATCTTGCGTCCCGTCAGTGGTGTCCGCCGGCCCCCCAGAGCTCGAGCCGGGTGAAGAGCTGGTAGGAGAGTGGGGTGCCGCCGTAGTCGGCCCGGATCTCCGAGGGCAGCAGATGGACTCCTACCAGCCCACCCACGCCGAAGGCGAGGGATCCGGCGATCGGAAGGCGCTGCAGCAGCGCCACGCTCGCCTTGGAGACGCTGAAGATCCGGCTGTGGCGGAGGTCGGTCGGATCGAAGAGCTCGTCCTTGGCCACGCGCTCGAGCCGCGTGGCGAGCGAGGTGCGGCCGAGCGTGAGGGTCGACTCGAGCAGGAGCCCGGTGCGGGTCTTCGACGGGAAGACGAGATAGAGGGAATCCGCGGGGAGCCCGGTTTCTCCGACCAGGGAGGTATAGTGGGCCAGCACCGTCGGCGGGAAGATCCGTTGCGCCTCCGAGAGCAGGATCTCACGGCGCTGGCTCAAGCCCCGTCCCACCGCGAGCGTCGTCTGCCAGTGCCCGCCCGCGAGCGGATGGCTGTGCGTGATCGAGCCGGAGAGCCGCACCTGATTGATCGTGGGATGGAGCCGCTCCGGCTGAGAGAGCACGCCGCCGCTCGCCTGGACCGCCCACCGGGGACCGAGCGCGACCGTGGCCCGGACCGCGTAGGAGTCGAAGCGGATCTCGTCGATGTCCCACCGATCGCCGTCGGGCTCACGCCCGTTGAAGAGCGATCCTTCGATCGTCACCTTGCCCTGGCTCACCACGCCCACGGTGAGCACGCCGTGGCTGATGTGGGTGGCGTCGTGGAGGTGATGGCCGATCGGCGCTTCGGGAATGATCGCGCCCGATGCCCGATGGAAGTAGGGGACCGGGCCGAGGGCCGGGGCGCCGACCGCGGCGAGATAGACGAACCCGTCGAGCTCGGGGTCGAGCCGATGGCGATAGCTCGCGCCGAGCTCCGCGACGAAGTCGTGGGGGTGCTGCCGGTCGCGGAGGGGTGTGAGGCCGTCGACGCTCTCGCCGGTCTGCAACAGGAGCGGGTAGCCGTCGGCGCCCAACACGGGGTCGATGCTCGTCATCGCGCGGAGCGCGAGCAGCCCGCCCCCGAGCGGTCGGGACGCGACCAGCGACGCCATGCTGGTCAGCACCTCGCTCCGCTCCCCGCGGGGGCCGCCCTGTCGGCTCGTGCCGAAGGTCGCGGACCCGTGGACGCCCAGGGACCATGCCCCCGTTCGGATCGCGATGCCGTGCCCGGGGGTCGTCGCCGGCTCGCCAGCGTCGGGCGCCGGACGTGGCTCGGCCGGCGATTGGGCGTCGAGCGAAGGAGCGAGCAGGAGCAGAACGAGCAACGGAGGGGACGGCTTCACGAAATTCGAGGTCCTCTCGATTGGGCGGAGCGGGCCGCGGCGATCGGGGTCGCAAGGTATCGGGTCGCCGTGGAGAGCGACCGCAAGCCATTGGCTCCCTCAGCCTGTCTCCGGCCGGGCCCCACTTCCGGGTGCCGGGCGACGCGCGCGGCACGACCGCGATCCGGGATCGGCAGGGTCCGAGCGATTCCCCGCCGTCGCGCTGAGCCGTCCGCAGGGTCCTGACCTCGGGCCGCTGCCCGTGGCGCTCCCGCCGCGCTGGCACACCGTCGCCGGTCGGGCCCACGACGGTCAGCCAGCGTCGCCCGGCGTGGTCTCGAGCCAGCGCCGGGCGGCGTCTACTTCGGTGGCGGTCACGCTGTGGCCCGCGTCGGTCCAGTGGACGGCCACCGAGGCGCCGGCGGCTCGGAGCATCGCGGCCAGGGCTTCGGTCTCCTCCGCGGTCGTGACGGTGTCGTGCCTCCCGGCCCCGATGAAGATCGCCGAGCCGCCCAGGTCGGGAAGCGGGCTCGGCTCGAAGGGCACCATCGGACTGAGCAGGATCGCGCGGCGGATCGTCCCGGGGTACCTGAGCAGCAGGCTGCTCGCGATGTTGGCGCCGTTGGAGAAGCCGACCGCCACGAGCTGGGCGGGCTCGAAGCCGTAGCGGGCCGCCGCGGCTCTGACGAAGCGGCGGAGCTCGTCGGTGCGAACCGCCAGGTCCTCCTGATCGAGCACCCCCGGAGCGAGCCGTCGAAAGAACCGCGCAGCGCCATGCTCGCTGACCCTGCCGCGCGGGCTCAAGGTCCCGGCGCCCGGTAGCAGAGCCCTGCCGAGCGGGACGAGGTCGTGCTCATCTCCTCCGGTGCCGTGGAGGAGCAGCAGTGTCGTCGAGCGGGCCGGCTCGCGCTCGGCCGTGCTCGAGTCGTAGCGGTGGACGAACAGGTCGACGCCCTCGTCCGGGGACGGAGCGGTGCTCGCGAAGGCGGAGCCGCGGCGCGCGTCCCCTGGCAGCTCGATCGGCTCCAGGCCGGCTTCGATCGCCTTGCGAACGGGCTCGAGGCGTTCGGGCAGCCGGAGGGTCCTGCCCAGCTGTTCGGCCGGCTCGTCGACCAGGAAGCCGGGTCCGTCCGTGGCGAGCTCGAAGAGCACCCCGCCCGGCTCCCGGAAATAGACCGAGCGGAAATAGGTGCGGTCGATCACGGGTGTGGGCTCGAGGCCGGCGCGCTCGACCCGGGTCCGGAGCTCGAGCTCGGTGGCGTCGTCCGGCGCGCGCCAGGCCACGTGATGGACCGTGCCGGGGCCGTTCACGCCGTCGGGGAAGCCACCCACCGTGCGGACGTCGACCAGGGCACCCGGGCCGCCCTCTCCCGCGGCGTAGCGACGGATGCCCTCCGAGTCGGCGACGGCGCGCAGCCCGAGGCTCTCGAGGGCCGGCTCGGCCACGGCTCCGTCGTTCTGCCAGAGCGTCACCGCGTGGAGGCCGCGGATCGTGTGGGGCGTGGGGACGTCGGTACCCGCCTCCCGGGGCGCGCGCCGCTCCGCGCCTTCACTTCCCACCAGCTCGAGCATCAGCCCGTCCGGATCGCGGATTGCGATCACCCGCTCGGTGACGCCCGCCATCCGCCGTGCCGAAGGCGCCTCGTGTCGGACGCCGTGGGTGAGCAGTCGCTCGAGCCAGAAGCCGATCGACCCCTGTGGGATCGCGAGGCCGACGGCCGCGGCCTGGCCGGCGCCCGCGCGCCCGCGGCGCCCGCCCGGCCAGGCGAAGAAGGTGAGCAGGCTGCCCGGCGAGCCCGTCGCGTCGCCGTAGTAGAGGTGGTAGGTGCGGATGTCGTCGTAGTTGACGGTCCGCTTCACCAACCGGAGTCCCAGCACCCCGGCGTAGAAGTCGACGTTGCGCTGGGGGTCGCCCGCGATCGCGGTGACGTGGTGGATGCCGAGGACGCCGGCCATGGTCGGAGCCCGGGGCCTGCGCCTAACGCTGGTCCCAGCGAACCCGGAGCGTGGGCGGCTTGCGGAACTCGTAGCCGGTCGGCCGGGTCGGGTGGTCCGGATCGAGCCGGAGCCTCGGGAGCCCGAGCAGCAGCTCGAGGGCCACCAGGGTCTCCAGTCGGGCGAGGTGCGACCCGAGACAGAGGTGCCGGCCGATCCCGAACGCGAGGTGATCCGATGCGTTGGGCCGACGGATGTCGAAGCGGTCCGGATCCGCGAAGTGCTCGGGATCGCGATTGGCACCGCCCAGCATGCACTGCACGGACGCGCCGGCCGGGATCGTGACGCCCGCCACGTCGACCTCGCGGGTGGTGAAGCGGGTGCAGGTCTGCACCGCGGGCTCCCAGCGAAGGCTCTCCTCGATCGCGGGGGCGAGCAGGGTGGGATCGTTCCGCAGCAAGGCCAGCTGCTCGGGATGGGTGAGGAGAGCCCAGAGCGCGTTCGAGATCATCGCGTCCGTGGTCTCGATGCCGCCGAAGAGGATGATCAGCGCGTTGGCCAGGATCTCGTCGTCGCCCAGCCGATCGGCCGCGTGGACCAGGGTGGCCAAGAGACCCGAGGCGGGAGCCCGCTCGGCCTCGGCAAGCAGGGGCCGCATCGCCCGCCGGAACTCGTCCGCCGCCACGAGTCCTTCCGCGCGCGCGGCGGGGTTGGTGCCGAAGCTCGCGATCGCCGCGGCGAAGCTGTCGTACCACTCGAGCACCGACTCGTGCAGCTCCTCGGGGATGCCCAGGACGTAGCCGGTGCTGAAGACGGAGAGCTTGCCGGTGAAGGAGCGCCGGAGGTCGGTTTCGCCGCGCCAGCCGATCGCCTGGAGGAGCCGGGTCGCCTTGCCCCGGACCGCGTCGGCCAGATTCTCCTGCACCGGTCGCTTGGCGAAGGCGTGGATGCAGGCCGCCTTGTAGCGTTTCTGCTCGTCCCCCTCGGTACTCAACATCTGCCGGCCGAAGACCTGCTGGATGGTCGAGAGGGGATCGTCGGTGGTGAAGGTCTCGGTGTCCCGGAGCACCGTGAGCACGTCCGCGCGTCGCGTCACCAGCCAGACCCGAGCCTCGTCGAGCCAGCACACCGGGGTCTCCTCCCGAAGCCGCGCGAGGGTCGGGTACGGGTCGTCGCTCAGCGCGTAGAGAGAGAGGGCGATTGCCGGCTGGGAGGAGGCGGGGGTCATGTTGAGACTGCCGGGACGGTGGTGGCGGCGGAACGCTCGGGGTCGAGCGTACCGCCAATGATAGGAGCGGCAAGGGTGGAGAGCCAGCTTGAGGCTTCGGCGGGTTCAGGCGGGATGCCCACTGCCGCGGTGAGACAGAGCCAAGTCGTCGACCTGCTGCTCGTCACCGTCGGGGGACGGCGCGGCTGGGCTACCGCCTGCTGGTCTCAGGCCAACCGCCGAATCCGTCCGAATCCTGGACCCATGCCGTTCACGTCTGAGCGGAGCCAGGCATTCTCCCAGGTCGAAGGGCTGGGCAAACGCCCAGCTTGTCCGGCCCTCCGGGGACGGCCATCTTCGACCCACTGGCCAGTAGACGATCTCAAGAAAAATCGAGGAGGCAGTCGATGATTGGGCGAGCCGGCGGTTCGCGGGGCAAAGGTCCGAAGCAACCGAAGCGGAAGGTGCCTCCGTTCAAGACTCGGAGTCACCGGGTCACCCACGCCACCGCGAAGCAGATGCGGGCCCGCTTTCTCCGCAAGCACGCCCGGAACAAGGAGGCCGCTCAGCCCGCGGTCTACAGCCGGTCGATTTTCGACAAGATTCTCAAGCAGGAGGGCTGCGTAGGCATCCGCCTTTATCCGGCGATCGACCGCTACGGCCGGCAGACCACGCTGATCGTCGGCGTCGACAAGAACGGCGACGACATCCTCCGCGGCGTCATCGGGGACACGCCCTGGCTCTGCCCGCCTTACTGCTCGAGCGGCGGACTCCTCCAGGGCTGAGCCCGGAAGGCCCCCGGCCCCCCCCGACCGTGATGGCCTTCGCGCGTTTCGCGTCCTACCTCGTGACGGCCAGCATGTTGGTCCTCGCGGTGGTCGGGCTCCTGCGCTGGAAGCGGCTCTCCGTCCCGGCGCGCTTGATCGTCGCTAACGTGGGCTTCTCGACGATCGCGGCCGCGGTGATGTTCGTGATGGTGAGCCGCCAGCAACTGACCCGCGTGCCGCAGGAGCTCGTCCTGCTGGTCGACACCACCCTGCTCACGGTGGCGTTCGCGCTCTGGCAATCCCGGCGGGCCGGACGCAATCTGCTGCTGCTGTTGGCGGCCGGGTATCTCGTGCTCTGGACCTACGTGCTGCTGGTCGAGCGGTGGGCGAGCCCGATCAGCACGGTGTCGGTCCCGGTCGGCAACGCGATCAAGACCGTCGCCGCCGCGCTCACGGTGATCGACCGGGTCTGGGTCACGCCCGACGCCTGGACCGACAAGCTCTGGTTCTGGTGCGGGATCGGCGTGATGCTCATCTTCGGAACCGAGGTGGTGCTGTTCCCTGCGTGGCAAACGATGCTCGGCGTGCGGGAGGATCTGATCGTCAAGACCTTCACCTTCCACCTGGTGGTGTCGATCCTCGGCTATCTCCTGATCGCTCGCGCGCTCTGGCGGGTCGGGAGATCCCCTGCCGGGCGCCGGCTGCGCGAAGACCTCCGCGGAGCGCTCTGACCGCCGGCGATGCCCGTCTCGGACCCGAGCTTCTACGGTTGGATCTACTTCCTCGCGGGCGGGGTCACCGTGCTGTTGACGGTGACCGTGGTGCTCGTGATGATCGCCGCGCAGCGCCGCCGGATCGAGCAGGCCCGCCAGTTCGGCCGCCGGCTGGTCGGCGCGCAGGAGGCCGAGCGCTCGCGGATCGCCCAGGAGCTGCACGACGACATCATCCAGCGGGTGGCGCTGATCGGCGGCGAGGTCTCCGCGCTCTCCCGCCTGCTGAGCGAGCCGAGCGCCGCGGTGACCCAGCGGATCGAAGGGCTCCGCGAGGAGCTCCACGACCTGGCGGACGAGATCCGCTCCATGGCGCGCCGCGCCCATCCGTCGACCCTCGAGCACCTCGGTCTCGAGAAGTCGATCCAGGTGCTGGCCGGCGAGATGCAGGTCTCCGACGGACTCGAGGTCGCCGTGGAGATCGAGCCCGACCCCGCCTTCGAGCGGCTGGCGCCGGCCCCGGCCCTCTCCCTCTTCCGGGTGGCGCAGGAGGGGCTCCGCAACGTGGCGCGCCACGCCGGCGTGGAGGCCGCCACGCTCCGGCTGCTCGCCAAGGACCGTGGCGTGGTGCTTCGGGTCGAGGACCGCGGGAAGGGCATGCCGCCCGGCGCCCGAAACGGGACGGGGCTCGGCCTGCCGGGCCTCGCCGAGCGGCTCCGCGCGGTGCAGGGCACGCTCACGATCGACAACACGCCGGGCGGAGGGACCACCCTCGAGGCCTGGGTGCCGGACGAAGGAGAGACACGATGACGGATCGCCCCCGACTGCTGTTGGTCGACGACCATCCGCTGGTCTGCCAGGGCTTCAAGGCCATGCTCGAGCCCACCTACGAGGTGGTCGGCATGGTGCACGACGGGAGCGAGGTGCTGGGCGAAGTCCGCCGGCTCTCGCCCAATCTGGTCCTCCTCGACCTCGGCCTGCCGGGGCGGCTCGGCCTCGACGTCTGCCGCGACATCAAGCGGAGCTTTCCGGAGGTCCGGGTCCTGGTGGTCAGCATGCAGGCCGAGAAGATCTACGTCGACGAGGCCTTCCGCGCCGGCGCGTCGGGCTTCGTGGTCAAGCTCGCCTCCGACGCCGACCTGATGGCCGCCGTGAGCGAGGTGTTGGCCGGGCGGCCGTACCGGAACCCCCAGCTCGAGGCTCGTACCAGGCCCACCGCCGATGGCGGCGACAACCTGCCCTCCAACCGGCTCCGCGATCCGCTCGACGCGCTCTCCCGCCGGCAGCGGCAGGTGTTCGTGCTGATGGGCATGGGCCGGACCACCCGGGAGATCGCCGAGACCCTGGGGGTGGAGATCAAGACCGTCGATTTTCACCGCGCCAAGATGGAGCGCGCCCTCGGCTTGAAGAGCGCCCGGGCGCTGATGGCGCTCAGCATGGAGCGGATGGCGCAGCCCGGTGCACCCACCCTCGAAGAGTTGGGCGTCGAGAGCGCCTGACGGACCAGGTTTTCTCCCAACTCCATTCGCTGGGTTTTCTCCCAACTTGTTGGCTTGACTCTCGATTCCTATCCTGGGTGCGCGAACAAGGAGCGCCGCACCATGGCAGGCCAGATCGAGATCATCTCCATGCAGACCGAACCGTGCCCTTCGTGCCGGGCGCGTCATCGCCATCGGATCGCGCTCGCCGCCGCCGACGGCGGCGACGCCACCGGCCTGCTCGGTTTCTTCGGTATCTGTCCCGTAACGAGACAACGGGTCTGGCTCGTCGGCCAGGTGCCGCAGGGGCTCGGAGGCCGGTCGCGAATCCTCGATGTCGGGCCGGCCGAAGCCGACGGGCCGGCGGCCCCCGAAACCGGAGGCCCCATGCCGCCGACCGACCCAGCGGCGGGGCCCAGCAGTGGTCGGATCGAGCCGCGAGCCACGATCCAGATGTCCTCCCCCCGCGGAAAGGCAGGAGGTGGGTTCCGCGGTCGCAGCAGAGGTCCCGAGATGCTTCGGTTGGCCCTCGGCTGTCCCTTCTCCTGACTCCTCCCGTAGCACAGTTCCTGGCCGATAGTCGCGCCGGCCCGGGGTTCCCACCGCCCCGGGCCGGCGTTTTTTTCCTTCCTCCGCGGGCCGGGGCATGCGGGTTGCATCCAACCCGGTCGGGCCGGGACGGCCCGAACGACCACTTCATCGATGGGCGCTATGACGATTCTGGTGACGGGCGGGGCCGGCTACATCGGGAGCCACATGTGTCTCGAGCTGCTCAGAGCGGGTCGGGAGATCGTGGTGGTCGACAACCTCTCGAACAGCCATGAAGAAGCCTTGAGCCGCGTGGCCGAGCTGGCCGGCCGCCCGGTGCCCTTTCGCAAGGTCGACATTCGCGATCGTGAAGGGATGACCAGGGTCTTCGACGAGCACCCGATCGAGTCGGTGATCCACTTCGCCGGCTTGAAAGCGGTCGGCGAGTCGGTTGGCCAGCCGCTCCGGTACTACGACAACAACATCTACGGCACCCTGGTGCTGCTCGAGGTGATGCGGGCCCACGGTGTGAAGACCCTGGTCTTCAGCTCCTCAGCCACCGTCTATGGCGACCCGAAGTCAGTCCCGGTCGAGGAGAGCTTCCCGCTCTCCGCGGTCAACCCATACGGCCGCTCGAAGCTCTTCATCGAAGAGATGCTGCGGGACCTGCACCGGGCCGAGCCCGACTGGCAGATCGCGCTGCTCCGCTACTTCAACCCGACCGGCGCCGACGAGAGCGGACGAATCGGCGAGGATCCGAACGGCCTGCCGAACAACCTGGTTCCGTACGTGGCCCAGGTCGCGGTGGGCAAGCTGCCGGAGGTGCAGGTCTACGGCGGCGACTACCCGACCAGCGACGGGACCGGTGTCCGCGACTTCATCCACGTCACCGACCTCGTGGTCGGGCATCAGCGCGCGCTGGAGAAGCTGGCCGCCAAGCCCGGCCTGGTCACCTACAACCTGGGCACGGGTCGCGGCTACAGCGTGCTGGAGCTGATCCACGCCTTCGAGCGCGCCGCCGGCCGGCCGATCAAGCACTCGATTGTGGCCCGCCGTCCTGGCGATGCGGCCGAGTGCTGGTCCGATCCGACCCGTGCCAGGGAGGAGCTGGGATGGGTGGCGGAGCGAGGGCTGGATGAGATGTGCCGGGACGTCTGGCGCTGGCAATCGGGCAACCCCACGGGCTATCGCTGAGACTCGCGGCAGCGGTCGCGGAACGCCCTTCCGACGGCTGGCGGCTCCGTCCCTGGCTCAGGCGGTGGTCGGGGTGGCTTTCCCGGCCTGGTCCGGGGCCAGCCGGGCGCCGCAGCGGCGGCAATGCCGCGCGTCGGCGGCGTGGCCCGTCGCGCGGCAGCTCGGACAGGCCAGCGTCGTGGCGGCCGAGGAGCGGGCCCGCCCCAGCTCGACGGTCACGATCCCGGTCGGCACCGCGATGATCGCGTAGCCCAACAGCATCACGATCGCGGCGAGGAGCTGACCGACGGGCGTCGACGGCGCGATGTCGCCGTAGCCCACCGTGGTGATCGTCACGATCGTCCAGTAGACACTCCGAGGGATACTGCTGAAGCCGGCCGCGGGCCCCTCGATCAGGTACATGGCGGCGCCCAGGATCACGCAGCAGGTCGCCACCGTGGCGAAGAAGATCGCGATCTTCCGGCGGCTCTGCCGGATCGCCTCCACCAGCGTATCAGCCTCGCCGACGTATTCGACCAGCTTGAGAATCCGGAACACCCGAAGGACCCGGAGGATCCGGATCACCAGGAGATACTGCGCGCCGGGAAACGCGGTGCTGAGGTAGGTCGGTAGCACGCTGACCAGGTCGATCAGCCCGAAGAAGCTCCGGGCGTAGGCGGAGGGGCGCGGCACCGCGACCAGGCGGAGCAGGTACTCCACGGTGAAGAGCAGGGTGAAGCCCCACTCGACGGTCTGAAACAGGGCGGCGTGGCGATCGTGGAGGCCTTTGACGGAGTCCAGCATCACCGCGGCGACGCTGGCCAGGATCAGCAGGATCAGGACGACGTCGAACGCCTTGCCGGCTGGGCTGTCGTGTCCGAAGATGACTCGATAAAGGGTGTCCCTCCAGGGCGCCCGCTGGCCGACCGGAGCGCTCATCCCGTCCTTCCGTCCGGCTGGTCGAGCTTGATCCTGAGCGGCGGCGCTTCGACCAGGTGGAAGGTGGCCGACGCGAGGCCGATCCGGCCTTCGCTCCGATCGATCTCCTCGAGGATCCGGCTGAAGAGCAGGTCCTTGGTCCGGCGCCGGAGCTTGAAGTCGACGACGTAGCGCAGGGTGAACTCGATCCAGTTGTCGTTGGCGGTGAGCGTCACCATGGGATCGATCCGGGCATTCTCGACCAGAAAGCTCCGAGTAACCTCCTTCCAGTGCTCCTTGGCCCGCTCACTGAACTCGCCGACGATCTCCGCGGCAACCCGCTCCAGGATCGCGCGAGCGCCCTGCCAGTCGGTTCCGTACTTGATGGGGACGGTGATCTCGTCCCAGAGGAAGGGGAAGTCGCCCGAGTAGTTGAAGACCGGCTCCTTGAACACGAAGCTGTTCGCGATCCGGACCACCCGGCCGGTGTAGAGGTCGCCCCTGACCCACTCGCCGACCTCCATCAGCGTGGTGCGCAGCACGCCGATGTCGATCACGTCACCCTTGATGCCACCGAGCTGCACCCGGTCGCCGGTCCGGTAGAAGTTCGACATCGAGATCGCGAACCAGCCGGCGAAGCTCGCGATCATTTCCTGCAGGGCGAAGGCGATCCCGGCGCCCGCGACGCCCAGGGTCACGGTCAACCCGCCGAGCCGGCCGCTGTAGATCGCCAGCCCGAGGATCAGGATTGCGAGGTAGCCACCGAACCCCACCAGCTTGCGGGCTCGGTAGCGGGCCTCGGAGCCCTCGATGGCCCGACTCAGCGTGCGGTTGACGACTCGGACCGCGGTCCAGACGATCAGCACGCCGATCAGGAACGCGATCAGCCGCCCGATGGTCGGGTCGGCGAGCCAGGCACGGAGCGTTTCGGTCAGGGTATCCATGGCGGCGTCTTAGGGTGTGGGTCGGGGCTGATAACGTAGCCCGCGGCGCTCGATCGACCAAACCCCGCGGCGCCTCCAGATCTCCGGCGCTGCGCCGGCGGTCTCGCTGCCTAACGCTCCGCCGAGCCGTCGTCGGCGACGCTCTCCGTGGCGTCTTCCTCGAGCCGGCCTACGGCCTCGAAGAACCGGTCCGGCTCGCTGGTCGGGAGGAGCCGGGCCCCGATCGGCTTCAGGGTGGTCGCGTAGCGACCCGGCGCCCCGCCGCTCGGCTCCGTCAGGTCGGACACCAGCGCGGCGATCGCGAGCCCGAGGGCGGCGACGCCCAACGCCGTGCCCCACCGCCGCCGGGTGTTCCACTCGGTCGCGAGGCCCAGGTGGCCCGCCAGGAGCAACATCCCGAGGCCCAGGTCCGCTGCGCCGACCAGCAGCTCCGGCGCCTCCGACGACGGCGCCAGGAAGCCGAGCCAACTCCCGCCCTCGCCAACCGCGGCGGAGCCGAGGGCGATCAGCGATGCCCAGCCGAAGTGTTGCAGGAAGCGCGACCGGTGGATCGCGACCCGGCCGATCAGGCTCCAGAGACCGGCCCAGACGCCGAACGCCAGAGCGATGCCGAGCAGCGGCGTCGCCAGGGTCGCGGCGGTGACCGTCTCGCTCTCCTCCAAATAGGCCTGCAGCGCGAACACCACCAGGCCGAAGACGATGTAGCGGACCGCGGTGCTGGTCTGCCCGGTGAGCCGATTGGCGAGATTCGCGTGGCGCCTGTCCACGCGAGCCGGCGGCACCGGCCGGGTCGGGTCTGCCACCCGAAGGCTGGTACGTCCGATCCGGAGCTCGGTCCCCGGGGCGAGCGCCCCGCTCGGAATGGGCCGTCGGGCGCCGCCCTGCCAGGTGCCGTTGACGCTGCCGCGATCCACGAAACGGAGCCCGCCGTCGGGTCCGATCGCGATCTCGAGATGATGGCCGTCGACGTACGGGTCGTCGAGGACCAGGTCGTTGTCGAACGCGCGTCCGATCCGGAGACCCCGAGCCGGGACCCGGATCCGCTGCTGCACACGCCCGTGGGCGTCGAGCACCTCGACCATCATCGGGGCGCCCACCGGAGTCGGCTCAGGAACTCGCGCGCGATCCGCTCGGCGTTGGGGAAGCTCACTCCCGAGACCTCGAGGGTCGACACCACCCCCACGTCTCGCGCGCCGAGGGCCGCCGCGGTGACCGAGGCGTCGTACAGCCCCGGGAACCGGCGGTAGGCACGGATGCAGAAGATCGTTCGCAGCACCATGCCGCCCTGCTTCAGGTTGCCGGTGTGACACTGTCGCTCGCCGAGGTCGTCGGAGACCAGGAGGGCGTCGTCCTGCGTGCTCGCCGTGAACACGGCCGAATAGAGGGAATAGAAGCGCGCGGGATTGAGCCGCCGGCTGGTGAGCACGGTGTGGGCCAGGGTCACGATACCCGACGACTGGTCCTCCGTCAGGAAGAGATAGTCGTCGGTGGAGCAGCGGTGGATCACCCGCTCGTAGGGCGTGTCCGGGTCGCGATCGGCGTCGCCCCAGCAGCGGAAGAAATCGGCCGGCTGGGTCGGCAGCTCGAAGGGTCCGAGCCGGATCGGGTGAGCGTCGTCGGCGAAGAGCCGCGCCAGGTAGCGCTCCTGGTTGGCCAGGAGCTGCCGGCCGGCCTCCTCGAGGAGGTCACGGTCCGGATCGGGCGGGCTCCGCTCCACCCGCTCCACCAGCTCGCGGGCCGCCGCGGCCGGAACCAGGAAGCTCACCGAGTTGCCCCCGGTCGCCACGTTCACGCCCACCACGGTGCCGTTCTCGAGCAGGGCGGGGCCCCCGCTCATGCCGGGATTGAGCGGGCCGGTGAAATGGATCTTGGGATAGAGGGTGTGCTCCAACAGGCCGTTGTAGGTCCCCTCGACGATGCTCAAGCCCAGGTCCTGCGGATGGCCGAGCGAGTAGAGCTTGATGCCCTTGGGCAGCGGCGAGCTCCCGAGCGCGAAGAAGCCGGCCGGGCTCGCGCCGGTGTCGAGCAGCGCGAGGTCGGACACCACGTCGATGTCGAGCACCGTGGCCGGGTGGTCGGCCCCTGCCTGGTCGAGCCAGCGCGCCTCGTAACGGTCGGGCTCGCGGAGCACGGCGGCGACGACGTGATAGTTGGTGATCAGCAGGCCGTCGGCCGAAACGAAGAAGGCGGTGCCGAGCGACGCCTTGCCGCCGGAGCCGGTCTCCGACACCTGGAGCTTGACCACCCGCTCCGCGTAGCGCCCGAAGATTTCGGCCGAGGTCTGGGCGCGGCCGGAGGTGGCGAGAGAGCAGCACATCGCGGCGACTGCCAGCCCCCGCGACGTCGGGCTCATCGTCGGCCGCCCCGGCGGCTCCAGACTAGGATGATCGCGCAGGACTCGCGACCGCGCTGATACTCGACGGGCGCCAGGGTCGGGTTGGTGTAGATCTCGATTCCGTGAATCTGCTCCGGCACGAGCGATACGTTGACGATCCCCTCCTCGGGCGGGATCCGGATCCCGTCGATGTAGAGGGTCGGCGCGCAGTTCGCGTTGAAGCCGCCGGCCCCGCCACGCGTGCTGAGCAGGTTGTAATCGTCTCCACCGACCGGCTCGACCCGAAGTCCGGGCACCGTATGGAAGAGGTCCTGGGTCCGCACCGAGCCCCGGCGGAGGATGTCGTCTCGGCCGATGAACCAGCCGCCCAGGTCGCGGAGCCGGCGGGTGGTGAAGCCGGTCCGGTCGGACGCCGCGACGTCGGCTTCGACCACGACCTCGGGCAGCTCCTGGCCGGCTTCGTCGGTGGCTCGGGTGAGGACCAGCTCGATGAAGCTCCCCTCACCCGTGCGGAGCGCCACCGGCGTCCGGCCGCGCCGGAAGCCCACCGCGCGCGCGTCCACCTCGTGCGAGCCGCCCGGCAGGCTGTCGATTCGGAAGCGGCCGTCCGGTCCGGTGGGCGTCCCGGTGGTGAGCCCGAGCACGGTCACCACCGCGCCGACGACCGGGCGGCCCTCGATGTCCTTGACCAGGCCGCTCACCGTGGCGGTGCGCGCGCCGCCCCGGGCGAGCAGCAGGTCGCGCTTGCCCACCAGCCGGCCGTCGAGCGCCAGCTCGTTGGGCGATCCCATGATCGAGTCGACCCTGGCGGTGAGCAACACGGCCACGTCGTTAGGCACTCCGCAGAGCCGGTAGGCCCCGCTCGGGCCGGTCACCGCGCTCACGGTCCGGGGGCGCTTGACCAGGCCGCCGGTGGGCGCCAGGGTGGTGACCGTCCACTCGCCCCGGATCTCGGCCTTGGGCACCGGTCGCCCGGTTTCGGCGTCGGTGAGCCGGCCCACCACCACGCCGGTGTTCGATTCCACCGGGCCGGGACAGAGGCCTCGATAGATGGTCACCGCCGAGGGCGTGGTGAGGACGAGGGTGACGTCGATCCCGGCGCCCAGCTCCACCACTCGCTCCGGCGGCCGGAGTCCGATCGCGTCGAGGTCGGGGTGGGTGAAGCTGACGGAGTAGCGGCCACCGGGCACCGAGTCGAAGCGGAAGACCCCTCGGGCGTCGGTGGTGTCGAGCCGCCCCAGCTCGAGGATCTCGACGACCGCGCCCGCGAGCGGCCGCGCGGCGAGCAGGCTGTCGTGGACCAGGCCCCGGATCGAGCCCAGCGCGGGTGCCTGCGCCCGGGCTCCAGCGGCCAGGCCGAGCTGGAGTCCGAGCGCCAGGGCGAGGGACGAAGCCTGCCTAACGAACCTGATCGAGGAGCCGTCGAACCCGGGGGAACGCGTCATCGATGTCCTGCAGGGAAACCGCGCCGACCGACATCCGGAACCAGCCGGTCTCGCCGGCCAGCCCGAACGCCTGGAACGGCACCACCGCGAGTCCGGCCTTCTCCAGGAGCTCGAGGCGGATCTGGTCGTTGCTGGCGATCGTACGCCCGCCGAGCGAGCGACCCACCAGGTCCAGCTGGAGCGAGAGATAGATCGCGCCCTGCGGGTTGATGCAGTCGACCGGATAGCCGTCCTTGCGGAGCGCCTGGAAGCCCTGATAGAGCGCGTCGAGCCGGGCCTGCACGCCCTCGAAGAAGCCCTCGCGGAACGCCGCCAGCGCCGCCGGATCCGAGAGGAGCTCGGCCGTTGCGACCTGCTCCGGCCGCGGGGCCCAGGTGCCGACGTGGCCGAGGAAGTCTTTCATGCTCCGGGCGATGGCCGGCGGGCAGAGCGCCCAGCCCACCCGAAGGCCGGTGGCCGCGAAGGCCTTGGAGATCCCGTCGAGCGCCACCACGTAGGGCGCCGACTCCGGCACCAGCGCGAGCGGATTGGCGTGCTCGGCCGGCGGGAACGCCAGCGAGCCGTACATCTGATCGAAGAGTACGTAGAGGAGCCGCTTGCCCTCCGCCTTGCGCGACTCGTTCTCCGCGACCACCGCCTCCATGATCGACTGGAGCGCGTCGGGCGCGAGCATCGTGCCGGTCGGATTGCCGGGCGTGCAGAGACAGAGCAGTCGCGCCGAGCCGAGGTGGGGCAGCAGCTGATCGAGCGTCGGCTGGAAACCGTCCTCGCGGCGGCACTGCACCTCGACGGGCGTCCCGCCCATCATTGCGGTGTAGTAGTCGTTGTTCCACGAGGGCACCGGGTAGAGCACCTCGTCGCCCGGATCCACCAGGACCCGATAGGTGGCGAAGACGATCGGCCGACCGCCCGACGCCACCATCACCGCCTCGATCGGATACCGCACACCCTGCTCCCGCTCGACGTAGTCGCTCACCGCCTTGCGGAGCGCGGGGACGCCGTCGGAGGGCGGGTAGTTGGTCTCGCCCCGGTCGAGGGCCCGCTTGATCCCGTCACGGAGCGTGCTCGGGATCGGGAACTCCTTGGGGCTGAAGTCGCCGACGGTCAGATTGCAGACCGGCTGGCCCGAGGCAATCATCGCCCGGACCTCCGCCGCGATCTTGAGGATGGCCGAGCCCCGGAGGGCCAGCGCGAACTGGGAGAGCCCGCCCGCCAGGGCGGTCTGATCGCCGAAATCCAGGGTGGACGTCGTGGTCGAGGTCATGTCGCGAATAGTAGCCAAAGGGGGCGGTGGCAGTAAGGAGGCCGGCTCAGGCCGGCACGGGGGTCGACGCGAGCTCCGCGAGCAGCGCGTCGGTGGTGACGATCCGCGCGAACCGCCGCCGGAGCACGTAGCGGGTCCGCTCCTCGATCGCCGCGACGCCGAGCGCTTCGCCGGGGGCGTCGTGGTTCGGGATCGGGAAGGTCATCGTCCCGTCGATCACGAAGTCCACGGCGTAGCCCAGGTCGGCCGCGACCCGCGCCGAGGTCTCGCAGCACTGCTCCATCTGGATGCCGGTGATGGCCAGCCGGCGGACGCCCCGCCGGAGCAGCCAGGGGATCAGGTCGGTGCTGGTGAAGACGTTCCGGGTCGACTTGTGGAAGAGCGGCTCGCCCGGCTCGGGCGCCAGGAAGTCCATCAGCCGGTAGAGCGGCCCGTCCTTCTCGAACCCGGGGTCGCCATCGGTGTGGAGGAAGTAGGCGACCGGGAGCCCGGCCTGCCGATGGGCCGCGACCAGTGCCGCAACGTTGGCTTCGAAGGCGCGGTTGCTCCGCCGCTCCCACTTGGCCGCGTCGTGCTTGAAGGAGTCCTGGGCGTCGATCACCAGGAGCGCGGATTCCGAGAGCGGGACGTCGGGCGAATGCAGCACTAGGGTTCTCCGAGGTTGGTGAGGCAGCGGCGCTCGGCCGCGCGGTGCTCGTCCATTCGTTGCAGGCGGAGGATCTCCTCGAGGTGCAGCGAGAAGGAGAGCAGGCTCGCGTCGGGCACGCCGTAGAGCGCCGAGAGCTCGAAGCCCGAGGCCCAGACGGCGTCGAAGCCGGCCTCTTCCGCGAGTCGGGCGGCGAGCGGGCTGTGCGCCGCCATCACCTGCACCGGCCCGGCGGCGAGGCGCTCCCTCATGCGTCGAGCACCTGACAGAGAAACGCCGCGGCCCAGTCCTGGCGGCGATGCTGCCGGGCCCGAGCGACCACGCTGGTCACGTCGTAAGGCACGGCCAGGAGCTCGATCATCCAGCCGTGGGGCTTCCGGGTCGTCACCGCGTAGCGAGCGTGGGGCGACCCCGCTTCGACGAGGTCGGGCAGCTTCGCGTCGACGCGACGCGGACAACCGGCGCTGCCAGGGTTCACCACGAGGGTGCGCTCGGGCGGGCGGAGATCCGCGAGCACCGCCTCGAGGGCCGGCAGGTTGCCGTGAATGTCGCTGATGACCGCGATGCGCATGGCTGGCTCCGTCGTGGTCACCAATCAATTGGCGGAGCGGTATGGTGTCCATGACCAGATACGGATAGTTTGGCCAGTCCACTTATCGGGCTGACCGGATGACCACCAGCACCGGACGGCGGGGCAGGCGAGTGGCGGGGCTGGTCCCCCACATGGCGCTCGAGTCCGGCTCCGAGCCGCTCTTCGAGCAGGTCTACGGCCACCTGCGCGAGGGGATCGTCTCCGGCCGCCTGGCGCCCGGCACCCGGCTGGCCGGCTCGCGGGTGCTCGCCGCCGAGCTCGGGATCTCGCGCTTCACCGTCGTCTCGGCGATCGAGCGGCTGCTCGCCGAGGGGTATCTCCGGAGCAGCCACGGGGCGGGCACCTGGGTCACCGCCACGCTGCCGGAGCGCCGGATGGTCACGCCCCGCTCGAGCGCGGGACCCGGGCGACGCGCCCCGACGAGCGACCCGCCGCCCCGGCTCGCGGCCCGCGGCGCGGCGCTCTGCGACGTGGTGATCACCGGCCCGCGCGCCGACGACACCGAGGCCCGCGCCTTCCGTCCTCGCCGCCCGCCGCTCGACCTCTTCCCGATCGCGCTTTGGTCCAGACTCCTTCGCCGCCAATGGAGCGCCGCCGATCTCCGGCATCTCGACTACGGCGACCCCGCGGGCGCCGCGCCGCTCCGGCGCGCGATCGCCGAGCACGTTCGGGCGGCGCGCGGCCTCGCCTGCACCCCGAGCCAGGTGATCGTCACCAGCGGCGCGCAACAGGCGGTCGACCTGCTGCTCCGGCTGCTGCTCGACCCGGGCGATGCCGCCTGGATCGAGGAGCCCGGCTATCTCGACCTTCGCGCCGCGTTGATCGCCGCGGGCGCGCGGCTGGTGCCGGTGCCGGTGGACGAGGAGGGCCTCGACGTGGCCGCGGGCGAGGCGCTCGAGCCTGCCGCTCGGCTGGCGGTGGTCTCGCCGTCACATCAGTTCCCGAGCGGTGCGACCCTCTCGGCCGCGCGCCGGATGGCGCTGCTCGCCTGGGCCCGGCGGGCCAACGCCTGGGTGCTCGAGGACGACAACGACTGCTACTTCCGCTACCGGGGGCGGCCGCTCTCCGCGCTCCAGCAGCTCGACGCCGAGGCGGCCGGAGGGAGCCCGCAGCGTGTCGTATATATCGGGACGTTCAGCCGGACCATGTTCCCGTCGCTCCGGCTGGGCTACTGCGTGGTGCCCGAGTCGCTCGCGGAGCCGGTGGCCAACGCGCGCGCGGTGGCGGGGCGGAACAGCCCCTTCGCGGAGCAGGCAGCGCTCGCGGCGTTCATCGCCGAAGGACACTACGACCGCCATCTCCGTCGGGTGCGGTTGGCCTGCCAGGAGCGGTACGAGGCTCTGGCACAATCGGCCGCGCGGATGCTGGGCGACCGGCTGCGACTGGACTCGGCGACCGCGGGCACCCACGTGCTCGCCTGGCCGGCGGCGGGGCTGCTCTCCCGGCGCGCCTGCGGGGGCCGCTCGGCCGCCGTGGCGATCGCGGAGCGGGCGGCGGCGGCGGGGCTGGTGACGTTCCCGGTCAGCCGGTACTGCCTAACGCCTCCTCCGCGGGACGGACTGGTGCTCGGCTACGGAGGCCTCTCGCCATCGCGGATCCGGCCCGCCCTCAATCGGCTCTCGCAGGTGATCGACGACGTGACCGGGCGATAGCGGGCTCCGGCCAGGGCGCGCGGCGACGAGCGGCCCCCTCAGGGCGCGTCGGCGAAGGCCACCACGGGGCGATTCCGGCCGTTCGGGTCGAGTCCTTGGTTCTCGGCGCGATCGAGGGTGAGGTCGACGGAGCGAGCTGTTCCTCTCACAGCCGTGCGGGATCGGCGCCAGAGGCGATAGCCGGGTCGACTCGAATCGCGTCACCTGTCCAACCGCGGCGAGGATTGGCGCCTTGGCGAACGAGCTCGTCAGTCGTCGACCACTCACCATGGAGGACACGATGTCGGAAATCCCTCACCGCGGCGCCAGCCGGCGCCGCACGGCCCCATCCCTCGCCGTCCTGGCGCTGATCGCGGCCGCCTCGCCGGCCGCGGCCCAGCTTCCCACTCCCACGCCCAAGGCGATCCGGATCGCGACCATCGAGGCGAACGCCGACGCCCGCGTGCAGGGCGGCGCGCCGGACGTCAATTACCCCACAGGCAACCTGTGGCTCGGGCTGCAGGACAAGAGGTCGTTTCTGCACTTCGATCTCGACCCGATCCCTGCGGGCGCCACGATCATGGAGGCCGAGCTGCTGCTGACCTTCATCGACAGCTACTCGGAGCAGGGACCGAACACGATCCGCCTGGGCGGCGTCCGGGGCCAGTGGCGGGAGAACACCCTCACCTACGCGAACCAGCCGAGCGTGGCATGGAGTGGCCGGTCGGTGACCGTGTCGGCTCCGGGCCTCGCCCGCTTCGACGTTCGGCCCGCCGTGACCGCGTGGATGTCCGGCCAGCACCCGAACCGTGGCTTCGCCCTGCAGGGCGACGGACCGCTCAAGAACGCCTATTCGCGCGAGGCCCCGTCGTCGACGGACCGGCCGCGCCTGCGCGTCAAGTACGTCGAGCCCTGACCCCCAGCCCTCTTCGACCGGAGATCACCCCCATGCGTACCCTCACCGCCATCGTCGCGGCCGCCGGACTCGCCGCGGGTCTCGTCCCCCTCGGCGCCGCGGCGCCGGCCTCGGCCGCCGCCGCGGGCGCGCTCTCGATCACCGCGACGCCCACCGCGTACGGCTGCGACATCACCGTGCGCGCGCACAACAAGAGCACGACGAACGTCACCATCGACCTCGAGGACAGTGAGGTCAAGGTGCGGAACGGGCTCTGGAGCAAGCTCAACCAGGGCGGCAACTGGATCGACAACACCGGCGGTGAGCACGAGTCCAAGGTCGTGACCCTGGACCTCGGCTGCAACTTCGACCGCCAGTA
>JBFXAS010000056.1:0-23843 GCA_050184075.1 Gemmatimonadales bacterium
ATACCGACGCAGAGGGCGAGACCGACTACAACCAGCAACTCTCGGAGCGCCGGGCCACGGCCGTGGTCGACTATCTGACCAAGCATGGGATCGAGCGCTCGCGGATGCGGCCGGTCGGCAAGGGCGAGGCCGAGCCCGCCGCCTCGAACGACTCGCCCGAGGGACGTCAAGAGAATCGCCGGGTCGTGGTCAAGGTGCTGACAGAGTCCTGAGGTGTCGCTCCATGGCTTGGGGTTCGTCGCGGGCGCGTTGCTCGCCGGGGCCGCCCGCCCCGGCCCGACCGGCGACCTGGCCCAGGTGACGGTGCTCACCGCCCTCGACCCGGTGAACGGGATCCGGCTGATCGAGCTCAAGGGCTCGGCGGAGGGCGAGGCCGTCACCATCTGGGCGATGATCGCCGACCGTCACTATCTCAAGCTGATCGAATGCGGCAAGCGCCGCGATGGACGCGGCGCCGTGATCTCGTACTCGGACGCGTCGCACATGGTGAACGCGGTGGTCTGCGGCTGAGCCTCAGCGCCGGCTCTCGAACGCGCGGAGCTCGGCCGCTACCGAGTCGGCGTAGAGCTCCGGGGTCGCGTCGGTGCCCTCGATCTCCCTGAGCAATCGGATGCCGTCGCGGTAGCGTCCGACAGCCGCGGTCGCGAGCCGGGTCGCGGAGTCGCCCGGGCTCCGCCGCGACAGCGCCGCGAGCACCCTGGCGCTGGTCACGTAGGCGCTCCCCAGATTGGCACGCACCACCGCGTTGGCGGCGTTGGCCTCGACCACCTGCTCCAGCACCCTTTCGCCGGCGAGGCACCAGGACATGGCATCGGCTTGGCGGCCCGCCTCGCTCAACACCCGGCAGAGCCGCCGCTCGGCGTTGCCCAGCATGTTGCCAATCTCGTGGTTCTGCTGGTTGCGCCGGTAGAGCGCCTCGTAGACCTCGATCGCCTGGCGGTAGGGCGGGATCGCCTCGTCGAGCGCGTCGCTCCTGATCAGGACGTCGCCCAGCGTGCCGTAGCCCCGCGCGAGTCCCTCGAACGCCTTCTGATTGGCCGAATCGGACTCCACCATCTGCTCGGCGAAGGCGAGCGACGTGCGAGCGGCCGTCGCCGCCCGGGCCAGCTCGCCGAGCGCGAGGTGCATCTCGGTCAGGAAGTCGTAGTAGACGTGGAAGGCGTACTGGACCGTGGGATCGCGCGGGCGTCGATCCGCGAGCCGATCGAGCACCGGTCGCGCCCGCTGCTCGAGCAGGGTCAGCGCCTCCGGGTGGCGACTCGAGAACCGGAGCCCGTCCACCCGATACGAGTAGGCGAGCCAGAGGTTGAGCCGCGCGTTGGTCGACGCCGAGTCGCCCGAGGCGAGGGGCTCGAGCTGGGTGAGCGCGCTGTCGAGCAGCGCGAGCCCGTCCTCGACCCGGCCCGCCCAGACCAGCCACCACCCGAGCTCGGACTGGACCCGGCCGTAGTCGCCCCGGGCGTCCGGGCTCCCGTCACCAAGCGGCGCGAGCAGCTCGAGGCCGGCGCGGCTCAGCTCGATCGCACGGCCGTTGTCGCCGTTCCAGGAGGTCACCACCGCGAGCCGCCCGTAGCTGTTGCCGAGGGCTCGGCGGACCGAGCGGTCCGTGGTGTCGCGGCGCCAGACCGCGTTGCGCAGCTCGAACGCCTGGCGGTAGCTCGCGAGCGCGCCTTCCAAGTCGCCCAGGTTGGCCCGATGCGGGTCGCCCTGGATCTCGCCGACCTGCTCGTACGCGGCGGCGAGCTCGAGCTCGAGCGCCCGGTCCGAGGGCGCCTCGCGGCGCAACACGTCGAGGTATTCGAGTGCCCTGGAAACCAGCATCCGACGTACCGCCGTGGCGCCGGGAAGGTCGCGCACCGCGTCGTGGAGGTCGAAGAGCAGCGCGTTGGCCAGCCGGCGCACCTCCTCGAATCGCCGCTCGGCTCGGCGCCCCTCGATCGTGGTGGCCACCACGCCCGCCACCACCGCCAGCGCGATCAGGCCGGTGGCGACCACCGTGACCGTGTTGCGGCGGACGAAGCGCGAGACCCGGTAGCCCACCGTGTCCGGCCGCGCCTTCACCGGACGCCGCTCGAGGTGACGCTCGAGATCGTCGCCCAGCTCGGCCGCCGAGCGATAGCGACGAGCCGGCTCGGCGTGCAGCGCTTGCTGGAGGATCATGTCGAGGTCGCCGGCCAGCTCGCCCCGATGACTCGACGCCCGGGCCGGCGGCTCCGTGCTCACCAGACGCTCGAACGCCGCGGGAGAGAGTCCCTCGGACTGGTGGGGAAGGCGGCCCGTGAGCAGACGATAGAGCACCGCGCCGAGCGAGTAGACGTCCGACGCCGTGCCGAGCGGCTCGCCGCGCAGCTGCTCCGGGCTCGCGTACGCCGGAGTGAAGGCGCGCTGCCCCGCCGCCGTGAGCGTCCCATGACCGTCGTCCTCGGTCAGGCGCGCGATCCCGAAGTCGAGCAGCTTCACCTGGCCGGCATCGGTGACCAGGATATTGCCGGGCTTGAGATCGCGATGCACCACCAGGTTTCGGTGCGCGTGGTCGACCGCGCCCACCACCGAGAGAAAGAGGCGGATCCGCTGCGCGAGGTCCAGGCGGCGCTGGTCGGCGTAGCGATCGATCGGGACGCCGGCGACATGCTCCATCACCAGGTATGGCCCGGCCACGGCCATCCCACCGTCGAGCAGCCGGGCGATGTTGGGATGATCGAGCCAGGCGAGGATCTGACGCTCGCGGCGAAAGCGCTCCAGCGCCTCGGGCCCGAGCGGCCCCGCGCGCATCAGCTTGATCGCCACCCGCTGGTCGAACTCGCCGTCGGCGCGCTCGGCGAGGTAGACCGCGCCCATGCCGCCCATCCCGATCAGCTCGAGCAGCCGGTAGGGGCCGACCGGCTCTCCCCGCGCCACGGGCTCGCCTCCGATCAGCGGCTCGAGCGCCGCGTGGTCCACACCACCCAGGAACGAGTCATCGGCGTGCGCGGTCAGCAGCCGCCGGACCGCTCGATCGAGCTCCGGATCGTCGGCGGCTTCCCGAGCGACGTAGGCCTCGCGCTCGTCGACCGGCAGCTCGATCGCGGTCTCGAACACCGGCCGTGCCCGACGAAAGAGCTCGCCGTCCATGTTCACCGGTCGCCGTCCTCCGAGAGAGCCAGCCGAAGCCAGGCGCGCGCCGACTGCCAGTCGCGTTTCACGGTGGCCGGTGAGATCGACAGGGCCTCGGCCGTCTCCTCCACGCTCAGGCCCCCGAAGTGCCGGCACTCCACCACCCGGCAGAGCCGCGGGTCGACCGCCTCGAGCCGCTCGAGCGCGTCGTCCAGCGCCAGCAGCTCGTCCGCGGCGGCGTCCCGGTCCGGCACGATCGCGACGCCTTCGTCGAGCGCCTCGACCCGCCCGCCGCCCCGCTTGGCCGCGTTGCGCTTGCGCGCGTGCCAGACCAGGACCCGGCGCATGGTGCGCGACGCGATCGCGAAAAAGTGGACCCGGTCCTTCCAGTCGACCGACGCCTGCCCGAGCAGATCGAGGTACGCCTCGTGGACCAGGGCGGCCGTGGTCAGCGTGTGCCCGGGCCGCTCCCGGCCGAGGTGGCGCCGTGCGATCGCGCGAAGCTCCCCGTACACCAGCGGGATGAGCCGATCGAGCGCATCCGCGGACCCCGCTCGCCAGCTCCGCAGCAGACCGGTGATCTGTTCGCTCGTCTCCGAGTGAGCGTCGGGCAGGGCTCTACCTCCGTAGGGTCCAGGTGAGCCGTCTCGGCTCCGGTCCGCACTTCCCAATATGTCGCCCGTCCCGAGCGATCGCTCGACGAATGGCCCCTGACCCACTTCGCCCCGGAGGCTCGATGTCTGCCCGCTCGACCACGACCGCCGTCCTCGCGCTCGCGCTCCTCCCGCCGCTGCTCAACGCGTGCGGCGGCGGCGCCCGGGCTCAGGCCGAGCAGTTGTCGGCCGCGTGCCGCCGCTCGACCAACCTCGACCAGGCGGTCTGCGACTGTATGGCCGACAAGGCGACTCGCGAGCTGAGCGAGAACGAGCGGGGGTTCGTGATTGCCGCGCTGAGCGGAGATCAGGCCGAGGCCGACCGGGCTCGCGGCAAGCTCGACATGGAGGGCGCGATGAAGGCGGGGATGTTCATGACCAACGTCGGCTCCTGCGCGAATGAGGAAAGCGGCTCCACGGAGTAGCTCCGCCGGAGCGGCTCGCGCGGCGCCGGGGGCCGGTACCGACCCGCGCGCCGAGGGATCTCAGCGGGACCGGGGTTTGCCAATCAGCCGGCCGGTCGACAGATTGGCATCCCTCGCACTCCACTCCCAGAGCCGCTCCGTGTTCCACGTCCACCCGAGAGGCCCTACCTTCGTCGCCGCCGTCGTGGCGTCGCTGGCGCTCGCCTGCGCCAGCTCCCGCCCGTGGGAGCTGACACCCTCGCCCGCGACCGACCTGCCGAGCGCCTTCCTGGTGGACGGCCCCGAGCCGGCGGCGGGCGCCTGCCCCGGTCGGATCCGAGACCCACGCGACGGCACCCGGCTCACGCTCCGGCGATCGATCGGCGGCCGGGCGCCGTCGGGCGGCGCCCTGGGCGACTTCGCAGTCACCCCATCGGATCGCTACGGTGGCTCGCCGGATCGGCTGCTCCGGGTCGACTGCAGCACCGGCAGACCACTCGGCCAGGTACCCGCATGAGTAGAGCTGCACCCCTTGATCAGCATATCTTGACAATCAAGAGGAGAATCGCCATCGTCACCGGGTGACTCTCTGGCGACGCTTCGTGCACGGGCTCCGCAAGCTCTTCGACCGGGAGCGGAGCCGCGACCTCGGCGACGAAGTCGCGCACTACCTCGAGGAAGCCGCAGCCGAGTACCGCGCCCGGGGCCACTCGCCGGCCGAGGCCCGCCGACTGGCGCGGCTCGAAGTCGGCCCGCCCGACTCGCTCCGCGACGAGGTCGGCGATCACGGCTGGGAGGCTCCACTCCTATCCGTCGCGACCGATCTCAAGTACGCCGTCCGACGCCTGCGACTCGAGCCCACCTTCACGGCCGTCGTGGTCCTGACGCTCGCGCTCGGCCTGGGCGGCGCGACCGCCATCTTCAGCGCGATCAAGCCGATCCTGATCGAGCCCCTGCCGTATCCCGATCCCGAGCGCGTCGCGGCGATCTGGGAGGTGGACGGGAACGGGGTCCGCGGCGAAGCGAGCTACGGGATGTACCGCGAGCTGGACGACCGCTCGAGCTCTTTCCAGGCCGTGGCCGCAATGGGGTCTTGGCAGCCGACGATGACCGGTCCCGATCAACCCGAGCGGCTCGAAGGCCAGCGGGTGAGCGCCAGCTACTTCGCGGTGTTGGGCATCGCGCCCGCGCTCGGCCGGGCTTTCGAGGCCGCCGAGGATCGTCCCGGCGGAGGCAACCTCGTGGTGCTGAGCGACGCGCTCTGGCGGCGGCGCTTCGGCGGCGACTCGGGCGTGGTCGGCACCGAGATCACGCTCGACGACGAGCCCTACCTCGTGGTCGGCGTGATGCCGGCTCGGTTCGAGAACCTGCTCGCGCCCGAGGCCACGATCTGGACGCCGCTCCAGTACGACATGACCCAGGGTCGCGCATGGGGCCACCATCTGCGTCTGGTCGGCCGGCTGGGCGCGGAACGCACCGCGGAAGCCGCGCGGGAAGAGCTCGGGGCGGTCGGCCGGGCCGTTCTCCGCGACTTGTCGCCACCCACCTATGGCGACCGGATCGACTTCACCGTCGTGCCGCTCAGGGACGATCTGGTCAGCGAGGTCCGGCTCGCTCTGCTCGCGATCGCTGCCGCGATGACGCTGGTGCTGGTGATCGCCTGCGTCAACGTCGCGAACCTCCTGGTCGCTCGGGACGCGCGCCGGCGCGACGAGCTCGCGGTGCGGGTCGCGCTCGGCGCCGGCCACGGTCGGGTGATGCGGCAGCTCCTGACGGAGAGCATCCTGCTGGCGGCGATCGGCGGGCTCGCCGGCTTGTCCCTCGCGCTGGTGGGCACCAGAGCGCTGGTCGTGCTGGCGCCCGCCAGCCTGCCCCGGGTGGAGGCGATCGCGCTGGACGGCCAGGTCTTCGGCTTCGCCTTCCTGCTCACGGTGATCGTGGGCCTCGCCTTCGGAGCCATGCCGGCGCGGCGGGCGGCGAAGCGGGCGCCGGCGTCGACGATGCAGCTCGGATCCCGACGGCTGGCGCGACGGAGCGGGCGCGGGACCCAGGCGCTCGTCGCCGCCGAGCTGGCGATCGCGCTGGTACTCTTGATCTCCTCCGCCCTGCTCCAGCGGAGCGTGCAGCGCCTGCTGGACGTCGATCCCGGATTCGAGGCGCCCGGGGCGCTCACCATGCAGATCCAGACCGCCGGCCGGCGTCTCGCCGCCGACGAGGCGGCGCGCCGCTTCTTCGACGACGCCCTCGCCGCCGTGCGCGGGGTGCCCGGGGTGCGCAACGCGGCCCTCGTGAGCCAGCTGCCGCTCGGCGGTGACGCGGATCGGTACGGCGTCGACTTCGACCCGCCGCTCGGCTCAGACCCCGGCGAGTTTCGAGGGGTTTTCCGCTACGCCGTGAGTCCCGGCTATCTCGGGACTCTCGGGATTCCGCTGCTCGAGGGTCGCCTCCTCGACGAACGCGATCGCGCCGGCGCCCCGCTCGCGGCCGTGCTCAGCGCGTCGCTCGCGGCTCGGCGGCTGCCGGGACTCGACCCGATTGGCCGCCGCTTCCGAATCGGGAGCGGGCCACTCTACACCGTGGTCGGCGTGGTCGGCGACGTGCGTCAGCTGTCGCTCGCGACGCGCGAGACGGACGCGGTCTACGTGACCGAGGCCCAGTGGCGCTTCGCGGATCGGGCGATGTCGCTCGTCGTGCGGACCGACGGCGACCCGCTCGCCCTCGCCAGCGCCATCCGCCGGGCGGTCTGGTCCGTGGACAAGGATCAGCCGATCGTCCGGGTGGCGACCCTGCAGGCCCTGGTCGAGCGCTCGGCCGGCGAGCGCGGATTCGTGCTGATGCTGTTCCGGAGCTTCGCGCTGATCGCGCTCGCGCTCACGGCGATCGGCGTCTACGGCACCCTCGCGAGCCAGGTCGGCGAGCGCACCCGCGAGATCGGGATCCGCGCCGCGCTCGGCGCATCGCGGCGTCAGGTGATCGGCGAGGTGGTCCGTCGCGCGGCGACGCTCGCCGCCATCGGCACCGCACTCGGCGCCGGCGGCGCGCTCGTCGCCACTCGGCTGCTCACCCACCTGCTCTTCGAGATCAGCCCCCTCGACCCGGTGTCGTACCTCGGCGCGATTGGCCTCCTGCTCGGGGTCGCGCTGGTCGCGGCGCTGGTCCCCGCGTGGCGCGCGGCCCGCATCGACCCCCTGGGAGCGCTCCGCTCCGAGTAGCCCTCCCAGGGACAGGCCGCCCGTCGCCCCCACCTGGCGCCGCCCTCGGCGACCCTCGGATCACCCTTCGCCCCGAGGGTCGGCCGCTTCAGTCCGTCTGACGCCGAGTCATCCGCCCTCCGAAGCTCCGGTGAGACGCTCGACCGTTGGCATTGCCGTGGAACGAGACCAGCCGAATTCGACCAAGGCCGTTGAACGTCGCGAGCGGGGCCCCGGCCGGCGCGAAGAGTCCGTCTCCGACCGGATCCAGGCGCCAGGGAGGCATCGGGAACTGACCACCGGAGAATTGGAGAAAGGTCCGCGCCTGGCGCTCGTTCAGCGGCTCGTACGTCATCGTCTCCTCGAGCTGGCCGTCGACCACTCTGACGTCCACGCGGAGCTGGTTCGATCGGTAGGTGCCCTCGTACCGTCCGAGGTCGGCGACCTCGATGGTCGACGAGACGAGGTCGGGCACCTCCATCCCCAGGTGCTCGCGGAACAGCCACTGAGTCAGTCGGTCGCTGAGTACGGAGGCGGTGCCGGCGTTGCCGAACGCGGCGAAGGCGAAGTCGTGCTCTGGAACGACCACCAGGTCCGCCGCACCCCCCGGCGACGCGCCCCCGATCGCCAACACCCTCGTCGGGCCGAAGGGAATCATCGGCCAGCCCAGGCCCATCGAAGCCACGTTCGGGGTGCCCAGGTCGGCGGTCAGGGTGCGCATCCGCCTGGTCAGCTCGCTGGAGAGCACCCGCTCACCCGAAGTCGCGACACCGTCGGCGAGGTGCATCCGCGCGAACGCCAGCAAGTCGGCGATCGTCGCGATTGGGGTGCTGCCGCAGGCCGACCAGGTCTCGGGGAGCCGGAACATCTCGGTCCTCCGGAGCGTTCCCGCGGCCGGATCGAAGAAATGGCCCACCGCCGTGCGTCGGAGAATGGCCTGCTCCGCCGAGGTGACCGAATCGACCATCCCGACGGGACGGTAGATCTCCCGCTCGAGCAGGTCGTGGTAGCACTCGCCGGTAACCGCTTCCAGCAGACGGCCGATGACCAGCACGCCAGCATTGGAGTAACTGACGAACTCACCGGGATCGAACAGCGTCCCGCAGTGAGCCCCCAGCTCCACCAGGTAGTGCCGCAAGGCATCGCGCCCGCAGCCGCCGTCCGGAAAGAAGAGGTCGCCGTCGATCCCGTTGGTGTGATTGACCAGGTTGCGCACCCGGAGCTCGTCGACCTTGGCTGGCTCCAGCAGCTTCAGTTGGGGCAGGTACTTCGTCACCCGCTCCTCGAGGTCGACCTGACCGCGCTCCACGCACCGCATCAACAGCGTCGAGGTGAGCACCTTGGTGATCGAGCCTATCAGGAAGCCGGTGTCCTCCGTCATCGGGGCGCCTGTCGCGAGGTTCGCCACGCCCTCGCCCACGACCACCTGGGAGCCGGCGTGGTAGACGCCGGCGAGGTAGCCGGGAAGCCGTCCGGAGCCACAAAAATCGACAGCCTCGGCGCGAAGGTGGTCCCTGATCGCCGACAGCATCGGAGCCCCCTGGATGAAGTTGCACGCTGTTCAAGTAGATCCTACGGCCAACTTGAACGCCGTGCAAGTCCAGGGTTATCGTGAGCCATGGCCCGCGACACCCTGACCAGGGAACAGATCGTTCGGACCACCGTGGCGATGCTGGATTCGGACGGGCTGGACGCCTTCAGCATGCGGGCGCTGGGCGCTCGCCTCGGCTCCGCGGCCACGGCGGTCTACTGGCACATCGAGAGCAAGGACCGGTTGGTGCGGCTCGCCGCGGACGACGTCTGGAGCGAGATCCAACTGCCGGACCTCGCGGTCGAGTGGCGCACGGCGGCGACCGCGATGGCGACCGCTCTCTATCAGGTCTTCGTCCGACATCCGTGGCTGGTGCAGGCGTTCAGCGCCGGCTCGCACTTCATGTACGGCCCGGGCAAGGCCCGCTACGACGACCACAGTCTCGCGGTCTACGAACGAGCCGGGTTTCTCGGCCCCGAAGCGGATCGGGCGACCGCGACGGTGTTCATGTTCGTGCTCGGCAGCGCGCTCGCCGAGGCTGCCGTCGTGGGATTGCGCCGGCGGCTGAGCCACGACGGCGCCGACGCGGACGAGCTGATTCGCGATGCGATCGGGCGGGCGAGCGAAATCGGGATGGGGTTCCCCCGGCTCCGCGCTCGACTCGAAGCAGGAGTGACCGTTGGCTACGCCGCGGCGCCGGAGAAGAGCTTCGAGTTCGGCCTTCGGGTAATCCTGGACGGCCTCGAATCGGCCCTTCGGAGCGGCTCGTGATTCACGGGAGCCGGCGGCGCCCCTCCTCGATCAGCGGGCGGGGCGAGCGCCGGTGACATCGACGATCCAGTCGCCCATCAGCTTCAGCGCCTCGGGATCGATCGTCTCCGTGAGGGTGCCGTACTCGGCCGGGCTGCCGGTGGTCGTGTTCTGAAAGAGGTGATTGAGGCCCGGCAGCACCATCACCTTCGCCCTCGGATTGTCGGCGAAGGCTGCCTTCATCGGCGGCTCGTTCTGACTCGCCAGCACCTGGACGTCCTTGCCGCCGAGGAGGGCGAGCACCGGGATTCGGAGCGATTCGAGCGTCAGCCGCGGATCATAGGTGAGGAAGGTGCGGAACCAGGCGCCGGTCAGTCTCCTGATGGAAGGGGCGACCTGGGCCTCGGGGGTGCCGTCCGCCGTCGCGATCTTGATGGCGGCCTGATAGGCGGCCGCCTCGTCCGGCGAGCTGAGGACCGCGTCGACCAGCGCCCGTTGCTGTCTGCCCGTCGCCTCGACCTGGTCGGCCGGGGCGCCGCTCGAGGCGACGACGGCGCGGGCCTGCTCGATGATGACGTCGGCACCGCTGACGCCGGGACCCGCCCAGAGAACCGCGAAGGCGACGTCGGGATTATTCCGAGCGACGATCGGCGCGATGATCCCGCCTTCGCTGTGCCCGAGCAGCCCGATCCGCCTGGCGTCGACCTCGGGCCGGGTCTTGAGCCAGTCGATGCCGGCCTGGACGTCGGTGGCGAAATCCAGGCTGGTGTCGTTCGGCCCGGCGCCGGTTGAGCCGCCGGCGCCGCGATCGTCCACCCGCAGCACCGCGACGCCGCGCCGGGTGAGATAGTCGGCGAGCACGAGGAAGGGCCGGTGCTCAAACAGGGTCTCGTCGCGATCCTGCCGCCCGGATCCGGTGATCAGCAGGACGGCGGGGAACGGGCCAGAGCCGTTAGGCACCGTGAGGGTGCCGGCGAGATGGACCCCGGGCTGGACCGCGTTGTCATAGGAGGCTTCGACCTCGCGGTAGGGATACGGCTTGGTCGGGGTTTGCGGACGGACGGCGGGGAGGAACAGGCCGCGTTCGAAGACCACGTCGCCGCTCATCGCGCCCGCCGAGAAGGTGCCGGCGAGCGTCCTGCCGTCCGGCTCGAGCGCGCCTTCGAAGCGCCCGACGCTCGGGATCGTCACGATGATCCGCTCGCCGTCCCGGGTCATGGTGGCCGGGAGGCCCTTCACGCCCTGGTCGGGGCTGTCGAAGGTCGAGGCGGCGCCGAGGTGCAGGGCAAGCTTCATCTCGATGGCACCCAGCTTCAGCACGCCCTTCCAGTCTCCCGACGGATCGCCGGCCTGGCCAAACGCGGCGACCGGCATGGCGAGAGCCAGGGCGACCAGGACCGCAACCTTCGAGGCGTTCATCTCGAGACTCCTTCGCAGCTGTTGCATTCGCCGGACCGGGCGTGGCAATCGCAACCGCACTCACGCTATACAACGGAACCGACCGCGACCAGGCAAGGGGATCGACCGCGACCGCGCCAGCGGGAGCGACCGACTCCCGGCGGGGAAACGAAGAGCGGCAGGCCATCGGCCTGCCGCTCGAATTGCCCCGCCTGGGATCGAACCAGGACTCTTCTGATCCAGAGGGATGCTCTTAAGCCGTTGATTTCCGGCAAGTTGCGCGATTCACGCGAGGTTGTGCCGTCCGCTGCCGGATTTCACCTGCACCGTTCCCGATTCCCGGCACAAATAGCCTGCCCACGAGTCTCGAGTTCGCCGTGGCCACTGAGAGCGCCTCACACCCGATGATCCGTGGTGAAACCCACAAAGGACCGCAGGTGCCCCGGGCCGGGCCGTCATCACGGGAAGTTGCAGGTGGCGGCAAATGCCGGATGGACGTAAGGGGTCTTATAGACATTGACCGTGAAATAGGCGATGGCGACCGAGTTCTTAACAAGGATTGGGGGCTGCGTCGCGTACGGATTGAAAGCCGAGTAGCTGCTATACGGGCTCCCATACTTCCCGTATGGATTGTTCACGCTCAGGGAGCTGTACTGTGAACCGTAGGTTCCAAACGGATTGTAGATCGACTGCGAATCAAACTTGTTGGTGAGTCGACCCAAGTAAGTGCCATCCTGGGCCACAACGGAAGCACCGGCGATCGCACTGCAGGCGAGCAGCGCAGTGGGAGGGACCACATTGACAACGACACTGGCCGACTTGCCTTCTGACGTTGCGGTTATCGTAGCAGATCCGAGACCCACACCGACCACAACCGCGTCCTGGTCAAGAACGTAGCCGTTCACGACTGCCGCGTTGCTCGTAGACCAGGCAACCTGGCGGCCGCCCAAGACGTTGCCCAGTGCATCGCGAAGAACCGCGGTTAGCAAAGCGGCCTTGCCGAGTTCGAGTGTGCCACCACCAGGAACGATCACGACTGAAGCGACGGGGGTATCTGCGACGGATATCGTCGCCGAGCCAGCCTTGCCGTCGATCGTGGCCGTTATCGTGGCAGTTCCAACGCCTAGGGCGGTGACTGTCCCATCTGATGCGACGGTCGCGACGGAGGCGGCGGAGGTTGTCCAGACGGCGGTCTTTCCGTCTATCGGGTTCCCGGAGGCGTCGCGAGCGATCGCCGCCAAAAGCACTGATTGACCTGTGAGCAGACTCGCTGATAGCGGCGTGACCTCAACAGAGCTTACAGGCGCAGGCGTCACGGTGATCTGCGCTTGGCCCTGGATTCCGTCGACGGTCGCCGTGATCAACGTTTGGCCGGCCGAAATGCCGGTAACCAAGCCGTCCACGCCAACCGTCGCGACGGCAGCGTCAGATGAGCTCCAGCCGACATTTCGGCCAGTTAGAGGGTTCCCCCCAGCGTCACGCGGGGTCGCAGCGAGCTGAGCCGTGGCACCGGCCACGATCGTCGCCGTTGGGGGCGACACCGTGACGGTCGCCGGCGGGGCTGCGACCACCATGACGGAGGCGGACGCAGAGACACCCTCTACCTCGGCGGTTACGGTCGCGTTTCCGACTGCAACTCCGGTGACCACACCGCCGGCGTCAACCGTCGCAATTGCGTTGTTGCTCGATGTCCAGTTCACCGACCGTCCTGGAAGCGCTCCCCCCACGGCATCGCGAGGAGTCGCGCTGAGGGTAGCTGAGTTTCCGGTGGTGATAGACAGCGAGGTCGGCGCGATCTCAACGGTGCTGACGGGCACCGGCTTCACCTGAATCGTCGCACTCCCGATCACACCTTCTACCGTCGCCGAGATGACGGCCGATCCGACCGCTACTCCTGTGACGGATCCATTGGGGCCGACGCTTGCGATGGTCGGCGCATCGGAGCTCCATACCACCGCACGGCCGACCAACTCGTTGCCGCTGGCGTCTCTGGCAGTGACTGTCAAGTCGGACGAAGTACCGATGACCAGCTCAAGTGAGCTCGGGGTGACCTGGACCGATGAGACGGGTACAGGCGACACGGTAATCGTGGAGGAGCCCGTCTTGCCCTCCACGTCCGCGGTGATTACGGCCGAGCCGGGCGAGAGCGCGGTAACTTGACCACTTGTCGATACCGAGGCCACGGCTGTGCTGTGGCTCGTCCAGGTGACCTGTCGGCCGGAGAGGGTTGCCCCAGAGGCATTCTTTGACCTCCGCGGACAAGACTACTGATTGGCCGACCTGGAGGGCGGCCGTGGGGGGAGCAACGGTGACTGAAGCGACCGGCGGTGGCGGTGGAGGTGGCGGAGGGGGCGCTGTTGAGGGCGTGTCCGTTCCGCACGACACGACAAGAGCCACGGTCGAAGTGGCGAGGAACTGCCTGACGTACTGTCGAAAGCAGAGCTGACCAACCTCCCGCGGAGTCGCTGACCCGACCGACACTTTCGCTCCCGTCTCCGCCGGGTGAGGCAACCTACCGGAGATGATACCGGATGGACGGACAGTCGCCAGGGTGCGGCCTGAGAATTAAGTCAGTGTGAACACGACGATCGCATTCCAGGGCATTCGTCCGGCCGAAAGCGCGGATCATTACTCGCTGCAGAGTATTGAGTTGCCCGGCTGGGGCGAACTAGGACTCGCGTGATCCAGACGGATGCTCGTAAGGCATTGATATCCGGCAGGTTGCGCGACTAACGCGCGGGTGTGCCGTCAGCTGCCGGACTTCACCTGCAACGTTTCCGAAGCTTGGCAGTATGGCCTGCCAACAAGCTCGAGTTCGCAACCACCGGGGAGAGTGCCCTCCACCCTACGAGCCGCATCCCTCTCCCCGCGGCGCGGCAACAGCAAACGACCGAACGACCGAGCAGGTGCCTAGCGTAGTGTCGAAGCCAGGGCAGGTGCCTTTCCCGTTGCTTGAGGATTAAGTCAGTGCAAACACGATGATTCTCATTCCGGGGCGCCTCCTACGACCGAACGTGCGGACCATTCGTCACTGCATCGCAGTGAGTTGCCCCGCCTGGGATCGAACCTGGATTCAACCGGTCCAAAGGCCAAGCCCCTAAGCCATTGAAATCCTGGGGGTTATTGTCGGTCGTACCATACCGTTGGGTCCGGTTGAGCCAGTTCGATCGATTGGTGGTTGTTGCCTTAGGGCGGCCCCCCGAATTCTGAGGCTCGAAGCCTCGGCTCCAAATCGACGCCCTGACACGAGAATCGGGCCTCGGATCACCCTTCCATAACCAGGCCATAGCATTCGTTCTCCGGGCCACCCATTTGCCGCAGCCTTCGCCTCTCACAGCCGCCAGGCGCGCGAACAGCCCTCGGTTCGGGCCTCGGAGTGCCCCCTACAGTGAGCAGCAACCTTGAACGTCCCCGGTGAACTTCCCGTTCCAGTCAGGCGACGCTAACCTTCGACAGGGCGCGGCGCTCGGCGTACTTGTCAACCACTGGGGCTGCAATGCCGTCGCACTCGTACGAGTGTGTTCTTCCAGATCGGGAAGGCGTCGCGAGGTGGGCCCTGGAGCCAGCCCACACCGCAATCGTCTTTGTCCATGGGTACCGCGGCCACTACATCAAGGCGTGGAACAAGTTCCCGCGACTGCTCACTCGTGGCGACAACCTGCCGCGGCACGACCTCCTTTTCTTCAAGTACGACTCGAAACGGGACAGGGCGATCATCAGTGCCAAGCGCCTACGAGATCTTCTGCGCAAGCTCCATGAATCCGCCACCGAGCAGCTGATACAGCCGAGTTGGCCGTTCGCGACTCGGGCATCTGGCGGCCAGTTCTACGATTCCATCGTCTTGGTGGCGCACTCGTTCGGTGCGATTGTTGCTCGCCTTGCCGTCTTCGAGGGCCATCGCAATGCGGAGGCGTGGGTTCAGAAAGTCAGGCTAGCGCTCTTTGCTCCCGCACACCACGGACATCGATACGCCGAGGGGCAACGCGGCTTGCTCGGTGCCTTCTTCATCGCGCTTCTCAATCAACGCTCGCTGATCGACGTTGACCCGAAAGCCACTGACGGCGGCGTGGCGGTTCTGAACCGACTTGGAGAGGCAGCAGCAGAAGTCGCCGGCTACGACTACCTGTGGGCTCAGCTGGTTCGGCACACCGACAACGAGGACCTGGTGAACGTCGAGCAGTTCTTCAAAGACGATCCATTCGAAGGCCTCAAGTACTCTTGCGACCACGAGAAGACCTGCAAGCCCAGGGACCCCACCTCACCGCCGTTCCGTGACCTCTTCACTCTGTTAGACCCATGACCTCCGAAGCAACCCAGAACTTGGTCTACTTCCGGCTGCGGCACTGGGATCCCACACCTGCCTCCTTCGCACCACTCGTGCTCGGAGCCAAGAATGAGTGGGCCTATGAGCAACGATTTCCGCGACTTCAACCGTCGGATCCTCGCGGCCGGGCGGTCCTGTGCGCACTCGAGTACTACTGCCTGCTCGAACTAGGCTGCCAAGCACGGGTTCTTCCCGCAACTCTCCCCCTCTCGGTCGCCGCGGACGCCGACGGAGTCATCGGACACCCCGCAGTCGCTCGCCTAGTCTCCGAACAGGGATCGTGGTTTCTGCTCGATTTGTTCCGCGCGCGCCTTAATGGCTCCGCGATCACGCTCTGGAACCACGATCCCGACGCGAACTCGTGGTTTGAGGACCTGCTCCTCACGCACGACTATGTCGCGGACGAGCCTGGTTTGGACGCGCTCGTTCAGTTCGTCACCCATGCGACGGATGACGACCTGACAGCGATGGCCGCAAGTCTATCGGGGGACGCCCACACCGCCCCTAGCCCAGACGTGCTAAACGTGGCGGTCGGTCTTGAGACGATGATCCGCTTCGCCGCTGAGTTGGAGGAGTTTTTCTCGTCATTCGAGGCGGGCCACCACTTGTTGATGAGCACCTACCTTGACCTGCTCCGGTCTCGCTACTTTGGCAACCGCACCGCGACGGCCGTCTGCGGTCGCCTCACCGACCTCCTAGGCCTGGCGGTCGTCTTGCCGGAGACGACCCTTACGATTACACAGGGCCTCCTTGCAGCACTCGGCCGCCAAGAGGGGATCGATGGCCAAGGCGCCCTGATCCCCCGCTTGGGACCACCTCGCCAACACCCGGGGCAACGGTGGCTGCCATCATGACAACGGTTGGCCGACTACTCGATGATCTGACACGGGTCTGCTCATCGGCTGCCGATGTGGACCCCTCGTGGCTTCTGGCGTCGATGCTTGACACATATACCGCAAAATGCAGAAGCGCACTCGGCGATCTGTCGCCGGAAGAGCAAGCTGTTCATCTGGCCAACTGGAGCGCGGTCGTCGCAAAGGGCCTTGCTGCCGTCCAAGGTGACGACAAGGCTGTCTCGGGGTGGGTCGCCAAGTTGAAGGAATTGGCAGCTTCTTTCCGTGAGCATACGTGGCGGTCGGCGATTCTGGCTGGTGTAACACGGGGTCTTCGCGACGCGGCCGTCGCCGTTGACATCGACGAGGAGTACTGGAAGAACACTCCAACGCCTAACCGCGAAGAACTGCTCCGCCTGTCGCCGCTGACTTGGAAGAGCATTCGGGATGAAGCGGAAGCGCAGTCCGGAGCTATTCGCAGCTTGCTCCTGACCGGAGAGGCGGCCGTTGGCGACTGCGAGCTTTCCATGAATGCGAGCAACTACGCCGAGTTCGCGTGGCAAGAGATCTATGCCCTTGTGGTTCGTGCCGTGCTCGGATTGAAGTTGTCGCTGAAGAAGAACAGTACGTGGGGTAGGGTATCCTACGACCTTCGCAATGGCGCTATCAACTTGGCCATGCATAACATGTCGCTCGGCAACGGGAATACGAGGCGAACCGAAGGGCCACTATTTCGTTACCATGGATACGAGGTAATAGTCAGTCCTGCTTGGCTCCGACGCCAGGCGGCTTCCCAAGATTCCGCGATCCGGCGAGTGGCGGTCGACTTGCTCACGACGGGAAGAACCCTCACGGATGCAGAGCTAATGCCCGACGCCGGGGGCGGGCAAATGGGCGCGTTCTTCGAGGGTGCCCAGGTCAGGGTTCCAGCAAAGACCGATATAGATCAGATATATCGCCACGTCCTTGGCCGGCAGAACGTGCAGCACCGCGATGCTAGAAACTATCGGCGAGGCGCCGCGCAAACGGCCCTGCGTGAGTTCTTGTCGGGCGACGCTGCGATGTTTTTTGGGGGGAACAATGATGCGGCTTACCTGATCGATAACTTCCCAACCCGGGCTCGGCGGTTTGCGGTGCTAGAGAGCGGCCTTGACAGCCTTGCCCGAGGCAACGCGTTGGGAACGGCTGTCTACTTCTATTCTCGGCCGGATCTCCCTGAGGCGATTTGGAGGGGCTTAGTGGACCTTTGGAGTCTGACGCGGGAGTTGATGACCCTTCTCATCAAAGATGTCAGCAATTTCCCATGGGTGGCCCCAGGCGAGCACCGCACGTTCCGAGATACGACGCGGGAGCATCTCATTGGCGCTGTAAACGCCAGGATGGTACAGGACACGGCAGTTCAAGACACTCCCAGCATTTACGGGGGATTCATAAAGGACTTTGGGTCCCTTCGCTCGATCCTTTGCCGTCACAACACTTGGGCCCTCGTAGCCGACCACGGGGCGACATTCGGTAGCACCGCGGGCAGGGAGGTTTGATCCGATGGTCACACAAGCTGACATCAGCGCTGGCGAGGACCATGAGTTTGTTGCCCAGCCGGTTCCGCCTGCGGCAAGGCGAGGGTTCGTTCCAGTTTTCGCCGCGTTTCTGGGGTTCGTCATCGTGGCAGGGCAGATGGTGGTCGGCGGCGGGCTGGCCGGCCAGCTTCGAAGAGACGAGTTGCTTCTGGCGGTTATTGGGGGAAACACAATCGCGGGCATCTTTGCTGCGATAGCCGGGTACACGGGCGCGCAGCGCGGTGTCGCGTTCAGCCACATGCTCGCCGAAGCCTTCCCGGGGGTGTCTTTCCGGATAGCGAGTCTCTATGTCCCCGTGGTGCTGGTTGGATGGTATTCGGTCGAGGCCGGTATTTTCGGGAACATTCTCGGCGGAGCGCTTGGGGTGTCCGACCTCGCTGGTAGACTTCTCATGTTAGCCTGTGGTATCGCAATGGCGATCTCGGCGTACTTCGGCTTCAGGTGGCTGGTCTGGGTGAGCTTCATCGCTCTACCGGCCATCGCTATCCTTGGCAGTTATGCGATCTTCCTCGCTGCAACTGGTGAGCAGGCCACCTTCGGATTCTCTGGCCAGCCAATCGGATTGAGCGAGGCGACCGGCGTGGTCGTTGGCTGTTGGATAATGGGCGCGGTAACGTGCGTACCAGACATGACCCGGTTCTCACGTAGTGCAATCAGCGGTGCGCTCGTAGGCTTTCTCGGTATCGCCGTCGGCAACAGCTTCAATCAATTGCTAGGGGCGTCGGGAGCGGCAGTCGCACGTCAGGCGGATCCCGCGCTCATCCTCCTTGGTCTCGGCCTAGTCGTCCCCGGGCTCCTCTTCGGCCTAGCCAACATTTGGACGACGAACGACAGTAACATGTATTCTGCGTCGCTGCATGTTGCGCCATTGCTCGGTATCGATCGACGACGCGCGGTGCTAGCCTGTGCCGCAGTCGGCGCTGCCGTGGCAACGTTCAAGACCTACGAGTTGGGCAAGCTGTTCACGTTCCTTGGGTTCCTCGGGGCCACAGCACCGGCCCTCGGTGCCGTTACCATCGGCCGTTACTGGCTCGCTCAGGCTAGACTGATTCCGCCGCGCGGCCGACCCTACACCTCATGGCTCGCTTGGGCCGGTGGCGCCGCTGCTGCGATGGCCCTCCCTGGCGCCCTGTCTGCATTGGTTGGCGTATTGGTGGGCATTGCGCTGCTCACGCTGGCTGAGCGGCTGCCCGTTGGACCCACGAAACGGCCGGCCTAGTGTCCTCGTTTTGGGACAACCGCATACGCAGCGGGGTGCCGCAGCTGCCGTAACTGCATGGCACTCCACGGGCTAGCACTCACTAACTGCATGGTCCCAGAAATGCGTCGTGTTTAAGGGGCTCATTTTCCGCTCGAGGCGATGATGCGAGAACTGCAGCAAACAGCTACCAGGGCCGAGGAAGTCGGGCCCAGCCGCTTTGAAACCCAGCAGCAGACGGTCGCTAGCCATGCGACGCCTACCCGAGTATTCGAACGAGTCAACGGTTGCCTGGTTGCCGGCCAGGCGAAAGGACACTACTGCTACGTGCCCGCGGAACCCCGGTTGTAGCTAGTGAGAGGCTTCACGACCATGACCGACGCTCGCAACGAATCGGGTCGGAGGGCACCCTGGTAGGAGTCGTCCCCTGACCCCCTATTTCTTCGTCGTACCTGGAATAGGATTCTGCCTCGTCGAGGCAGGCAGCACCACCGTGTATTCCGTACCTGGCGACCTCGGCCGTCTTCGCGATGTCGCAGCAGCTCTGTCCTCAATTACTTCCGGAAGAACACCTGCGCTCTTTCGTTCAGATGTGCTCCACGACGCATCGACGCTCGCGGAACGAATCGCACTTCAGTGGGAGCCGACGGGCAAGGATACCAGTGCAAGGCGCTTCAGTCTTGCCAGCGAGGCTGCCCCGTCTTTCGAGTGTGGATTTCAGCTGCTCCCCATGGGGCCTCGCGCCGACAACTCGGCTATCCCCTGGGACTCAGTACAGATATCGTTGCGCGAGCTCGGCTACGAGTTAGTCCGCCGCGAGGGACCGGCTGTTCAGCATCTGCTTCCGCTCTACGAGGTCCGCGAGACGGGCCTGGACCTCGCAGTCATCGCCGGCGGCAAGGGACCCAGCGATGAGGCTAGCCGAGCCTCCGCCTTGGCCGAGGCCGTCGAACGTATCCTGGGTGCGCTCCCACGCGATCGATGCGGAATAATCAGCGCCTCTGCAACAGAGCTAGGACCTGTGGCAGTATCCAGAGAAGAACTCTCGCTCGGGGGTCGGGACGCCTTGACTCCTAACATGCAGACAGACTGGGTCGAGGGACAAGAGCTTTCCGGAGCCAGTCGCGTTGTGCCGGCTGAGTTGGTCTACACAAACGTCATCCCTGCGTGCCGAGTAAGCGCAATAAGCTATCGTAACACCTCGGGCCTTGCCGCCGGGGCAACGACGGAAGATGCACTGCTCAACGGCATTCTCGAGATCGCCGAACGTGACTGCTTTTGGACGGTCATGAAGTGCCGCCTCCAAACGCCATCGATTCCTACACAGAACCTCGTGCACTGCATCGAACCTCGTGTTCGGGCGGCGATTGATGAAGCTCGTGCGATGGGCCTTCGACTCCACCTCAAGGACATCTCACTAGACTGGCCCATACCGGTTGTTCATGCCGTTCTCGAACATGTTGGCCAGCGTGCCCCAACGTTTGCACGGGGCTCGGGTGCCGGTCTCACAATGGAGCAGGCAGTCACGCGTGCGGTTTGCGAGGCGTTCCAAGTGCGTAGCGATCTCGAGCGCCTATTGGCCTTTGAGCAGACTGCCTTCGTCCTGGCTGGAGAAATGCGATCTTCAGCGGCCCACTACTGGGCGGATCCCCTGTGGGGCTCGAACCTGGCGCACTTGCTTACTGCGAGCTCCATGGATGCCAATCCCGCAGCGGCGGAGGCCTGGTCAATTCCCGTACCCGTCAGCACGCTCCTCGACTCGATGACCCAGCGAGGCATCCGAATATGGTGGACATCGCTCGGTGAGATCGCTGCTGTCAAGGTCGTTCGGGTGATCGCAATCGGAGCTGTCTGGCCGGACCCGCGCGGCGAAAGGCCCAGTGGACGGCTAAAGGACATCGCCAGTAGGTCCGCACTAGCTAGCCTCTTTATTGACCCCGTAGTCGGGTAGTAGTTCGCCGCTAGGAGGGCAGGTCGATCGCCTTCCCTCTTGAGCCCACTGGGAGGAAGTCGGAACCCGGCCTGGATGAGGCGGCCCGACGGGACAGCCCACAGTTTCGCGGCGCTGCTGCCGTGATCGTTCGGGTTCTGCAGGCAACTAGGGGTTGGTTGCCCCGGACCCGTCTTTGACTTCTGCGGACAAGGCAACTGATTGGCCGACCTGGAGAGAGGCCGTGGGGGGAGCAACCGTGGCTGAAGCGACTGGGGGTCGCGGTGGCGGTGCTGTTGAGGGCGTGTCGGTTCCGCAGGATGCGACAGCAGCCACGGTCGAACCGGCGACCAACTGCCTGCCGTACCGTCGAAGCCAGGGCTGACCGACCGCCCGCGACGTCGCTGGCCCTAACGACACTTTCGCTCCCGTCTCCGCAAGATGAGCCAACCCATTGGGAGCGACGCAAACAAGAGAAGGAGCTGCCCCCAAGCCGTTGGACCGGACGGTGTGGCGACGACGCGGCCTTCCGGCGTGTCGCTGGCATCATCAGCAGAATGTCGATACGTTAGGCCGCACTGAGCCATCAGCAGCGCAACGCCCAGCGGCGACTCGCACATGGGCACTGACCGCAAGCGGAACGCCGTGAACACAACAGCTACCTCGGACACCGTCAAGCACCTTCTAGCCGAATGGATTCGAGCGTACCATCGACGTCGCAGGCCCGTCGAGGTATCATTCCGCAGGGCCGTTCACCTGCCTCACTATCCAGATCGCGCCACACACCTACTGCACCCCTATCCAGCAAAGCTCCTCGCCCACATCCCGTATATCTTCTCTCGCGCCGACGTCCTAGGGCGACCGGCTACGAGCGTCCTCGATCCCTTCTCGGGATCGGGAACCGTACTCCTCGAGGGCGCCTTGGCGGGGGTCAGGGTGTCTGGAGCAGACCCCAATCCGCTGTCTAGGCTGGTCACGAAGGTGAAGCTCACGCCCCTACCGGCGGACGTCATCCTGGATGCCCTTAGTAGCGTGTCGCGATCCGCCAGAGCGTACCGTTTCGGTGACGTACCGAACGCCGACATAATCGACTACTGGTACGGCGCGAAGGCCTGTCGGGGCCTCGCCAGGCTCCGGCGGGCCATCATGGAGCGCGAGGCCGACGATGTCCGGGACGCGCTGCTCGTCTCGTTCGCAGTGTGCGCGCGGCGCCTAAGCCGAGCTGATCCACGACTCAGCGTGCCTGTCCGGGTTCGGTACGCCAAGTATCCGAAGGGCCACCCGGTTCGCCTACAGTTGTTCCGCCACCAGAGAAGGGTTGCCAGTGCGGACCCGATAGATACGTACACTGAGATCACCCGCCTTATGGCGAGGAGAATTGGTGCTCTTAGCGACCTGGGTGTGAAACCCCGTAGCCTAATGCACATGAGCACCGATGCACGGGATCTAGCGACAAAGTATCAACACGATCTGGTGATCACTTCCCCTCCCTATGCGGGTGCTCAGAAGTACGTCCGTGCCCTCTCCCTTGGCTTGGCCTGGCTGGGCTGGGGAGGGCGTGAAGAGCTTCGAGTTCTCCAACGGGCTACGATCGGTCGCGACCAATACACTAAGGAGGAATACCTAGCGATACCGGAAACAACGGTGGCGTCCGCCAATCGCCTGCTTGAGCAAGTTGCCAAGATCAACCCACTAAGGGCTCATATAGCCGCCCGATACCTCGTGGAGATGGATCAAGCCCTTATGGAAGTATCCAAGGCGACCAGCGCTGACGCGGCTCTGGTATTGGTGGCTGGCAAGAATACCGTGGTCGGCCGACCTTTCAACACGCCCGCGTATCTGCGGACTATCGCCGAGACGTATGGTTGGGAGCTCAACCTGGAGTTGGTGGATCGTATCCTAGGTCGAGCCCTATTAACGCGGCGCAACGGAGGCGCGTCGGCAATCGCGGAGGAACGAGTCATGCTCTTTCGGAAAGTGAGCTGAGCCGTGGACGCCTATACTCGTGAGCTGACCGCGAAAATCAAGAGCCTCAACGAGGTGGCCTGGGAGGGCCGCGTGGATAACCCGCGTCTCCTAAACTGGCTATCCAACTTTACCGGAGCCGCGCTTGACGTTCAGACGGAACACCTGAACGCCCTTCACTTGCTGGCTGGCTTCGTCTATTTCGGAAGTCGGGAGATCCGTACATTGCTCAGATCCCTGTATCGAGACCATGTCCGCCATCACCTTGTGGCACGGATTCGCCAACGTCACGGATCGACGCTTTCTCCGGAACGCCTGCAGCCGCTCCTCGCTGAAGAGCTAAAGCACACACGCTTCGTTGCACTGGGCAACCCGGCCGAAAGCGGCGCCTACCTCATGTACCTCTTTCGGCAGGAGAACCACCTCCCGAAGGATATGTTCATCCATGCAAGCGAGGTCATCAAGGAGCGCCGGCCACGTCACCTCTGGAGTCGCTTGCGACTTCTCCTTGGCGGCAGAACAGGGCGCGCCGTCCGTCATCGACATGTTCGCCACTACTTTTTCCTAGACGACCTCTGTGGATCCGGCCAGCAAGCGATTTCCTACTCGCGTTCGGTGGTCAGTCTACTGAAGGCGCTCGCTCCTGGAGCTGAGGTCGGCTACTTGGTTCTGTTTGCCAACTCGGACGCGCTGGACCGCGTGCGACGTGATGCGTCCTTTGATTTCGTCCATGCCACATACCACCTTGAACCGAGTGACAAGTGTTTTCACCCCACGGCGCGGCTATTCTCGCAGGGGATGCGACCACCTGAGGTGGATCGAGAGGCTGCACGCAAACTGGCGTCGGAGTACGGCAAGTTCCTTGAACCGCGGCATCCTTTGGGCTACCGCGACGGACAGTACGCCCTTGGCTTTCACCATAACGTGCCTGACAACACCCTTCCAATCTTCTGGTGTTCTGAGTCACCAAGCATCCCATGGCATCCGGTCTTCCAG
>JBFXAS010000057.1:0-23805 GCA_050184075.1 Gemmatimonadales bacterium
CGCGCGTAATTCCCGGCGCCGATCACGCCGGCCACCAGGCTGCCCGGCGTCGCGCCGGCCCGGCGGACGCGCTCGACCCGGTTCGCGGCCGGGGCGTCGGCCGGATACTCGAGCACCACGCCCAGGCTCTTCGCGTCGCCGGTGATCACGTCGTAGGCCCGGCCCGCCTCGGCGAACGGGATCCGATGGCTGATCAGGCGGGTCGGATCGGCCCCCCCGGCGGCCATCTGATCGAGGACCGCCGCAAAGTTCCGCTGCGCGGTCCAGCGCACGTGCGCCGGCGGAATGTCGTGACCCGCCTCGTACGCCGCCTCGTAGCGGCCCGGACCGTAGCTGCAGGAGACCGCGAAGCTCAGCTCCTTGCGGAAGAACGGCTCGCGATCGAGCTCGAGGCCGGTGACGCCGACCAGGACCACCCGCCCCCTCGGACGCGCCATCGCCGCCGCGAGATTGACCGGCTCGGTCGCCTGCGAAGAGAGGGTGAGGAGCACGGCGTCGGCGCCGAAGCCGTCCGTCGCCTCGAGCACCGCGGCCACCTGCGCCGCTCCGTCGCCCGAGACCACCTTGGCGCCGAACCCGCGCGCCAGCTCACGACGATCCGGATCGAGGTCGATGCCCAACACCCGGCAACCGTTGGCCCGGAGGAGCTGTACCGTGAGCAGTCCCACCAGCCCGAGTCCGACCACCACCACCGTCTCACCTAGGGCCGGGGCCGCCAGCCGAATGCCCTGCAGCGCCACGGCCGCGAGTGGCGCGAAGCAGGCCGCCTCGTCGCTCACACCATCGGGAATCTTGGCGGCCAGGGTGTGCGGCACTCGAACCCACTCGGCGTGAGCCCCGTTGGTGGCCACCCGGTCGCCGACCCGGAAACCCGGAACCTCCGCGCCGACCCGCCGCACGACGCCGGCGTTGCAGTAGCCGAGCGGGATCGGCTCACCGAGCTTGGAGCGGACCGCGTCGAGAGTCGGTCCGAGGCCGTCGGTGCGGATCTTGTCGACCACCTGGCGGACTCGCTCAGGCTGGCTCTTGACCTTGCCCCACAGACCCGCGCGCCCGAACTCGACCAGCATCCGCTCGGTGCCGGCGGAGACCAGTGAAGCCCTGCTCTCCACCAGCAGCTGACGAGGCCCGATCTCGGGCACCGGAATCTCCCGGAGCTCGACCTTGCCGGTATCGAGCCATTGCAGCACCTGCCTCATTCATTCCTCCGGCGGATCGCGATCCGCGCCGTGCCGGAGCCCGGCTCGGGCTCGACGGTGACGAAGCGCGAGCGGATCCGCTCGCCGTACCTCGGGGAGAACCAGCCACGCGGGTCGGCTTCGGTCGCGTCGACCACCGTCCCGGCCGTCGTCTCGAGCCACGCGGGCGTCGCGTCGGGATGGAGCAGCCAGGTCTCCCGAAAGTCGCTCGCCTCCGGCGCCGTCGCGCGATCGACGATCTCCACCGCCGTCGAGGTAACCCGCACCTCGCGCCGGAAGCGGCCCGGCACTTCAGCCACGATCGCCGAGGCGTCGTCCCGATCCTCGGCGCCGATGATCCGGGCGCTCGGCCAACGGAGCCAGAGGAAGCGCGGCCCGGACACGGCCTCGTCGCTCGCGTCCCGCGGACCGTTGTGCACGGCCGGACCGGCGAGGCCGTTTCGCCAGGGCGCGGGCGCATTGTAGCGGAAGGTGCCGGGATCGACCACGATCTCCTCCGAGCCAACCCGAACGTCGAGGTGCAGCGGATCGAAATGGCCGGGGCGGCCGCGATACTCGCCGGCTCGCAGAAACGCGAAGGTCTCCCCGCGCCGGGCCGCCACCCAGCCCGACTCGCCACGGCGGATGCCGTCGTCGCGGGGCGGGCCGGCGGTCACCTGCTCCGCACCCAGCCACGCAAGCGTCTCGGCATCGGGATCCAGGTCGGCCGAGAGCGGCCGATCGAGCACGGCGGCGAGCAGCGTCAGCAGCGGTCTGAAGTCGCGGTAGTCGGCCAGCGTGATCGGCAGCACGAAGGCGCCGTCGTTGGGCCCGTGATTCGGCACCACGCCGGTCGCCGGGTCGACGACGGCGTCGATCAGATCGAGCGCCGCCGCGAGGCGCGACCGGGTCCGGGGCGCCAGGTCCGCACCCAGCGCCCGCAGGACCCGCGCGCCGACCGCGCACTGCTCGGCCGCCAGCCGGAGATAGGTGAAGGAGTGCTGGACGTACCAACCGTCCGGAGCGAACTGCTCGGCCACCAGCTGGTCGAGCAGTGCCCGTCCGAGCGCCACCCATTCGCCCGCGTCGGGATGCCGCCCCATGAGCCGGGCGCCGATGGCCAGAAGACCCACCGCCTCGGAGATCGCATGGTTGTTCCGTTGCGAGCGCGCGTAGCCGATGGCGTCGCGAATCCGCTCCCCGGAGAGGCTCAGCAACGAGCGGATCGCCGGGTGGTCGAGGCAGCCGGGCAGATTGGCCTCGGAATGGAGCACAGCGATCGCGCGGATCGCCGTCTCCTGCCCGCAGGCCCAATGCACGCCGCGGTAGGGGGAATTCGCCTCGCGCCAGTCGATCAGCCGCTCCAGGAACGACTCGGCGAACCGCGCGTCGCGCGAGACGGCGAAGCCGCGGATCAGATCGTAGGCCCAGCCGAAGCGAGCCGGTTCCCAGATCTCCTTGACGTCGCCGACCGCGGGGTCGAGCAGCGGCACGGTCCACCACGGCGCGGAGGCGTCGGCGCAATGGCGGGTCTCCGGGTGGCGATGCCACTCGTCGCCGCTCGGGAGAGGTGTCCAGCGCCAGCGGAACGCCTGGTGCTCTCCGGCGAGGACCCGATTGGCACGCTCCATCGCCCGCCTCGGGTCCGTCGCCTTCGCCACGCGGTCGAGATCGAGGGCGAACGGGCTCGGCCCGGGCGCACCGGGCGGCAGATCGGGATGCCTGGGCTCGAGACGATACCACCCCGCCCGCCGCCGCATCTCGTGGATCGAGCGTCTGACGACGCCGGCGACTCCGTATGTCCGAGCCACGGCGGCCACGGCCGCGGGACTGAGCAGCGCGGTCACGCCGTCGCCCCGACCAAACGGCGAAAAGCGACGTCCAGATGCTCGGCCACGTTGCGCCGGCCGTGGTTCGCGGCCACCCAGGCGCGTCCCGCCGCGCCCAGGGCGAGCCGCTCGGCCCGAGCCCGCGCGGCCATCCGCCGGATCGCCTCGGCCAGTGCCGAGGGCGAGCCGCCGGCGACCGTCTCACCCGCGCCGGCCGCCGCGATCATGCTCGCGACGTCACCACCAACGTTCGACACCACCGGCAGCCCTGCGGCGAGGTAGTCGAAGAGTTTGTTCGGGCTCACGCCGAACCGAAAGAGCTCGGCTTCGCGCAGCAGCATCAGCCCGACGTCGAAGCGAGCCATCACCCCCGGCACCTCCGCCTTGGAGACCGGCGGCTCGAAGCTCACGTTCGAGAGCCCGGCCTCGCGAACCCGGGCGGCGAGGACGGGCTTGAGCGGTCCGTCGCCCACGCAGACGATCCGGATCGACGGATCGTCCCTGAGCAGCTCCGCGGCGTCGAGCAGGCAATCGAGCCCGTTGGCCGGACCGTGGGCGCCCGCGTAGCCGAATGTGACCACCGGCCGCGGCTCGCCGACGACGTGCTCGAAGGCCTCCACATCGACCCCGTTGGGCGCGAACACGATCTTCTCGGGGTCCACGCCCCGCTCGATCAGCCGGTCGCCTACCCCGCGGGTGAGCACCACGATCCGCTCGGCGCGGCGGTAGAGCCAGCTCGCGATCGCCCCGAGCGCGTGGTAGACCGGTCCTTTCCGCCCACCCGCCGCCCTGATGCTCTCGGGCCAGAGGTCACGCACCTCGAGAATGAATCGGGCCCCGTCCCGCCTGGCCTTGCGCGCGGCCGCGGCGGCGGCGAGGAGATGCGGCGAAGAGCCGATCACCACGTCGGCCGGCGTGCGGAGCCGGAGCACCCCCCTGGCGAACGAGACCCAGTTCCAGAGCCGGCGCCAGTCGTTGTCGCGATAGGGCGCGCTCCAGAGCCAGAGCATCCGGACTCCGGCCACCCGCTCCTCGATCAACCGTCGGTCGGCGGCGTCGCTCCGCCGCCGGAAGCGACGCTCCTGGAAATGGAAGTCGGTGGAGACGACCGAGACCTCCCAGCCCAGACGAGCCAGCTCACGGCCCAGCTCGACGTGCCGGGTGCCCCCGGGCAGGTCGGGCGTGACCGCGTAGTGGTTCACCCAGACGAGGCGCATCGGTCAGCCCTCGACCCGTCGGCGCCGGGCATCGCGCGCGAAGGAGACGGCGACGAACAGCATCGCGCCGAGCACCAGACCGAGCGCGGCGTTCCGAACCAGGCCCCGCGGATTGGGCGTGGCGGGGACGACAGGCGCCTCGACGATGGTCACGACCGGGGTGTCCCGCACCTCGTCGATCCGCGCCTGCTCGAACGCCTGCACCAGGGACGAGACCACCTGCCGCCGCGCGCTCACGTCGGCGCTCAGGCGCTCCTCTTCGAACGCGAGCCGGGGCGAGTTGCGGAAGTCGCGGTTCTTGGTCAGGAAGTCCTGCAGCTTGCCTTCCGCCTCCCGAAGCTCACCCTGCACCTCGGCCAACCGACCTTCCACGAACTCGCGCTCCGCCGCCGCCTGCGAGCGCCGTCGCTCGAGGTTGAATTCGTTGAGCAGGTCGAGAAAGCGCTGCGCCACCTGCTGCGCCAGCTCGGCCCAGGGCGCCTTGAAGGTGAGCCGGACCAGACCGGTCTCCCGGTTGCGCAGGACGCCGAGCAGCGTCCGCACCCGCGCTGCGCCGACCTCGAGCTCGACCGCGTCGTTCGGCCCTTCGATCCCGAGCAGCTCGATCAGGTTGCCCTGCTTGGGGCCATCATCGGTAGAGATCTGGTAGCTCCCCAACACCACCCCGCGCACGATCTCCTCCGACTTGAGGAGATCCGCGTAGAACGCGGGACTCGCGGTCGCCTCGCCGGTCGGCAGGCTGAACCCGAACTGGGCCGCCAGACCGGAGATCGAGCTGCGAGCGCCGAAGCTCGCCTGGGGCACGAACGACGCGCTCGCGGTGTAGGAGCGCGGGCGGAAGTTCACGATCGAGAGCAGGATCGCCCCGCCGAGCAGGCAGGCACCGAGCAGTCGCCGCTCCGTGCGGAGGGCGCCAGAGAGCCAGCCTAACGACGTCCCACGACCAGCGCCACCATCGGTCATCGTCATCGTCCTCCGGCACCGGTGCCGGCCTGGGCGTGTTCCAACTCCGCCGCGGGTCGGCCGAGCGCTCGATGGTAGAGGGCCAGCCACCCGTCGAAGATCGCCGCCGGGGAGTAGGCTCGATCCACGAAGCGGCGCCCCGCGTCGGAGAGGCCCGGCAGCAGCCGATCGCGGTCAGCCATCAATCGCTCCAGGGCGGTGGCGAGCCCGTCGGCATTGCCGATCGGCACCGCGTGAAAGGTTTCGTCGGGCGCGGTCTCCAGCATCCCGGTTCGGGTCGCCGCCACGGGCAGCCCGATCGCCATGGCCTCCGCGGCCACCAGACCGAACGACTCGCGGTGACTCGGCAGCACCAGCGCGTCGTACTCGAGCATGGCGGCGCGCAACTCGGCCACCGGTAGCGGCTCGCGGATCCTGACCCGGCCGCCGACCTGGAGCTGGTCGATCAACGTCTCGATCTCCCGGGCCTCGCTCGGGCGCACCACCGGGCCGATCAGATCGACCTCGACACCGGGAGCGCGCGCCACCGCGCGAACCAGGTCCGAGAGACCCTTCGCGTGGATCAGCCATCCGACGTAGACGAGCCGGAGCCCGCGCCGCGCCGCCAGCCGCCATGGCGACCCGCTGGCGAACTCGGGCGCGATCAGGTTGCCGATCCAGGCCAGGCGGTGCTCCCCCCGCGCGTCGGCCTCGCTGGGGGTGACCACCCGGGCGCCGAGCCGGATCGCGAGACCCATCGCCCGACGCTCGATCGGGCTCGCCGTGTGGAGCCGGCTGTGCAGGTGCACCACCGCGGCCTTGCCCAGCACCCGGGCCGCCGCCGCGAGCAGCGACGCCCGCAACAGCCCGCCCCCGGTGCCGGCCGTCACATGAACCACGTCTGCGCCACGTCCGCGCCCGAGGAGCAGGGATCCCACCGGCCCCAGCGTCACCCGCACCACGCGCCAGAGCCCACGCGGCGAGAGCCGGGCGCCCTCGACCCGGGTCTCGTAGTGCCGGATCCGGATGCCGTAGTCGGGCGCCAGCGCGAGGAAGGTCCGCGTCCACGACGCGACCCCGCCGATCGGGGGCGGCGTCGCCGACACCAGCAGGACCTCGACCTCAGTCCGCATTGCGGGCCTCGAGCGTGGGGCGCCGGACCAGCTCGCCGAGTCGACGCCGGAGCACCGACCAGTCCTCCGATCGGACCAGCAGTACTTCTGTTACCCGGGCTCCCTCGAGCCGACCGACCAGGAAGGCCGCCGTGACCAAGCCGGCGACGCTCGCCACCACGGCGGCGCCGGCCATCCCGACCACGCCAAACCGCACCGCGCCGATCGGCACCAGCACCAGCAAGGTGGTAAGCTCGACCATCTGGGCCACGTTGCTGAGCCCCGGTCGGCCGCGCCCGGAGAGGACCGCGATCAGGAGCGCGAAGGTGCCGCGGCAGACGGTGGTCCCGAGCAGCACGACCAGCACCAGCCAGGCGGGCGCGTAGGGCTGGCCGAACGCCAGGACGAAAAGCGGCTTCCCCACCAGCGCGACCGCGGTCGCGCCGAGCACCAGCGCGACCGTGGAGAGCCGGATCACCCGAAACGCCAGCTCCCGCACACCGGGCCCGGGTCGGCCGGCCGCGTTGAAGACCAGCTGCGCCACGAGCCCCGGAAAGAGCGTGAGCGCATCCGCCAGCCCCGACGCGAGCACGTAGTAACCCAGCGCCTCGGCCTCGACGAAGCGGGCGCCGACCAGCAGGGCCACCCGCGCGATCCCGAACTGGAGGAAGACCAGCGGCCACGCGCGAACGCCGTAGCTGGAGACCTCCGCAAAGGACCTCCTGCTGAGCCGACCGCCGGCCAGCGTCGAGCGGTTGGCCGCGAGCGCCACCACGCCCAGAACGGCCCAGGCCGTCACCTGCCCCCAGAGCGCGCCCTCGAGGTCCCTCCCGAGGAGCCAGAAGGCGACCAGTACCGCCAGAAAGCCGAGCTCGGGCAGCACCTGGAGCGCGCCGTAGATTCGGATCCGACCCTGGCCCAGCAGGAAGAGCGAGAGCGTCATCCCGACGATCAACACCGGCAGCCAGGGCCGGAAGAACACGAAGATCTCGAGCGCCTCGCTCTTGTCGCCGAAGATCAGTCCGCCGATCAGCGGCGTGGCCACCCAACAGATCACGAGCGCTGCCAGCGCGACCAGCGCGCCGTAGAGGAGCACCGCCCGGGCGGGCGGCGCCGAACCGGTCTGCCGACCGCCCGCGTACTGCGCGGCGGGCGTCGCGCCGAAGGAGAGCCATCGGCTCAGGATCGCGATGGTGCTGCTCGCAATGCCGAAGGTGCCCAGCCGGCTCGGGCCGAGCATCGCGGCGAGCAGCAGGCGCTCGGTCACCGTCACCGCGGCCGCGACGACCCGCCAGGAGAGCAGCGAGAGGAGCGAGGAGAAGAATCTCACGCGGTGCCGCTCCGACTCGCGCCCATGGGTTGGAGCGCGATCATCAACAGCATCGCCCCCGCGACGTTGACCATCAGCCCCCCGCCGGTCGTCACCACGAGGCCGGACCCGACGGCGTGGGTGAAGACCAGCCAGGAGAGCACACCTCCCAGACGAACCAGCCGCTCGCGCACCTCACCCGCGGCGGCGACCGGACGGAGCAAGGTCCAGAGCCACCATCCGAGGAAGCCATACAGGAAGACCACGCCGAGGAGCCCGCGCTGGCCCAGCGTCTGATAGAAGAGCGAGTGGGCCTCCGAATAGCCCGGCCCCGCCGCCTCGAAGCTGTTGAACCCCGCGCCGGTGAGCGGCGAGCTCCGGAAGAGCGAGCGCGCCAGGTCCCAGATCTCCGACCGGCCGCTGCTGGTCAACTGATCCTGCAGGGTGGCCAGCACCGCCCAGAGATCGGTGAGCTGAAGCTGAGTGAAGTTGAGCCGCGCGGTCCAGGCCTCCATCAGGCCAAGCGAGTCGCCCAGGGCGACCCAGAGCCCCAGAGCCGCGGCGCCGATCACGAGGAGCGAGACGAGCGTCTTGAGCGGTCGACCCGCCAGCACCACCAGCGTGCCGATCGTGAGGAGCGGCACCACCAGGAGGCCCCCGCGGGAGAAGAGCAGCACGGCGCCCGCCACGAAGGAGAGGCCGAGCGCCGGCACCAGCGCGCCGTGGATCGCACGCGCGGTCAGCACCGCGATCGGCCAGGCGAGCATCAGGTAGCCGAGCACGATGTTGCCGTCGTTGGCGTTCCGCGCGGCCAGCAGGCTGGCGGAGCCCCGGTAGTCGAGCGCCACGAAGGAGATGCCGATCGAGGCCACGATCAGGATCAAGAAGCCGCCCAGGACCGAGAGCCCGACCGCGGCGGCCCGGTCCGGGGCGGCAAGCCGGTCGCGCACCAGGAAGTAGCAGAGCGGCGGCACACCGGCATTGAGGAGCCAGGTGACCAGGGGAACCGCGGTGCCCGTCGCGGCGAGGCCTTCGACCAGCCAGATCAGGCAGGCCAGCTCCCAGAGAACGGTGACCGCCGCCTCAGCTCGAGAGAGGCGAACCGGCCGCTTGGTCAGCTCGACCGCGAGGAGCGCCAGCACGCCGAGCACGGGCGCCACCCGGAGCGGGCTGGTGGAGCCGAGGGTCACCTCCCAGCCGAGCGCGACCTGGTAGTACTGGATCACGAACGGGCCGAGCAACGCGACCCAGAGCATGTCCCGGCCCGCGAGCGAGAGCGCGACGGCGAGGGCCGTCGAGCCGATCACCGCGTAGAGGATCAGCGCCCGCGCGGCCGGCTGATAGCCGAAATCGATCGGCGCCGGCCAGACCATGCCGGCGAACGCCGCCGCCAGCACCACCAGCGCGAACGGCGGGAACGAGGAGCGGATCTCCTCGACCGCCCGGAGCATCGCGGCCCGACTGGTCATCGCCTCGCGCCCACGAGGCCGGCCCAGCGCTCGAGCTCCGCCCCAAGCCGCTGGCAGGCGGGTCCCCGATCGGCCAGACAGAGCTCGTTGGCCAGCGCGCGCCGCTCGGCGCGGTGGACGCTCGGATCGTTCAGATAGGCGGCCACCGCGCCGATCAGCTCCGACCGGCTCCGGCACAGTGGCGTCGCGCCCGACCGGACTACCGGCCCCACGTGGCTGTAGTCGTAGGCGCTCGCGATCGAGTCGTGATACGGCTTGGTGGCGTCGCCGTCGTAGGCGATGCTCGCCACCGGCCGGTCGCACATCGCGGCGTCGAGCGTCATGGTGGAGCACGGATTGATGGTGACGGCCGCGTGCTTGATCATCGCCGCGAGCACCCAGAGATGATCGGCATCGGGCAGCCAGCCGTAGACGTCCCCCTTGTCCAGGGATGGATGCCAGACGGCCACGCCGGGCCGGTTACCGAGCGCCTGGTAGGGCTCGAGCGGATCACGCGGATGGCAGCGCACCAGCACCTGGAGGTCGCGCCGGAGCTCGCCGCTGGCGATCGCGTCAGCGAGGTGCGCGATCACCTGCGGCTGCTCCGGTATCAGCCGGGTGGCCGTGTTGGCGTAGAGGATCATCGGCCGGGCCGGATCGAGGCCGAGGGCGCGAAGGAACGGCTCGCGCGCGAAGCCGGCCGGCAACGGCTTGGCGTAGACGTCGAATCGCGGAATCCCGACGGAGATGGTCTGCTCCGAGCGGTAGTCCGGGTAGTACCGATGAACCTCGGCCCGCATGAACTCGTTCCAGGTCAGGATCCGATCGAACCCGCGACACATGAATCCCTTGCTGGTCAGATTGTCCCAACTCGCCACCATGGTCGCGACCGGGATGCCGCGCGCCCGCGCCTCGTAGACGAAGGGGTCCTCGCGAAAGTCGACCGGGTTGCCGGTCAGCAGGTGGGTGGGACGATGCCGGTCGAAGGCCCCCGCGTAGAAGGACCGATAGCCGAGCCGGCGCCGGAGCGGGTTGGCCACGCTCAAGACCGCGCTCCCCGCCGGCGAGCGGCCGAGCAAGCCTGCCATCCGGGTCGCACCGCGCTGGATCGCGGTGCGCGAAGACCGGCTGCTCTGCGCTCGAATCCGCTCGGTCGCGACGTCGTGATGCGCGTAGAACACGGTGCGTTGCACCTGGCGCACCAGTTGGTGCGCCGCTCCCTCCTGAAAAACGTGAAACGGCTCCCACGGAATCTCCGGCAACCCGAAGCGCGGGGCCATGGAACGCAGGCCCTCGAGCTCCTTCTCCGGCGCCCAGGCCACCAGCTCGAACGACTCGGCCAACCGGGCCAAGGCGCCCGAATGGAGAAGGTTCTTGATCGACCATCCGTTCGAGAGCACCACGCCGAGGCGTGGACGCGACTCGACGTCCCGGCCCGGCACGCGCGCGATCATCGGGCGGTCCTTCGCTTCACGAGCAGTCGCTCCGCCTCCACCCAGTCGTCCTCCGTGTCGATCGTGACGCCCGATCCCGCCGGCATCAGGAGCGGCACGCAGTGCTGCCCGTAGATGCTTCCGTCCATGATCACGTCCCTGCGGGTGCAGTAGACGGTTCCGTCCCGGAAGTAGGCGGTCCGCGCGTCCTGCCGGCGGGTGACGCGCTCGTTGCCGGGAAGGAACCACTCGAGCCGGTCTCCCTCGACCCGGAAGACGAAGTCCGGTGACAAGTGTCGCGGTGCCGGCTGGACCGACACCACGCTGTCCGCCTCGGTGCGCTCGAGCAGCTCGATCGCGCGCCGCAGGTCGTCTCCGGTTCGCAGCGGCGAGGTGGGCTGCAACAGCACCACGGTGGCCACCGGCCAGCCGGCCGCCTCCAGCTCGCGGACGGCATGCTGGATCACCGGCAGCATCGGCGCCTCGTCGGTCGCCAGCTCGGCGGGTCTCAGGAACGGCACTTCGGCGCCCAGCGCGCGGCCCAGATCCGCGAGCGCCGGACTGTCGGTCGATACCACGACCCGGTCGATCACGCCGGAGGCGGCCGCCGCCTCGATCGCGTAGGCCATGATCGGACGGCCCGCGAGGGGTCGCAGATTCTTGTTCGGCACTCCCTTGGAGCCGCCCCGGGCCGGGATCAAGCCGAGCACGCCGCCCATCAGTAGGCCAGCACTTTCGCGGTGCGGAGCTCCGCCCGGGCGAGCCGCTCGGCGATCTTGCCGCCGGCTCGGCCGTCGCCGTAGAGCTCCGAGCGCGCCGGCCGCGCCGAGGCGAGGTGCTGGCGGATCCCCGCCTCGATCGCCCCCCGCTCATAGCCGACGTCGATCACGTTGGGCCCCCGCTCGCGACCGTTCTGCCGGCTGCCGATCGAAACGGCGGGCACCCCGAGGTAGGAGCCTTCGCGAATCGCCACGCTCGAGTTGCCCACGATCGCCGAGCAGTTGACCAGGAGTCGCAGGAAGTCCCGCGGGATCATGTTGCGGAAGTAGTGGAACTGCGAAGGCCGCTCCTGCTCGCGGAAGACCCGGATCCCCTTCGAGGTCCCATCCGACCCGGCGTCGACGTTGGGCCAGAACCAGATCGCCGGGAGTCCGACGTTCTTGACGGCGTAGAGCGTCTCGGTGACATGGCGCCGCGCCTCCTCGTGCTCGTTGGTGACCGGATGCTGAAGCACGACCAGGTAGCCCTTCGAGAGATCCAGGGTCGCGCCGAGCCCCCCGTACCGCTCGAACGGATCGAAGCGGTTGGCCCCCTCGGCCAACACCTCGGCCGCGAGATCGATGGACGGGCAGCCGGTCACGTGAACCGCGCCCGGGTCTTCGCCGAGTCGGATCACCCGCTCCCTGGCCCGCTCGGTGGCGACCAGGTGCAGATCGGCCAGCTTGGTGGTGGCGTGCCGCACCTTCTCGTCGATCGAGCCGGTCACCTCCCCACCCTGAACGTGAGTCAGCGGCAGGTTCATGTAGGCGGCCGCGGTCGCCGTCGCGAGGGTCTCGTAGCGATCGCCGACCGTCACCACCACGTCGGGCCGCAGGTTGTCGAACGTGGTGGCCAGCTCGATCAGTCCGAGCCCGGTAGTCTTCGCCATCGAGGCGGGGTTCTCTCCCTCGATCACCATGAAGACCCGGGCCGCGATGTCGAGGCCGTCCTCTTCCATCACCCGGACCACCGTGCCGTAGCGTTCCAGCAGCGCGGACGCGGCGACCACGATCTGGAGCTCGAGATCGGGATGACGCGCGATCGCCTGGAGCGCGGTCAGGATTCGGCTGTAGCTCGGTCGCGCGGTCACCACGACACAGACTTTGCGGCGCCTCATCGCCCCGCCTCCAGATCGTCCCAGGAGAGCAGCGTGTCGGCGGCGACGGGCCGAACGAGCACACGCCCCAGCAGCTCGTCGACTCGCTCCGGCGCGATGCCGCTGCCCGGCTTCTTCGCCACGAGGTCCGCCGCCGTGAGACGATGGCCGGCCGCCAGGTCGCGCCTCGCCACCAGGCTCCGGGTGAACAGCGCCCGCGCCGGCGCGAGGTCGGCGGCGATCAGATCCTTGTCGACCGGCGCGGCGAGCATCCGCTCGATCATCCGCACCCCGTCGACCAGTTGCCGGAGCTCGTCGTTCGTCACCGAGGCCACGACGTCCGGACCGAACATCGCCCGGGAGAGCGTCACGTGGACCTCGAGCACCGAGGCGCCCAGCGCGGCCGCGGCCAAGCCGGGGTAGATGGTGCCGGAGTGGTCCGAGAGCCCCACCGGGCAGCGGTACCGGTCCCTGAGCCCGGCCAGCAGGTTGAGTCCCACCCGCTCGGGCGGACATGGATACGCGGTCGTGCACTGGAGCACCGCGAGCGGGGAGCCGGCTGCCCGCACCGTCCCGGCCGCGCGATCGATCGCCTCCCAGCCGCTCATGCCCGTCGAGAGCAGGACCGGCCGATCGTCCCGCGTCATCCGCTCGAGCAGCTCGATATTGTTGACCTCGCCGGAGGCGACTTTCCAGGCGGCCACCCCGACCCGATCGAGCAGCTCGACCGCCTCGATCGAGAACGGCGAACTCAAGAACCGGAGACCGCGATCGTCGGCGTGGGTCTTGAGGCCCGCCCACTGGTCCTCGGTGAACTCCATGCGGCGCCAGTACTCGTAGCGGCTGAGGTCCTGCCGGCTGAACGGCACCCGCCACGGCTCGCTCGGAGTGCTCTCGGCCGCCGCGATGTGGGTTTGGAACTTGACCGCGTCGGCGCCGGCCTCTGCGATCGCGTCGATGAAGGCGTGCGCCAGGCCAAGACTGCCGTCGTGCGCCTGAGCCACCTCGCCGATCACCAGGCAGCGGCCTTCGCGAAGGAGCGGATCGGTCACGTGGCGTGCTCCACCCGGGGGCCGGGCCGCGTGGCGACGATCGATGCTGGTCGGGCGCGGGCCGGCCCCTTGCGCTTGAGCGCGGCCGCCTCGACGACGAACCAGGAGAGGGTGCCGAGCACCAACGCGGCGACCAGCGCTGCGGCCAGGTATCGGTAGCTCGCGACCATGCCCGCCTGGACCAAGACGTTGATCACCAACATGTGATAGAGATAGACCCCATAGGAGGGATCGGCGCCACGGAGCACCCAGCGCGCGAGCCCGCGGCCGGTCAGCGCCGCCGAAATCGTGAACGCCGCGAGCAGCAGCCGCTGCGCCAGCAGCATCAGCGGCCGGCCGGCCCCAGCTCCGAGACCGGCGAGGTCGAAGCCGATCATCGTGGCGAGGAACAGCGCCGCCCAGGCGAGCGCGCGGCCTTCGAGCCAACGCGTCACGAGCTCCCGCCGGCGATGCAGCAGCATCCCGAGCGCGAACATGTGGAAGTGGGGAACGAGCGAGACGCTCAACAGCTTCACGCCGAAGCCGAGGCCGTCATGGTCACGGCCGAGCCAGATGGCGTAGCTGAGAAACGACGCGACGGCGAGGCCGATGAGCCAGGCGTCTCCCCGGCGCGACCCGCGGTCGACCACCGTCCGGTAGAGGATCGGGATGGCCAGGTAGAAGGCCAGCTCGACCGGAATCGTCCAGAGGCTTCCGTTGATGACGCCGACGCCGAAATCGCGGAGAAACGGCGGGTTGTAGAACTGGACGAAGGAGAGCTGCCCAACGGTCCAAGCCCAGAAGCCCGTCGACAAGAGCGACGGAGCACCGATCGCCCCCCAGGCGGCGGCGATCAACAGCGCCGCGGCGAAGGCGACCCAGAGCGCTGGGTAGATTCGGAGCAGCCGGCTGCGCGCATAGCGGCCGAGGTCCGGCGATCGTTCCCACGACCCGGCGATCAGAAAGCCGCTGACAACGAAGAAGATCGGCACCCCGGGGAAGTAGCCAACCACCCGATGGATCAGCCCCGGCAGCCCATCGGTGCCGAGCTCCAAATGGCGAAAGCCATGCAGCACCACGACCTGCAGTGCCGCCGCGAGGCGGAGCAAGTCGAAGTTGTTGCGGTGCCCTTCCACGCTCGGCGCGCCTCCCTTCAAGACCACCCCCGTTGACGGGCCCCTGCCTCGACCGGGCCGCCTGAGCGGTGCCAGCTTGCGATTCGGGGCAACGATTGTGAGCGAGGGACATCGCGATCCCAGCGATCCCTTGGCCGATCTGCGGCGCGTCGCTGCCTAAGCAGGGTGAATGCCAAAACTTGCGTAATCGGACCGGAATCCGGCTCGGCTCTTCGCCAATCCGCAGCCCGCCTGGAAGAGATAACGCAATACCCTGTCAATCAACAACTTACAAGACGGCCCCCGAGCCAGGCTCGACCCGCGGCCCGTTCCGCCCGGTGGTCGATTCTCGGTCCCCGTCCGGCGCGTGCGCCAAGGTCCGGCATCTCCGGCCGCCCGATGGCAACGATTGCCGGCCCGACCCGTCTCCCGCGCCTGCCCCCGTCGGAGACGATTCCCAGCCGATCTGCCGGCACGGCCGATCGTCGGATTATCCGTGCGGAGCGAAGAACTCGATCAGCTCCGGGTCGGACCGGATCTGGTCGAAGAACGGGGAATAGTGGAATTCGTCGAAGCCCCAACCGAGAGCCGTGACCCGCCGGAGCAGCCCCAGCGTGTAGCGCGGGTCCGAGCCCAGCTCGGCGTGGATCGCGGCCCGGGCAAAGCTCTCGTCCCGCTCGCGCCTCGGCGATGGGTGGGCGGTCCGAAGCCGGGCGAGGATCGCCTGAGCGTCCGCGACCAGACCAAGCCGGGCCTGAACGCTCCCGGTCCAACCGAGGAGCGTGACGTTGGTGGGCCGCTCGTCGAGGAGAGCCTCCAGCAGCGTGAGCGCCTCCGCCGGTCGGCCGGCCTCGAACAGCAGCCGCGCCCGGAGGAGCCGTCGCGCCGAGCCCGAATCGACGGCGGCAACGCCGAGGGCTTCGAGTCCGCGCTCGGCGAAGCTCGTCGACGACGGGCGCCGATGCCTGCGGAGGGCTCTCGCCGCCGCGAGGTGCGCGGCCGGTGGATCGGTGGATTCCCGGAGCGCCGCCTGAATGGCGTCTTCGCGACCCAGGGCGGCGAGCGCTCGAATCTTCGCGATCGACAGCGCCTCGGTCCGGTGCCGACGGTAGCCCAGCTCGGCGGCCTGCAGCTCGGCGCGGTGATCCCCCGCGAGGTGATGAGCCGATGCGAGTCGCAGCCAGTAGTTGCTCCACTCCGCGAGCCAGCCTCGATCGGGGTCGAGGCCGCGCAACACCCGCGCCGCCTCGGCCGGTCGGCCCGACCGGATCAGCTCGAACCCGAGCTGATACCCGCCGAGCCCCGAGTGCGGGGCAACCTCGTGGGCGGCCCGGGCCGCGCCCAAGGCACGCGCGAGGTTGCCAGCGAGCTTCGCGTCGAGCCAGTCGAGGAGGGCTGCGTCGAAGCGACTGAGCCGGTCCCGCTTCGGCGCGACGCGAGCGACGATAGCCTGAACCTCGGCCCCGAAACGGATGTTGCTGTGGGCGACCGCCGACCAGAGGAGGTAGGCCACCGCCGTGGTGTCGAGATCATGGGCCTGACGGTAGAGCGCCGCCGCCTCGGCGAAGCGGCGGTCCAGAAAGGCGCGGTTGGCGTCGACGGAGACCCGATAGGCGTCCCAGGTCGGCGCGCGAACCGGAAACGGATGCTCCGAAGCCTCCTGACCGAGGTGCGATGCCACCGCGCCCACGATCCGCCCCACCAACGCCTCGAGACCGCCCCGGGGATCGGCAACCCCGGCCGCCACCGGACCGACGGAGACCAGGGCCTTCGAAACCCGCGAGCCCTCCGAGCTCACCATGGCCCCCACCAGCAGTGAATCGCCTACCCGGTCGATCACCCCGGCGATCGCGAGCCCGGCCCGCGCGTCTCGCGTCAACCGCCGCCGCTCGTCGTCTGAGGAGCCCGCGCCGGGGGCCAGCTCGAACGGGAGGACGACATCGCCGACCTCGGCCTGCGCCAGCGCTCGGACGACCAGGTCGGCGGCCAGCCCGCTCCACCCATCTCCGGCGGGGTCACCCGTGCGATTCTGGAAGGGCAGCACGACGATCCGATCGGCCACCAGCTCGTTCGAGATCGACCCGCGGAAGCGGGTGCTCGCCACGACCGTGACCAGGAGCGTCGCCGCGAGGGAGGCCACGACGACCCACCGCGATCGGGCGGGCGGAGCGACGGCGGGGGTCGGCACGCCAGCCGCGGAGGGCGGACCGGGGGCCGCCGCGTCCGGGACCGCCGCCGACTCCGGAGGCTGGACTCGGGCGGGCTCCGCGGCGAGGCGAATCTCGGGATCGGCCTCGAGCCCGAGCTCGTCCGAAAGGAGGGCGGCGTGCCGCTCGGCGTGGGCGAGAGCGCCCGCCCGATCGCCTGCCCGACAGAGCGCCTGCACCAGCCGCGTGGCAATGCGGGAGTCGTAGGGCTCCTCGAACGACAGGCGCCGCCACCACGCCGCGGCATCCGGCCATCGGTCGTCGCGCTCGGCCTGTTCCGCCAGGGAGGCCAGCGCTCGCCGCTGGAGGCCGGCAAGCCGGGTCCGCTCGCCCTCGAGCCAGCGGTCCAGCTCGGCGGCGGCGCTGACGTGGAAGCCGTCCATGAACGGGCCGGGATAGGATCGAACCACCCGAGCCCAGTCGTCGGCCCGCTCCGCGGCCTCGAGCTCGTCCACGTCGGCCGTGACGGACTCGGCGAGGGTCAGGTCGTCCCCACGGGTCCGCAGGACGGCGGCGCCCAGGGCCCTGCGAATCGCGTAGACCGCGTCCGCCAGGTTGTGCCGCGCCCGCTCCGAATCCGCCTCCGGCCAAAGCAGCGCGCTCAGCCTGTCGCGTGCCAGCGTCCGCCGGGGGGCCCTGACCAGCAGGGCCAACAGCGCGAGCCGCCGCCGGTGAACCGCGGGGCCCTCGAGCGGGCCCGCCGGCCCCTCGAGTGAGGGGGCGCCGAGGAGGCGAATGATCGTCATCGGACCGGAATCGATCCTGAGATGATGCCCAGTCGATCCCGGCTCGGCAAGTTGGCGAGCGCCGGGCACCGACGCCCGGCCCCACTCATCCCCGTCTCCGGAGACCTGCCATGCCCCATCCGCGGCTTCTGCTCGCCTCGCTCGGCCTGACCGTTCTGACGCTCGGCGCCGGGCCCGCGCTGGCGCAGTCCGCGCCGCCGTCGCTCTACCATCGGCTCGGCGGCTACGACAAAATCGCCGCCTTCGTAGACGACTTCATCGAGCGGTTCGACGCCGACCCGGCCCTGGCGCCGTTTCTCGGAGGGCTCAATGCCGCCGCTGGCGCCCGGGTCCGCCAGCGCATCGTCGACCTGGTCTGCGCCCGAACCGGCGGCCCGTGCCTCTATACCGGGCAGACGATGGAGGCCACCCACGAAGGGCTGCCCATCACCGACGCCCACTTCGACGCCGTGATCCGACACATGCGGGCGGCCATGGACCACCAGGGCATGCCAGCCAGCGCCCGCGACCAGCTGCTCGAGATCCTGACGGCGATGCGCCCGGCGATGGTGGCGAAGTAGGGCGTTCAGCCCTGGATCTGGCGGGCCCGCCACTCGGGCATCCGGACACCCAGGACGACACCCTCGTCCGTGTCCACCCGGCTCACCACCTCGCCCGCCCGGTACACCTCGGCGATCCGCTTGCCGTCGGTGTGCGGCACCACCACCCGGAGCACCGGCCGCTCCGCCCGAGCGCGCGCCCGGAGCGCGCTCTGGAGTGGAGCGAGGCCCCCAGGCTCGACCGTGTTTACGACCACGGCGCCCGGATAGAGCTCGGCCACGCGCGCCACGAACGCCTCGCGATCGCTGAGCCGATCGCTCTTGTTGAAGACCAGCATCGACGGCTGCTCCGCCAGATCCAGCTCGGACAGCACCGCCTCGACCACGTCGACCTGGTCCTCCCACTCGGGGTGGCTCGCGTCGACCACGTGGAGGAGCAGGTCGGCCTCCCGCGCTTCTTCGAGCGTGGCCCGGAAGCTGGCGACGAGGTGGTGAGGCAGCTTGCGGATGAAGCCGACGGTATCGGTCATTCGCACCCTCTGTCCTTCGCCCAGCTCGACCTCTCTGGTCAGCGTGTCGAGCGTGGCGAAGAGCCGATCCTCGACGAAGATCTCGCTCTCGCCGGTCAGGCCCCGCAGCAGGCTCGACTTGCCCGCGTTGGTGTAGCCCACCAGCGCCACGCCGAGCATCGGCTGGCGGCCGCTCCGCACCACGTCGCGGTGCCGCGCCACGTCTTTGAGCCGCGCGCGATGGTGCTGGATCTTTCGCCGGATCATCCGGCGGTCGGTCTCGAGCTGGGTTTCGCCCGGGCCCCGGAGACCGATGCCACCGCGGATCCGGGACAAGTGGGTCCACATCCGCGCCAGCCGCGGGAGCAGGTACTCGAGCTGGGCCAGCTCCACCTGGAGCTTGGCCTCGGCGGTGCGCGCCCGGGTGGAGAAGATGTCGAGAATCACCTCGGCGCGGTCCATCACCCGGGTCTTGAGCTCGCGCTCCAGGTTGGCTCCCTGCACCGGGCTGAGCTCCTCGTCGAAGATCACCAGGTTGGCCTCGGTCCGGCGCACCAGCTCCCGGAGCTCCTCGAGCTTGCCCTCGCCGATCAGCGTGGCCGAGCTGGGCGACGCCACCTGCTGGGAGAGCTGGCCCACGACGACCGCGCCGGCCGTGTCGACCAGCCGGGCCAGCTCCTCCAGGTGCTCGACCAGCCGGTCGGCGTCGGGGCTGCCCTTGCGGGGCGCGCCCACCAGGATCGCCCGATCGACGGGCGCCGCGACCTCGATCATTGTCCTTGCGATGACTCGCCTCCCTTTGCGTCTCCCGCGTCGCCCGCCAACCGCTCCCGAATCCACGCCAGCCGCTCGGCCACCTTTTTTTCGAACCCGATCGCCCCCGGCTGGTACAGCTGCCGCCCTACCAGGTCGTCCGGCAGATGGGTCTGCGCCGCCACATGGCCAGGGTGGTCGTGCGCGTACCGATACGAAGCCCCGTACCCGAGCTCCTTCATCAGCCGGGTCGGCGCGTTCCGCAGATGAGACGGAACCGGGGCCGCCGGCGTTTCGCGGGCCAGCTCGAGCGCGGCGTGGAGGGCCCGGACCGTGCTGTTCGACTTGGGCGCCGTCGCCAGATAGATCACCATTTCGGTGAGCGGCAGGTAGCCCTCGGGCGGCCCCAGCATCTCGTACGCCCGAAGCGCCGCCGTCGCCATCAGCAGCGCGTTCGGATCCGCGAGCCCGACATCCTCGGCCGCCATCGCGATGGCCCGCCGGATCAGGACCCGCGGGTCCTCCCCGCCCTCCAGCATCCGCGCCCTCCAGGAGAGCGCCCCGTCCGGGACGCTCCCACGCAGCGACATGTGGAAGGCCGAGAGCAGGTTGAAGTGCTCCTCGCCGGCCCGATCGTAGCGCGGCATCCGCCGCGCGAGCACGGCCTCGAGGGTCTCGGCTTCGATCCGTCCCTTGGGCCCGACATGCTGGGCCGCGGCCTCGAGCAGGGTGAGCGCGTGGCGGGCATCGCCGTCGGAGCGGCCGGCGATCGCGGCCAACGCCTCCGGATCGGCGGTCACGCCGAGCCGACCGAGACCGCGATCCGCTTCGATCAGCGCGCGCTCGAGCAGCTCGACCAGGGCGCCATCCTCGAGCGGCTCCAGCACGAAGACCCGGCAGCGCGAGAGCAGCGCGCCGTTCAAGCTGAAGCTGGGGTTCTCGGTGGTGGCCCCGATCAGGGCGATCGTGCCCCGCTCGACGTGCGGCAGGAAGGCGTCCTGCTGGGCCCGGTTGAAGCGGTGGATCTCGTCGCAGAAGAGCACCGTGCCCCGCCCCAGGCGGCGCCGGTCCTCGGCCTCCTTGATGATCTCGCGGACCCGGGGCACCCCCTCGGTCACCGCACTGAAGGCGACGAAGGCACGGTCGGTGTGCTTGGCCACCAGCCGGGCGAGCGTGGTCTTCCCCACGCCGGGCGGGCCCCAGAAGATCGCGTTGCCCAGGTCGCCCCGGCGGATCGCGTCGCCTAACGCTCGGCCCGGCGCCAGCAAGCCGCCCTGGCCGACCACCTCCGCCAGCGACTCCGGCCGCATCCGGTCGGCGAGGGGCCCGGGCGCCTCGAAGAGACCCGGATCGCTCACTGGGCCGATCCGTCGAGCCGGGCCAGCTCGAGCAGTCGTTCGGGCCGATTGAGCGAGGGGTCCTCGAGCACCCGGTCGAGCAGCGTCTGGAGCACCCGTCCCATCGCCGGGCCCGGCGGGAACCCGGCCCGGCGGAGGTCGTCGCCGGTGATCGCCAGGTCGCCGCGGGCGAGCGGCTCGCCCCGCTCCCGGATCCCCGCGACCGTGTCCGCCCAGAAGGCCGGCGCGCCGGTGGTGAGGGCGACCCGGGCCAGACAGTCGTCCGCGGCGGGACCGGCCTCGCTGAGCCAGCGCCGCACGTCGACCGCCGCGCCCGATACCGGCTCCGCCGGCGCGCGCTCCATCCGAAGGACCCGGTCGATCTCCGCGCCCGACGCCCTGAGTCGCTCCAGGACGCGCGCCGGCGTGCCGACCAGGAGCGCGGTGAGCAGGATCGGGTCCCGTGGCTCGGGCGCGTCCACCGCGAGGGGGCACGGGCGCATCAGCTCAGGGATGACGACCGCGGCCGCGCCCGACTCGTGCCAGAGCGCCACCAGCTTCCCGATCGATCGCGCGGTCTCCAGGCTCCGGAGCCACTCGTCCCGCACCCGCTCCGCGGAGAGCTGCGCGAGCCCGGGCGCCGCGGCGCGCGCGGCCTCCCAGGTCGGCGGCTCGATCGCAAACTCGAGCCGGGCGGCGAACCGGAGCGCGCGGAGGATCCGGAGGTAGTCCTCGCGGAAGCGGGCGGCGGGGTCGCCGACCGCGCGGAGCACCCGGCGCTCGAGATCGCCGGCGCCATCGAACGGGTCGCGCCACTCCCGCCGGGTGGGATGGTAGGCGATCGCGTTGATGGTGAAGTCGCGGCGGGCCAGGTCGTCGTCGAGGGAGACGCCGTACTCGACCACCGCGTGGCGGCCGTCGGTCTCCACGTCGCGCCGGAACGTGGTAACCTCGTGGAGCTGGCGCCTGGCGTCGAGCACGCCGACGGTGCCGAACTTGAGCCCGACCGGCACCGTGCGCTTGAAGAGCCGCTGCACCTCTTCGGGCCGGGCGCTGGTCGCGAGATCGACGTCGTCGCGCGCCGAGCCGAGGAGGGCATCGCGAATCGCTCCACCGACGCACCAGGCCTCGAAGCCGGCACGCTCCAAGCGCTCGGCGATCGCCACGACCTCGCTCGGGAGGCTCAGCTCGACCAGGCGGCGCCTCCGCGGTGGCCGCGCCCGGCCGTCATCCGCACAGGACGCTGCCGCCGTTCACGTTGAGGACTTCTCCGGTGATGTGGCGCGCAAGGTCCGAGAGCAGGAACACGATCGGCCCCGCCAGGTCCTCCGCCGGCGGAATCCGGCGGAGCGGAATGGTCGCTTCGATCCGGGCTCGGTCGGTCGCCAGCGTCTCGGCGCTCATGTCGGTCTCGACCCAACCTGGCGCCACGCAGTTGACCCGAATCGCCGGCCCGCACTCGCCGGCGAGCGACTTGGTCATCGCGATCAGCGCGCCCTTGCTGGCGGCGTAGTCGGCGTGAAAGGCCTCGCCCCGCTGACCGGCGGTGCTCGACACCAGCACGACCGAGCCGCCTGGGCGCAGCAGCGTCAGCGCCGCGCGGGTGGTGAGGAACACCGCGTCGAGGTTCTGCCGGATGGTCGACTGCCAGCGCGCGTCGCTGAGGCTGGCGAGCGGCACGTCCTCGCTCGGCCAGACGCCCGCGTTGGCGACAAAATGATCGAGTCCCCGGAACGCGGCCTTGGCCTCGCCAAAGACTTTCCGCACGACGCTCGGGTCGGCGAGGTCGCCGCCGCTCACGAAGGCACGCCGGCCCATCGCGCGCACCGCGCCCGCGACCCGCTCCGCGTCGGCGGCGCGGGTGTGATAGGTGATCCCGACGTCCGCGCCCGCCTTGGCGGCCAGGAGCGCGGCCGCACGGCCGATGCCGCGCGATCCGCCCGTGATCAGAACCGACTTCCCCGCCAATGAGATCATGCGTGCCCCAACGACTCCTCGACCAGATCGACGATCAGGTGCTCCAGCGTGAGATGCATCTCCTGGATCCGCGCGGTGTCCGCGGAGGGTACCACCACCGCGAGATTCACCATCGACCGGAGCACGCCCCCGTCGCGTCCCAGGAACCCAACCACGGAGAGGTTCAGCGCCCGGGCCGCTTCCACCGCGCGCACCAGATTCGGGCTCGCCCCGCTGGTGCTGTGGACGACCAGCAGGTCCTTCGGATCCGCCAGCGCCTCGATCTGCCGGGAGAACACCTGCTCGAACCCGAGATCGTTGGCGGCCGCCGTGAGGAGCGACGTGTCCGTGGTGAGCGCGATGGCCCGGAAGGGGGCCCGCCGGGCGCGGAAGCGCACCACGTACTCGGTGGCCAGGTGCTGGGCGTCGGCCGCGCTCCCGCCGTTGCCGGCGAAGAACAAGGTCCCGCCCCGCCGGAGCACCGCGACGTAGAGCCGGGCCACCTCCGCCACCAGCTCGGCATCGGGCGCCATCAGCCGCGCCACCCGCGCCAGCTCGTCGAGCCCCCGGCGAATCTTGTCGGCGCTCACTCGCGGACCCGTCCCCACCAGCTTCGGACCCGGCCGCCCAGGTCGAGCTTCACCTCGACCGGCGGAACCATCTCCGGCGACCCGTCGGCCAGGATCGCGGCGGGGTTGTCCACCATCAGCATGGTCGCCGCGTTGGTGCCCAAGGCGCCGAGCCGCTCGAAGATCTCCGGCAGGGCGCGGGTGTCGCCGTGGTTGTCGCTCGCGAGCACGTCGGCCTGGCCGGTCGCGAGCAGCTCGCGCGCCTTCTGGCCTCGCGCCGTGGGCTGGAACACCGTGGTCGCGTCCACCTGCATCAGCGCTCCGGCCTCGCGCCAGGAGCGCACCGTGCCGACCGAGCACGCCGCATAACGCTCGGGATGGGCGAGCAGCGGCACCAGCCCCGCCGCCAGCACCTCCTTGAGCGCGGCGGTCGCGGCCGGCAGCGACACCAGTCGGGTGAACTCCACCAGCACGTAGCGGCTCCCGGCGAGGGTGACCCGCCTGGTCGCCACCACCCGCGGCGTCAGCCGACGGTCGAGCAGGATCTCGGCCCCGCGATGGAGGGTGATGGCCGGCGGCGCCTTCGGGGCGAGCAGCGCGAACGCCTCGTCGTGGGCGGGCGGTGGCCCCTCGGTGATCCGGCTGGCCTCGAGATGCGGCGTGAGGCAGATGGCCCGCACACCGTCCCTCGCCATCCGCTCGAGCACCCCGAGCGACTGC